>CAXUEE010000226.1:0-4506 GCA_964249905.1 uncultured Acidobacteriaceae bacterium
TCTTGAGAAGCAGCTTACCTTTTTCCTTTCTGAAAACTTCGTTGCGGCGCGCCGGCGTCTGGCAACGGCCCGGCTCGACCTGACGGGAGCGGAAGCCAAGCTCGTTCCGTGGGACCTGGAGGAACCTCCGGTAAGCGTGTTTGAAGTGCTGGACTTCTATGAGCATCTGGCTCTGCTGGTCAAGAAAGGTCATCTTGACCTCTATGACATGTGGCACACCTTCTATGAGTGGGCGCAGCCTGTTTACGTCGACCTGCAGCAGCTGATCGAGTCACCAGAGTCGGCGTATGCGGATCACTACGATGACCTGCAACGCATGATGCGAAAGATGGATGAGATCCAGCTGAGCCGCATGCATGCCAAGAATGCCAACCATTGGGCCTTGTGGACGCCGGATCGCATCATCGACCACTATAAGTATGAGTTGGAGTCGGGTGGGCGCCCACGCCGCAGCCGCCGGGCCGCAGCGCGCGAGGTGGCACGCGAGATTGCCAAGGAGATGCACCTGGCCGAGCAGCCGGAGCTTCCGGACTGGCCTGAGGGCGCCGCACCGCCGGACGAGGCGGAGGCGCGCGTAAAGACCCATGCCTGAAGGCAACGAGACCCATCGCTGGGCTGCGCTGCACGCCGAGATGTTTGCCGGCAAGAAAGTGCATGTGGATTCGCCGCAGGGACGGTTTGAGAATGCAGGGTTGCTCGACGGCCGGATACTCGCGGGCGTGATGGCCGTGGGGAAGCACCTGGGCTATGACTTCGGCGTGGTGGCTCGCGAGCGGCGCATTGTGCATGTGCATATGGGGCTGTACGGCGATTTCACCGAGGGCGAGCAGCCGATGCCTGAGCCTCGGGGCGCGCTGCGGATGCGCATCTGGGACAAAACGCAGTGGATGGAGTTGCGCGGCCCGACGGACTGCTCAGTGTGGACCGAAGCGCAATGGACATCGCGGCGGGCGCGGCGCGGGCCGGAGCCGCTCAACGGCGACAAGCCGGCAAAGATGATGGCGCGGATCAGCAAGCGGAAGACGGCGATCGGGCTCTTGCTGATGGATCAGAAGGTTGTGTCCGGGCTGGGCAATATCTTTCGTGCGGAGCTACTGTTTCGGGCACGGGAGAGTCCCTTTCGCGCGGGAAGTGCAGTGCCGGAGACGGCACTGCGGACGATCTGGAAAGACGCGTCGCTGCTGATGCCGCTGGCGATGGTCGATCGGCGGATTGTGACAACACGGGCGGAGGATCGTCCCCACCGGCGCGGCGCGGCGTTGAAGGAGGAGGCGCACTATGTGTATCGGCGCGCGGGACGGCCCTGCTTTGTATGCGGCACGGAGGTGAAGACGCAGATCATGGGCGGCCGCAATCTCTTCTGGTGCCCGAAGTGCCAAGCGGAGTAGGATGAAGGGCGTATAACGGAACGCATGGCATGCGGAGCGTATGATCGGAGGATTTAAGGATGAGGAAGCAAAGCGCATTTTTGGACGCGAGAAGAGTCGGCGGTACGGCTCGGTGTCCAGAGTCATTCTGCGCAAGCTCCTGCAGATCGAGGCGGTTGTTTCACTCGAGCAACTGCAAGCTCCACCTGGAAACCGCTTAGAGCTGCTTCGCGGCGATCGCGCCGGGCAGCATAGTATTCGCATCAACGATCAGTTCCGAATCTGTTTCCTCTGGAAAGAAGGATATGCCTACGACATCGAGATCACGGACTATCACTAAAGGTGCTTCGTCGCGCCCGATCGCCAAGCGGATGCCGCCTGTTCATCCCGGCGAGATGCTTCGCGAGGAGTTCTTGGTGCCATTGGGATTGAGTGCGAATGCGCTGGCCCTTGCGTTAGGTGTGCCGGCGACGCGGATCGGAGACATTGTGAACGAGCGTCGGGGGATCACGGGCGACACGGCGATCCGGTTAGGCGAGTACTTCCGGGTTGACCCGGAGTTCTGGATGAACCTTCAGGCGCGGTATGAGTTGGAACTTGCGCGAGACGCCAGAGTAGCCGCGGGAGGGACACCCATCAAACCCGCTCCGGTGGATGAACATGGTGTTTTGCTGGCACGTACGGCCTAGAAAGACAGAGGACTTATGGCAACACAGACGAAAGATTATTACGGAACGCTTGGGATCAAGAAGGATGCGTCGCAGGACGAAATTCGCAAGGCGTTCCGGAAGCTGGCGCGCAAGCACCATCCGGACGTAAGCCCTGGCGACAAGAGATCGGAGGAAAAATTCAAAGAGATCTCCGAGGCCAATGATGTGCTCTCCGATGATAAAAAGCGCAAGGTGTACGACCAGTTCGGGTTCTACTCGGACTCCATCGATCCGGCAGCGGCGGAAGCGGCGGAAGCGGCGGCGCGCGGCGGATACGGAAGCGGGTTTCCAGGCACGGGCGGTCCGGGACCAGGATCCTCGCGAGGCCGCGGGTCCTCGCAGGAGGTTCCGTTTGAGTTTGGCGGGTTTGACTTCTCGAACTTTGCGTCGGGTGCGCGCGGCGCGGGCGAGGCTCGGGAGCCTGTGGCAGGCAGCGGCTTCGGAGGGTCGTTCAAGGATATCTTCTCCGGCATGTTCTCTGGAGGGCAGCGAGGGCAGGCACGCGGTCCGCAGGCTGGGTCGGATATCGAGTACCAGGTATCGATCGACTTCTGGACGGCGATTCGCGGCGGGGTAACCAAACTCGAGATTCAGCGCCAGGAGACCTGCCCGACGTGTAATGGCAAGAGCGTGACGGGAAGCTCGACCGAGTGCCCGGAGTGTCATGGGTCGGGGCAGGTGACGCAGATGGGCGGCCGGATGAAGTTCAACATCCAGTGCCCGCGCTGCGGCGGGTCGGGGCGCGTCGAGAGTACGTGCCCGACCTGCGACGGCGAAGGGGTAGTCGTACGGCGGGAGCCGTTGGAGTTCCGGATCAAGCCCGGGACCCGCGACGGGCAGCGCATCCGGCTGGCTGGACGCGGCAACGCGGGAGTCAACGGCGGAGCCAAAGGCGACCTGTTCCTGATCATCAAGACAGGGGTGCACGCCTTCTTCAGCCGGACTGGTGATGACATCGTGGTGTCCGTGCCGGTGACGGTGACAGAGGCGGCGCTGGGGGCCAAGATCGAGGTGCCGACCGTGGATGGGCGGACGCAGCTGAAAATTCCGCCCGGAACGCAGACTGGGCAGAAGCTGAGACTGCGGGAAAAGGGAGTTCCTTCGGCCACCCGGGAGGGCATCCGCGGAGACCAGATCGTGGAAGTTAAAATCATCGTGCCAAAGGTGCAGGATGAGCGGTCCAAGGAGATTCTGCGGGAGTTGGCGAAACTGAATCCGGAAGATCCGCGGGCGGAGATGCTGGCAGAGGCATAGCGGTAGAATCAACGCGACTCTTCGTCATGAGAAGAGACGTTTCCTTGCGAGGACGGCAATGGCATCAACTGCGCAAACCCAGGATGTGTCTTCGTCTGCGGGTTCTCATCAGGCTGCCGAAGCACCGGCGGCCAAGGGCGAGAACCCGTGGTTGATTGCGGCCGCGGTCATGCTGGCCACGTTTATGGAGGTGCTGGACACCTCGATCGCGGCGGTAGCGTTGCCTTATATCGCGGGGTCGCTGTCCGCCTCCAATGACGAAGCGACCTGGGTGCTGACCAGCTACCTGGTCTCAAATGCGATTGTTCTGCCGATGTCGAACTGGTGCTCGTTGCGGTTCGGCCGCAAGCGGTTCCTGATGATGTGCATCGCGCTCTTCACGAGTGCCTCGTTTGCCTGCGGCGCGGCCCCTACGCTGGCGCTCATGTTGCTGGCGCGGGTCGTCCAGGGCGCGGGCGGCGGGGCGTTGCAGCCGCTCTCGCAGGCCATTTTGTTGGAATCGTTTCCTCCAGCCAAACGCGGGGCCGCCATGGCCGTGTTTGCGTTTGGCGTCGTGGTGGCCCCGGTGCTGGGGCCCACGCTGGGCGGCTGGCTCACGGACACCTACTCCTGGCGGTACGCCTTCTACATCAACATTCCGATTGGCTTGCTGGCATTGATCATGATCAATCGTTTTGTCCACGATCCGGACTACATCAAGGAGGCGAAATCGAAGCCGTTTGATGGACTGGGTCTGGGAGCGCTGATCGTCTGGACGGGCTGCCTGCAGGTCGTGCTGGACAAGGGACAGGAGGACGACTGGTTCGGCGCGATCTGGATTCGCTGGGCGGTCTTCGCACTGGTGGCCGCGTTCGTGTACTTCGTGTACCACTCCTGGACGAAGAAAGATCCGCTGGTCGATCTGCGAGTGTTGAAGGACCGCAACTTCGGTGTAGGCTGCCTGCTCATCTTTCTGTTCGGCATCGCCATTTACTCGACGACTACCGTGCTGCCGCTCTTCTATCAGGAATTGTTAGGCTACACGGCTTTCACCGCGGGGGTGGCAGTGGCTCCGCGCGGCATCGGCGCGGTGTGCGGCATGCCCGTCATCGGGGTCCTCTCAAACAAAGTCGACCCACGGCTGCTGCTGACGTTCGGCTTCTTCACCTTCGGTATCACCACGCTGTATTTCGGCA
>CAXUEE010000226.1:4516-6006 GCA_964249905.1 uncultured Acidobacteriaceae bacterium
CGGCAACATCCCGCTGGACATCTCGCCGACCACGCTCCTGCTGCCGATTCTCATCACCGGCTTCGCCCTGAGCTTTGTGTTTGTGCCAATCTCGACCGGCGCGTACGGAACGCTGAACAACGAGCAGATCGGCAATGCGAGCGGGCTGTTCAATCTCCTGCGCAACGTAGGCGGCAGCATCGGCATCTCGCTCGCGCAGACGCTGCTGACGCGCCGCTCCGACGTACACCAGAATGAGCTCACCAATTACATCCCGATGAGCGGACGGCAGTTCGAACAGTCGGTCGGGCAGATGCGGCGAGCCCTGACCGGACATTTCGGCCCATCGAACGCCGGAAGCCCAACCGACGGCGGGCCGGCGGCGGCCATGCTGTATCAGCAATTGCAGAGGCAGGCGAGCTTGTGGGCGTTCGTGGATGTGTTTCGCTGGCTGGCCATTCTGTGCATGATCTGCGTGGTAGCCGTCTGGTTTCTAAAAAAGGTCAAGCCAGGGAAAGCTCCCGCCGGCGCGCACTGAAGCAAGAGGACATCTCCTCAGAGATTGAAGAGCTCCCGCAGGCGCTTGGTCTGATTGCGGCTGACTGGGATCTCCGTGCGCTTCGGGTCGTCCATGCGCAGCTGGTAGCTGGACTTGAACCAGGGAACAACCTCATGGATATGCTGCAGGTTGACGACGAAGGAGCGATGCGCGCGCCAAAAAGTCTCCGGGTCAAGCAGGTCCATCAGCTCTTCCAGCGTACGGCAGTTCGAGTGCCCCTGGACGGAAGCAGTCGTGACGAGGATCGCGCCTTCATCAATGAACGCGAAGCAGATCTCTTTCTGGTCGACCAGCAGTAGACGGTTATGCGCACGGACGACAACCTTAGCGGCTCCGATCTTTGCGGGCGAGGGAAGCTTGGTCTCTTCGACCAAGCGAAGCAGCGCGTCGAGTTTGGCGGCGGTATCGGGCGGGGCGAGCGTGGGCAGGCGGGCGCGAGCTTTCTCGAGAGTGCGGGCGACGCGATTACGGTCGAAGGGCTTGAGGAGGTAGTCGACCGCGTTCACCTCAAACGCACGCACAGCGTACTGATCATAGGCAGTCGCGAAGACGACCTGCGGAAGTGTGGTCTGGTTCTGCATCAATTTTTTGAGGACGCCGAAACCGTCCAGACCGGGCATCTGGACGTCCAGGAAGACGACGTCCGGGGCGTGCGTCTCGATGAGCTCGACGGCTTCGATCCCATTGTTGCCCAAACCGACCACGTCGATGTCGCCGGCAGTCTCAAGAAGATACTGCAGCTCCTGGCGGGCCAGCGGTTCGTCGTCGACGATCAGAATGCGAAGAGGCACAAACTGATTGTAGGCGGCTTGGCAAGGGCAAGGCAGGAAGGAAGAAAAGACCTGCAGAGCACAGATGCCCTACACTCAAACGCACATCTCTCCAAAGCAGTTTTCATCCTTCGCCAGGCGAAGGATTTGCTTCTCGGCGGATCAGCCCACCCCAGCTACCC
>CAXUEE010000227.1:0-5402 GCA_964249905.1 uncultured Acidobacteriaceae bacterium
CCCCCACCGGGGTCAGCTGGTCCCCTCCGCCCGCCCGCAAGTAGCGATGCGGGCACGACGCCATCAGCGCCTGAACTCCATGAGCGTCGCTCAGGTCGCCCAACGCGTTTACGAGGACTGACGAGGATGAGGCCGAGTGAAGATGCCGCTTCGCCACTTTTCGGCAATCCAGGCAAACACAAAGAACAGGAGAGCGTTCACAATCTGAATGCCGATGAGAGCAGCACGGCCGATCACGCCGCGCAGAAACAGCATCGTCGAGCCGATCAAGACGGCATGCAGGAGGATGCCTTCGGCGACGACGAAAGCGAGTCCGCCATAGGGGAGCCCTTGCTTGCCAAAACAGACTTCGGCCACCCAGAGCGAAATGGGAAGAAAGAGGAGGAGCGCCGTAAGCGAGCCGGGATTGTAGCCGGCGCGCGCGAAGGCTCCGAGATGCGTGAGCGCATTAACGAAGATCACTCCATAGATCGAAAGACCGAGGATCGGGTGACGGCGGCTCAAGAGGGCCGCGACGGGAACGACGACCCAGAACAGCGGCAGGTTGACCGCCAGATAAAACGGCGCTGGGATCGGGCACAAGGGATAATGCGGTTGACCCAGCGTTGCGCACATCGTGTCGGGAAAAGCATGGAATCGCCTAAGCAGGTCCACCCCATATTCCTCGACGTTGTGGATCAGGTAGATCGCGACTGCGAGCCAGGAAAGCCAGCTGAGATCGCGCCATCGCGCTTGGTTGAGATCGCTTCGCAGTCGATTCGTTGAGAAGAGCAGGACCTGTACAACGGCCGCAGCCCCGGCCCCGATCCACGGAAAGTTGAGGTCCATCCAACTCCATCGCATAGCGCTCTCTCTGGGGAGTGCGATCTACCGTGCCGCCGACCTGGCAGAACACCTGCTCTGCAAGTGTAGCGGTACTGCTAGGTCGTACAAGCGAAATTTGACCGTCATACGCCGGTCGGAGCATGGACAAGGCGCCAACTTCCGTAAACGGCGTTTATGAGGACTCTTCCTGCTCAATGAGTGCATGGGCCTGTAATCAGCAGTCAAGAGTCGTAAGGGTAAGACAGCTTCGCCTCAAGAAACTGAATGTTTTAGATAGCGTGTACGGTCAAGATCTTCCATCAGCCCCGGCCCGGTCGGTATCCAATCGAGCCGATTCCGCGTCCACGCGCTCGACGCCGAAAGATCCATCCCTACGTACCCGCCAATGCGACCAAAACGGGCGTGTGCCTCCTCCGATGAAATAGAAATGACTGAAACCCTAAGGCCTCGGCCAATGGCGGCGGCGATATCTCGAAGCGGGATTGCCTCTTCGGCGACCGCATGGTAGCGCGAGGGTTCGCACTTCTCGAGCGCAAGCCTGTAGAGACGAGCAACGTCGGTCACGTGCGCGGCCGGCCAACAGTTCAATCCTTCATTCACGTACGAGGACTCACCCACTTGACGCGCCACAGCAATAAGGCTCGTAATAAGGCCCTGCTTGACCATGTTGTGAACCTGGGGAACGCGCACGACTGTGACGTTGATCCCCTGCTCGCGCATCAAGCGCGCAGCCTGTTCCGGACCGCGGGGTGACGCTGAAACGGCAGGCGAATCGACATCCTCCGTGATCGGACGGATCGGTGATGTGAGACCTAGTCCCGAGCTGACAATCAGAGGACGATCGGAGCCGGCAAGCGAAGTCCCAAGAGCCGCAATGGCCATCCTCTCCGTCTGGCTGTTTTTTTCAAAGTTTGCGAAATCGAGGTCGAAGGCACAGTGAATCACTCCATCAGCTCGACTCGCACCGTCACTGAGAGTGTGGAGGTCTTCGAGATTGCCCATAAGAACCTCAGCGCCAGCGGAGAGGAGAGCTCTTGCACTCGTCTCCGACCGGGCAAGGCCAAGCACCTGATGCCCAGCGTTGATGAGTTCCGGAACGATAGCTGAACCGATCAGGCCCGTGCCCCCGGTAAGAAATACACGCATTGGATCTCCTTGTATTCGTAAAGCAGACGCCTACGCGCCCTCATGGTTTACTCCCCGTGGATTCGAAAGTCCCGATGTGACCCACCTAATGGTTACTTATCGATACCTACATCATGGAATGAATGCTACGTTTAGGGAAGACGGCACATTGATCTTAGTAACGAAGCTGAGAGTAACCTATGAAAAAAGCCAGCAAAAACGCTGTCGGAGGCCCGGCCGCTCTCACGTGCAGAAGTGAAGAAACAGAGCCTCTTCGCGATCTTCTGGCAAAGATCGGAGACAAGTGGAGCGTCCTGCTCCTTGTTGCGCTTTCGAGGAAGCCGGGCTATCGAGCGCGCTTTTCTGAACTGCAACGGTCGATAGACGGCATCTCGCAACGGATGCTCACCACTACGTTGCGCCAGTTGGAGCGAGACGGCCTTCTGTCACGTCACGTATTTGCCGAGGTTCCTCCAAGAGTGGAGTATGAACTTACTCCTCTTGGTCTGAGCCTTCTAGAACCGATGCGGACCTTGGTCCATTGGATCGGACACAATTGGGACGTCATCAAGGAAGCCAGGAGCGGCTTCGATCATCGCACTCGATGACTTAAATAAGAATTTTTCTAAAGCCTTGGCCATCCTCAAAAAATACTCCCTAGGAATCAAAAGCTTCAGATGGATGCAATCGCCAACCCATTCACCGACACGGATTCATACCGGGAAGTCGCAATGTCGTCAGCAATCGGCTGGGAGAAATCCGATGAAACGAACCGATCCTACTTCGTCCTCGCGAACGCATCCGCCTCCCGATTCACCTCATCCGCCGTCATCGCCTTCGACGCGAACACCACCTCATACCGAAACGTCGCCGACGAACCCTTTTCGATCGTGAAGTGGAACGCCGGCTGCTTCGGATCGAAGATACTCCGCCCCAGCGGATTGGCCGCAAACAGCCCATACCCGCGCGCATGCCAGTAGGTCGGATACCCCGGATTTCCCGGGTGATCGATCATCGCAATCGCCGCCGTATGCCCTTCCGGATCGTGCCCCGTCAGCGTGCACCAGCGCCCGCGCGTCGCCCACACCTTGGTCCCGCTCACCCCTTCGCTCGTCAGGTACACCCCCGTCGCATCGTGCGTGTCGCCCGCATCCACCTTCGTCGGAACTCCGTTCGCATCCATGAAGATGCCGCCCTTCTCCTCCGGAGACTCCAGCCACTTCGCCACCCGCATCCCCAGAAGGCCCTCCTTATCATCGTTGAAAACGACTTTGTCCAGCGCCGTCAGCGTCACTATCTGGTCGATCACCCGCATCCCGCCGCGCTTCAAGAACACGTATCGCGTCGAGTCCTTCAGGATGTCCTTGCCCTCACCGGTTGTCCATGTCGACTCGACGACCAACTCCCCACGGTCCGCCCCCGACTTTACCGACACAATCCGGTCCTGCCGGATCGTTCCATACTTGTGCCGCTCCTCCGGCTTGATCGCGTCCGAGTTGTTCCAGAAATCGAAGCCATTCGCGTTCCCGTAGTTGAACCACATTCCCGCATGGTGCGGATGGTCGACGCGCTCCCCCGGCCGCATCGCCAGCGGATACCCCCGCGAAACCGTCACCCCCTCATCGTCGATGAGCGGGTACAGCACCGGCTTCTTCAGAGATGTCGGCCAAACATACGAGGTAAACGGCTTGCCATCGACTGTCACCTCCACCCGCCGCTCCGCCTCATGCGGCGTTACCTGCACCTGCGCACAGGCAACGCCGGCCAGCCCGACCATCGCAATCGCCAACCACCTACGCATACACCTTGCCTCCGGCCATCACCTGCTGCGTTTTGTCGTCGAACGTCACCTTGAGGCCCGTCTGGATTGCAGCAACGTTCATGCACAGCGCGATGGAATGGCTGTAACCTGCCTCAATGCTTGCGTTTGGCGTTTTGCGCGAACGGACGCACTCCATCCAGTTCCGCATGTTTGCGCCCGTCTGCGGATCGCCCTTGCCGGTGTTCGCGTCCGTGGCCATCGCCACAGCCGCACCGCCTCCACCGCTCGCCAAGGACATGCTCGGCAGCAAGTTGGCCTGCATCTTCATCTCGTCCGCGAACTTCTGCGTCAGGCCGCCGGTCGGCGTTACTGTCTGCTTGTCCATGTCGATCATGCCGCCGTTCGAGTAGTACAGCTCTTTCACCCCGCCCGCCGAGTTCGTAAACCGAGACGTGTACTGCACCTGGAAGCCCTTCGTCAGGTCATCGAGCGGCCCATAGTCGAAGACTGCCGTCATCGTGTCCCAGTTGGTCCGCCCATCCTTCCATTCGTAGATCCCGCCATTGGCCACGACTGAGCGCGGGTGCGGCAGCCCGGTAAACCAGTGCACGGTGTCGATCTGGTGCACGCGCCATTGATCCGGAATGCCCGAGCTGTACGGCCAGAACAAACGAAACTCCAGGTACTTCCGCGCGTTGAACGGCTCCTTGATCACGCCCAGCTGGTAGCGGTGCCAATCCGTATCCTCTTCCTTCAAGAGCGGCACCACATCCGGACGCCGCCACCGCCCCGGCTGGTTCACATTCCAGCTCATCTCCACCATCACGATCTCGCCGAACTTGCCCGACTGGATATACTCCGCCGCCTTCTGGTAGCTCGGCGTCGAGCGCCGCTGCGTGCCGACCTGCACAATCTTGCCCGACTTGTGCACCGCCGCCCGGAAGTTCCGCGCATCCTCCATCAGGTGCGCCGTCGGCTTCTCGACATAGGCGTCCCGGCCCGCATTCACCGCCTCGATTCCATGCCGCGCATGCTGAAAGTCGGCCGTTGCAATCAGCACCGCGTCCACGGCCTTACGCGCATAGAGCTCGTCGTTGTTCCGCACCGGATCAATCGTCTTGCCCGCCATTTTGCCGATGTACGCCGCACCCTCTTCCCGGCGGCGGTTCCAGATGTCCGACACCGCCACAAACTCGAAGTTCATCTCTTTCGAGTGCTCACAGAAGGCCGGAATCAACGACGATTTCATGCGGTCGCCACAGCCGATTACCGCCGTGCGCACACGGTCGTTCGCGCCCGCGATTGCGGCATAGCTGCGCGCGGACCAACCGGTCTTCGACAGGCTCGCGCTCGCCAGCGCCGCCGTGCCAAACTTCAGGAACTCTCTGCGGTTACTCGATTCGGCTGCCATGGTGCTACCTCCAGAAGGGAAACTGTTTCAAGAATTTTCAACCGGGCCATACTACGGCAAACGATGATGTCTGCGCCACAAAATTGGTTGGACCAGCATTCTCTGCGCGAAACGGATGACCCGAAACGTAAATTTCTCCCCGACCTCTTCCCTCGAGCCGGTATCATACTGCCCCATTCGGCTTCTTTTCTTGCACAGAAGTGTCAGAAAAAACCTCTTTACCGTCGCTCGTCCAAGTCCATACCCGACCGCGCTTGCGCCCTCAGCCCCGCACCAGCA
>CAXUEE010000227.1:5412-5993 GCA_964249905.1 uncultured Acidobacteriaceae bacterium
CCTTGCCGCTGCCGGAGCCCTCGCCGGCCATGAACCGGCTTCCGCGCAGCCCACCGGCGTTGCCTTCCCCAAGGACTTCCTCTGGGGCACCGCCACCGCTGCCTTCCAGGTCGAAGGCGCCTGGAACGAGGACGGCAAGGGCGAGTCCATCTGGGACCGCTTCACCCATACCCAGGGCAAGATCCGCGGCGCGGCCACCGCCGACGTCGCCTGCGACCACTACCACCGCTTCCGGGAAGACATAGCCCTCATCCAGCAGCTCAACCTCAAGAGCTATCGCTTCTCCATCTCCTGGCCCCGCATCCAGCCCACCGGCACCGGACCCGCCAACCCCAAGGGTCTCGACCACTACTCCCGCCTGGTCGACACGCTGCTCGCTGCCAACATCCGCCCTTTCTGCACTATGTACCACTGGGATCTCCCCCAGGCACTTGAGGACAAAGGCGGCTGGCCCAACCGCGACCTCGCCGGCTACTACGCCGACTACGCCGGCATCCTCGCCAAACACCTCGGCGACCGCATCACCATCTGGGCGCCCTTCAACATGCCATGGGCGATCGCCTTTATGGGGTATGCCGCCG
>CAXUEE010000228.1:0-5570 GCA_964249905.1 uncultured Acidobacteriaceae bacterium
CGGGATAGCCTTTAATCTGCACGTCGCCTTCCTGCATGATGTTGAAGAGCGCGACCTGGATCTTGCCGGCGAGGTCAGGCACTTCGTTGATGGCGAAGATGCCGCGGTTGGCGCGAGGCAGCAGGCCGTAGTGCATGGTCAGCTCAGAGCCGAGCTCCTGGCCGCTGCGCGCGGCTTTGATCGGGTCGACGTCGCCGATCAGGTCGGCCACCGTGACGTCCGGGGTAGCGAGCTTTTCGATGTAGCGCTCTTCCGGCGTCATCCAGGCGATAGGCGTATCTTCGCCCTTCTCAGCAATCAGGTTCTTGGAAAATCGGCTCAGCGGCGCATACGGGTTATCCCGAAGCTCGGAACCGGCAACGTAAGGAGAAAACGGATCCAGCAGATGGGTAAGCGCCCGGAGGATCCTCGATTTAGCCTGTCCGCGCAGGCCGAGCAGGATGAAATTGTGCCGGGAAAGCACGGCGTTGACGATCTGTGGAACGACGGTGTCGTCGTAGCCGACGATGCCGGGAAAGAGCGGATTTTTTGACTTGGCGGTCTCGCGAAGACGCACGATCAGATTGTCGCGAAGCTCATCCTTGACGGACCGCGAGACGGAGGCCGGAGTGTACTCAGAGGTGCGTAGCGCGCCGAGGGTGGAGGGCAGGGATGCAGAATTCGCCATAATCGAAGTATAAATCGTGTGACCCGGAGAACGAGGATGCCCGGCCGACGGCTTTGGTGAGGTCGAAGACCGTCTTCCCTCAAGCTGCCTGCGTCTCCCGTTGTACGGTTTGCGGCTGAGCGAGGCTCACCTGTCGGGCGTCATCCACGTCGTCGCTTTCCACGTCAGCGCTGTTCGCCTGGCGAATATGCTGTTCCAGCAGCAGAATGGCCGCGATCGTAGCAAAGGAGCAAAGCTCGCCATAGATGCGTGTCTCCAGGATGACACCGCTGACGAACATGACCGCGATCCAGACCGGAAAGACGTAGATGTAGTTGGCGAAACGAATCGGTCTGACGCGATTCCTGAGGACCCACAGAATCGGCAGCAGATAACCGCAGAGATTGAGCAGGGTCGGCAGCAGACGCGGCTTCAGGCGAAGCAGATTTTCTTTGACGCGAACATAATCTTCCGCGCGGCTGTTATGGGCGAAGTGATGGGCCAGGGAAGCCTTGATCCCAATCCAGACCACGGCGAGAAGTGCGGTACGCGCCCAGGGAACGGTGTGCAGGCGAAAGCGACTCCGGAGAGAGGAGGTCTGGTCAGTCATCCCGGTGGAAGCGGCGTCGAGCAGATAAACGATGACCAGGAAGAGCGTCGTCTCCCGATTGAATGTGCCGACAATCATCACAGCCAGCAGCGGCAGGAACCGGCGGGTATAGATGTAGAACAGCCCTGCGGTAAAGAAGGCGAGCGAGGGGATGTCGTACGGATAGGAGTAGTTTGCGTCCACATGCACGACATAAGTCCAGAGAGCGACGGTCAGGAAAGCGGGGTAGACCAGCACACCAAGGAGGCCGTTGTGGGTAACCGCTTTGTACAGCCGAACGGTGTACACGCCGGCGACGAGAAACGCGATCAGGCTGACAAGATAGAAGCCCAGAGTTTGCGGGGTAGCAGCAGAGTTCATGCCGGGGTTGAGGCCGCGATGGGAGGCGGCTGCCATCAGCCGGGAGGAGTGCTGGATAGGCCACATCAGGAGAATGGGAAACACTCGCTCCTGGAAGGGAAGGCGTTCCTGCCCGCTCAGATAGGCTGGTAAATTGAGGTAAAAATGCGTGCTGATGACGTAGAAGCGAACGAATTGCAGGGTGGCAAAGCCGTTCAAGATCCAAAGAAGCAGGATTTGGGGCCGCCGCATCGGCAAAGGAAGGTCTCCTGAAGAGGCGCCGCATTCGTTCAGAGCGGGCGTTGCTTGCTGGTAAGTTTCGCTCGGGTGGGGGAGCCGCGGTGGTTTACCGCTCAGACAACATCCTGGAGCATTGCTGAGAGCTCTGATGCGGCATGGCTGTTGGAGGTTCGTTCTGCGGCGGTCAATCCCGTTTCCAGGCGTTCGCGAGCTTCGTCCCTGCGGCCGAGCTGCAAGAGGAGCTGCGCGGACATCTGGTACGCAGGAACGTAATCGGGCGTGTCCGAGAGAATACGGGAGTACTCGGCAAGAGCAGCGTCTGTCTGGTTTCCGGAGGCGAGAGCCATCGCCAGGCCGTAACGGGCGAAGGTGTCGGAGGGATTGTGCCGCAAGAGGTCAGCAAGCGCTGCAATTCTATCCATACCACTATGTTGAAGGCACCCAGCCGCTCTGGCAAGCAGGCAAGTGCCTACCGGTACACTAAAGTTATGGACGAGCCGTTAGTCACAAGAAGGGTGAGCGAGTCACAGTCCGAGCGCAGTGAGATTATCTTCCCAGGTGACGCGAACGCCCTTGGAAACCTGTTCGGCGGACGCCTGATGCAGTTTATGGACCTGACTGGCGCGATGGCTGCGTCACGCCATGCCCGCGCCATCACGGTGACGGCGTCGATGGACCACCTGGACTTTGTGGCGCCAGTGCATGTCGGCGACCTCCTGATCCTGAAGTCGAGCGTCAATCGCGCTTTTCGGACCTCGATGGAAGTGGGCGTGAAGGCGATGGTGGAAGACGTGCGAGAGCAGAAGCTGCGGCATGTCAGCTCGGCCTACATCACGTTTGTGGCGGTCGACCGGGCGGGCGAGCGCCTGGTCGTACCGCAGCTGCTGCTTGAAACCGACCACCAGCGGCGGCGGTTTGAAGACGCGGGGCGCCGCCGTGAAATGCGCGCCGGAGAGACGCTGCGGCGCAAGCGGCTGCGGGAACAATTAACGGCCGATTGGCACATCTAACAAGAGAGTCCAGCTGCTTCCGGCACCGACAGGAGAATCGCATGGCACCGCCCCAGGCACCTCAGCAAGGCCCCACCCCGCTTCCGGGAATCAATCATGTTGTGGCCGTGGGCAGCGGCAAAGGCGGAGTCGGCAAGACCACGGTCGCCGTCAATCTTGCCGTAGCTCTGGGCAAGCTGGGCTACCGGGTGGGATTGATCGACGCGGATATCTATGGTCCGAACGTGCCGATGATGCTGGGCGTCTCGCGCCAGCCGAACGTGGTGGGAGACAATCGCATCGAGCCTATCCTGTCGCATGGGGTGAAATGCATCTCGGTCGGGCTGATCTCGCCCGGAGACAAGCCGATGGTGATGCGCGGGCCCATGCTCCACCAGATCATCCGCCAATTTTTGCAGCAGGTGGAGTGGGGCGAGCTCGACTACCTGCTCGTGGACCTGCCTCCGGGGACGGGCGATGTGGTCATCTCGCTGGTGCAGACGGTGCCGCTGACTGGCGCAGTGGTGGTCTCGACAGGCTCAAGCGTGGCGCTGCAGGATGCGCGCAAGGCGCTTGAGATGTTTCATCAGGTCAAGGTGGAGGTGCTGGGGATGGTCGAAAATATGTCCCAGATGCGAATGCCCGATGGCTCGCTGCTGGACGTGTTCGGGGCTGGCGGGACGGAGCGCACGGCGGCGCAGTTCGGGCTCGAGTTTCTAGGCTCGGTGGACCTCGATCCCGCGGTGATCAGGCGCGGAGATACAGGGATCCCCGTGGCGCTCGCCGGACCGGGAAGCGAGCTGGGCGGGGCATTCTATGCGGTAGCGGAAAAGGTGATTGCGGCAGCGGAGCGGGTGGCCGAAGGCGAGAGTGACGTGCTGGAGATCAGTTAGAAGGAGGATGAAGTCTCATGCCGCACTGGCTTTCGAACTCAATCAACCTTTGTCTCATGCTCGTGATTGCGGCATGTGTGGGTTTGTCCTGGAGCCGCCTCTTCCGGGTGCGATGGAGTCGCATCTCGGCTGTATACGATGGACTTGTGGGGTTTCGGGAGTGCTGCAGTTACGGTTCTGTTTTTTAGTATCTACGATCCTTCGCGGGGAGACACAATGGGGATGGCGGCCCTTGTGCCGGCGGTCAGTTTGAGCATAGGCGCCCGGTACTTGATCTTGTTGATCTCACGCCATACTTGACGGCCAGCGTAAACTCTACTTAAAGGGGGTCTTCACGATGGCCGACATGTCAGCGCGTCAGAAGGCAATCCTCTTAACCATTGTGGCGCGCTACATCGAGACGGGCGAGCCGGTCGGGTCGGGATCCATCTCCAGCCAGATCGGCACCGCCAGCGCGAGCCCGGCGACCGTGCGCAACGAGATGGTGGCGCTGACCGAGGCTGGGCTGCTGGAGCAGCCGCATACCTCGGCGGGCCGCATCCCCACGGCGCGGGCGTTCCGCTTATTTGTCGATTCGCTCGCCCCGACCCATACTCATGCGCTCTCGGAGCACAGCCGCAACGAGATCGATGCGCATTTCACCGATGTGACCGGAACGCAGGCCGTGCTCGAACGCACCAGTCACGTACTGGCGACCCTTTCGAGCGGAGTAGGAGTCGCCATCGCGGCGGTGCCGGGCGGAGATCAGCTGGAGCATGTTCATTTTTCGCGGCTGGCCGCATCGCGGGTGCTGGCCGTGGTGGTGACGCGCGGAGGCATGGTGCGGGACCGGGTCTTGGCGCTCGACACCGACCTGTCCCAAACAGAACTGGAGACAGCGGGCAATTTCCTGAACGAAAATTTTCGCGGCTGGGAGATCGAGCGGGTGCGCGCGGAACTGCGCCAGCGCATCGAGGATGAGCGGCAGCAATATCATCGGCTGATGAACTTCGTCGAGCAGCTTTGGTCGCAGGCCGTGCCGAAAGCTGCGGAGACGCGGCAGACGATCTATGTGGAAGGTGTGGCAAATCTGGTCGGCGCGCAGCCCATCACGGGGGCCGATGACCAGGAGCGTCTGCGCGAGATGCTGGGCGCGCTTGAGGCAAAGCAAAGGCTGATCGCGCTGCTGAATGCCTACATCGATGCCCGGCAGGAAAGTGTGCGGGTGGTCTTTGACCTGGAGGAGCATGCGCCCGAGATGGCCGGGCTGGTGCTGATCGCGGCCCCGGCGCGGCTTTCGGGCGAGCATCGCGGCACCATTGCCGTCATCGGACCGAAGCGGATGCGCTATGAGCGCACGATGACCGAGGTCGGATACCTGGCGCAGGTGGTGCAACGGCAGGCCTTCGGGCTGCGCTGAACCGACGATGGGTGGCTGCGTGCGCTCGGCAACGCAGAAACCGGCAACGCGCCTTCTCGCCATCGAACGGAGTGAGGACAAGCAGAATGCATAGGAAAAGCTGGGACAGGATGACGCGCTGGGCCGGCATCGGCAACAATGAGAGTGAAGCAGAAAAAAGCATTGGAGATGAGACCGTGAATGAGGTAAAGGACGGGTTGGACCAGGACCCCGGCACAGCAGCGACGGTAGACAAGATGGAAGCGGGCATGGAAGGCGTGTATGAGAGCGTCGAGCCGGAGCCTGGTTCGGAGGCCGATCGCATCGTGGCCTCGGAAACCCAGGTGGCGCAGCTGCGCGGCGAACGGGATCTCCTGACCGATCGCCTGGCGCGTCTGCAGGCGGAGTTCGACAACGCTCGCAAGCGTGAGGCGAAAGAGCGCTCCGACGCGCGCGAGTACACCATCGGCAATAC
>CAXUEE010000228.1:5580-5973 GCA_964249905.1 uncultured Acidobacteriaceae bacterium
CGCTCAAGGCGGAAGGCACCGTCGAGCAGCTGCGCAGCGGTGTCGGCCTGATCCTGAAGCAGATGGAAGAGGCGCTGAAAGGGCTGAGCGTGACGGCGGTCGAGACCGTCGGCACACAGTTCGACCCCCGCATCCACGAGGCTCTGGGCAGCATCGAAACCAGCGAGCATCCGGACCATCAGGTGATGGAAGAGATTCGGCGCGGCTACAAGATCCGCGAGCGACTCCTGCGCCCCGCGATGGTGAAAATCGCGAGCAACTCTGCCCAGGTCAGTGACTGAGCGTTTTTGCAGGCGGAAAGACGGACAACCAACAACCGGGATCAAGACAAGAGATGGCAACAGCGAACGTGACCAAAACTGACTATTACGAGCTGCTGAGCGTGACGAAGAC
>CAXUEE010000229.1:0-351 GCA_964249905.1 uncultured Acidobacteriaceae bacterium
TCGAAGGTTAAAGATTTTGTCCAATGACTATTGCGACTTCACTTATTCCTCCCAGGAATAGGAAGCCCAAGATGCTCATACCAAAGGCCGTACCATCCGCCGCAGAGCTTTCACCCGACACGCGAAGGCTTACTAGCGAACCGCGTTATTCAAATACAGGGCCATATCTTCAAATAGTCGCTGAAATTGGAGATGCCCAACTCAGCGTCAGGTTGAATGTGGAGCATCGCCCAGACAATCCACCGAGCTTACATTGTAATTTCGAACAGCCGTAGCGTCGCCTTATGTTGATGACTCGGGCGATGACGGGCGGAGTTGGCTACGCACAGAAGCATTTGGAGCACAGCGACC
>CAXUEE010000229.1:361-5931 GCA_964249905.1 uncultured Acidobacteriaceae bacterium
AATCAGAACCGAACGGTGCGGGGCGAGTGGCACGGTCGAGGAGCGGAGTTGCTCGGACTGAATGACACGGTAACACATGAGCAGTTCGAAGCTGTTCGTGAGGGGCTCCACCCCAAGACAGGTGAGTTCCTTCGTCTGCGCCTTAGCGCGGATAGAATCTCTACTGATGGCGAGGTCGAAAGCAAGGCGCGCTCGCTTTATGACTTTACGTTTCGGCTCCAAAGTCTGTCTCAGTCCAAGCTCTCGTCGGTGGCGATGACGGCTGCTGGAAGCACATCGTCACGCCGTGAACGTGGCGTTGCAAGAAGCGGAGCGCTACGCGCGGACGAGGGTACGCTTCTATGGTGCGAACCATAATCGTCAAACGGGAAATCTCGTCATCGCGGCATATACACACGACAGCAGTCGTCAGCTTGATCCCCAGCTCCACACACACGCGGTCGCCGCAAACCTGAGCTATGACGGAGTGTAGGAAGGTGGAAGGCACTCCAAGCCTCGGGAGTGTATGAGCGCCGTGCCTACATTACCGAGGTGTATCGGAATGAGTTGGCGCGGGAGGTACATGGGCTTGGATCGAGATTGAGAGCCAGCGGAACGCAAAGGGAGTCGATAAGAGATTCGAGATTAGAGGCATCCCTAAAGATGTACTGGAGCGGTACCTTCCAGCGTAGTGAGCAACGGGATGAATCCATCCGGCAGTTTGCGGCGGAGCGTGGATGACAGCCTACGGACAACGAAGTTGCCGTCCTGGTGCGAGAATCTCGCCCAGACAAGCTGCATGAGATTAGCTCAGCGGAAGTTCACCAATTGCAGGTTGATCGCATCTCGTCACAGGAGCATACCAACCTAATCAATCTTCGGGAGATTTCGATCGAGCATGGCCAACCGCTCATTCCTGAACTCGCCTCTGCTGCCCAATCCCTACAGCACGCGGAGGAACATCTCTTTGAGCGCAAGACAGATCTTAAAGATCACGAGCTGATGACGGAGGCCCTGCGTCACGGCAGGGGTAGTCTCGACCTTGGCGACTTGCGCGGAAGCTATGAGTTTGAAGTATCGCAGGGCAAGCTGTTGCAGGTCGGCGGCAACGTCGCGACCAAGCAAGTCTTGAGCGCGAGCGCAGCATGGTTGCCGTCGTCGATCAAGGCCTTCATCGCTATCCGGCGCTGGGTGGCAGGAATCACTTTGAGCCGAAGGCAAGTCTTCGGACTGAGCAGCGTCACGCTGTCGATACGATACTTGCGTCTCAGGATTTCGCTATCAACTTGCGTAGTGCCGCAGGCACCGGAAAATCCCCCATGCGCACCCGGATGCCACGCTCCGTCAGTCCTGTAGCTTTCTCCGGGTCTCGGACACTCACGCCGATTTCGTTGCACGGTATACGAGCGGCAAGCTCTTCAACGACGAGCTTGCCGAGCTTGCCTGTCGCTCCTGTGATCACAATCATGGCTTCTCCAGTGCCTCCCGAGATCGTTTCCGAGGGAAACAAAGTGCGTTTCCATTGATAACACGCCGGCGGGTATTCTGGATAGCAGTGATGACCAAAGGAAAAAAACAGAATGAGGTGGCCAGGAGATCAGTGGGCGTGACCACGCACCGGACACGCATCCTGTCTGCTGGTTTAGAACTGCTCGAGGAAGGCGGGAGGGATGCGGTCACCACGCGCGCCGTTGCGGAACGTGCCGGTGTGCAGCCCCCTGTGCTTTACCGGCTGTTCACTGACAAAGAAGGGCTGCTGAACGCCTTGGCAGAGCATGGATTCGACCTCTACATGCTTAGGAAGAATAAAAAAGATGCGAAGGGTGATCCCGTGGAAGCGTTGCGCTCCGGTTGGGACCGCCACGTTCAGTTTGGGTTGGAACACCCTTCGCTTTGTCTGCTGATGTATACCCGGCCCCAGGCGGGGCCGTCCGCAGCTGCTGAACTCTCGTTCGAGATGCTGCACCGCCGCATGGAACGGGTGGCCGCAGCCGGCCGGTTACGCATTCCGGCGGATCGCGCTGTCGCGCTGTTTCATTCCTCAGCCTTAGGTGTTGTCGTGACTCTGCTTCGAGCCTCGCAGCATGAACGTGACCTTGCCCTATCTATGATGGCACGCGACAACACTCTATCCATGATCGCGTCAACGGATCAAATGTCGCCTGAGCAGGCTCCCCTTTCTGTCGCCGCTAGGACAGTCCATGCTGCTGTCACAGCTGAAAATGGATTCTCCGCCGGTGAACTTGCTCTTTTTCGGGAATGGTTGGGACGACTTGCGAGCGAATCAGCTTAAGGAGCCGCTTGTCTATACCGTTACTGTTTAGATCGGGTAGGTGCATATACCTTCGTGCAAGGCGACGATCCAATAGGGACGCCTTCGTGAAGTAGGATCCCAGCACCGCGCGTGGAACGGGCCTCAACCTACCGGAGGTTCATAGCCGTAAATCATTTTGGCTTCGGCTGCATTTTGCGTACACCCATGTCTAGGGCAGGTGTAAAGCTCCGGCCACGAAGACACGGATAGCATCGTCGAGGAGAATGTCACCTTGTGTCGCTGGGACTCGTCCAGAAGCCACCGTTGAAGAAATTCCCTGTACCGTTACCGATAGAAGGAGCGTGAGTCGCTCAATGATCGCCGCATCCTGGACACGAGGAGCAAGCGCCATGGTCACAAGCGCGGTCATGCTGGCGAAAGCCGTGCGGCAGCGTCATGGATGGGATCGGACCGCTCGTGGGTTTTTGCGGCGACCATGAGGGCCAGCAGAGCCGGATTCTGAGAAGCAAAGTCAAGATAGGCGCTGCTAGCGGCGCGGAGCAGATGCGGGCCCGTTGCAGATTCCGCATTGACGGCGTGCACAGCTGATTTCATAGCTTCAGCTACACGGTCGAAGCCGCGCTCTGCTAGCGCGTCCAGCAGTGCGCGGCGGTTGCTGAAGTGACTGCGCGGCGCACCATGGCTCACTCCTGCGTCGCGCGCGAGTTCGCGCAGCGACAGCTCTTCTGCGCCACGTTCGCGTAATACTACCTCTGCCCGCTGCAGCAGTTCGACATAGAGGTTGCCGTGATGAAAGGGCTGCTTGGGCACACTACATCATAACGCCGTGTAGACATTGGCTAGAATATAGGCAGTGTCTAGTATGGCAGTATGGAAGAGAAGTCCCAGGCTCAGCAAGAACCCCAGAATCTTGCTTTGTGGCTCCCGAAGCGGGGCGGCCGCTTTGAAGTCGGTCCGGCACCATACACATCGGCCAGGGCCAACGAGGTGGTGGTGCGGACCCGGGCGGTGGGCCTTAACCTCGTGGATACCATCCCCGGTCTGGCCTACCGGCTCATCCTGCCGTGGCTGACCTTTCCAGCCGTGATCGGTGGGGATGTCGCAGGCGAGGTGGTTGAAGTTGGTCCCGGCGTTGACAGATTCCAGGTGGGTGACCGAGTACTCGGGCACGCGCTCGGTCAAGAGCGGTCGCAGAACCGGGCGGCTGGGGGTGCTTTCCAGCACTACGTTGTGCTTCTGGCCCACATGGTGTGCCCGATCCCAAACTTCTTGTCGTTCGAGCAGGCCGCTGTCTTACCGCTCCAACTATCCACTGCAGCAACTGGCCTCTTTCAGCAGGACGGTCTTGCCCTCGCCCTTCCCTCGGCGGATCCGCCCGAGCGGCGAGCGACAGTCCTGGTGTGGGGCGGATCGACCGGCGTAGGCAGTAACGCGATCCAGCTGGCCTGTAATGCGGGTTATCGGGTGGTAGCCACGGCCTCAGCCCGCAACTTTGACTACTTGCGGTCTCTCGGGGCCGCCGTTATAATTGACCGGAATGGCCCGGCGGCAGTCTCCGAGCTCGTGGCGGCGATAGGCAAAGGTCCGCTCGCCGGTTCGCTGGCGATCGGCAACGGGTCGCTCCAAAAGGTCATGCGCGTCGCCGCGCGAGTGCCTGGTACCAGGCGCGTCTCGTCTGCGGCTCCCGCATTCATTACGCGTCTTCTCTCGCTGAGCGGACCCCGGGGCGTACAGGTGAGCGGCATCTGGGGTGGCACCCTCAAAGACAACGAGGTTGGCCCTGCCATCTACAACGACTTCCTCCCGGGCGCTCTTGCCACTGGGATGTACCGGGCTGAACCCCCAGCAGAGATCGCAGGCTACGGATTAAAGGCCATCCCTGGAGCGCTGCAGCAGCTACGGAAAGGTGTCTCCGCCAAGAAACTCGTAGTAAGCATCTCGGGCGAGGCCTAAACAGTTCAGCTAGCACAAAGGTTCTGAGCCAGCACGTTGCTTCGAATCGGGATAATCGTAGGTAGGGAACGACTACGCTAACCTCCCGCTCTCCGTATGAGGACGTAGCCGACGAGTGCTGCGGCGTTCTTTGGGTACAACAACCTTTCGTAAGAACGACCAGTTTCAAAACCTGGGACGGCAAGGTACTCGGATACAGAGGTACGAAGCCAACGCGAAGCTCCTCTATTTTGAGGAGTTTACCTTGTCAGAGTTTCGATTGAGCGAAGCCATCGCGCACGTCCGAAGCACTCCCAAGAAAGCAGCTAGGCGTCCCGTCGTCTAGCGAACAAGCTAGACCGCTGTCCGAGGACTTGGCGAGGTGAGTTTGAACAATAACCCTGATGTCGAACTTTGTTCATGTGCATGTTTGCGCCGTATGTGGACATGCTTCGCGCCGAGAAGACCCCGATGGAACGCCAGATACCAGAGGCATTCCACTGTTCTAAGTGCGGCCATGAGGGTCCGCTCAATGACAGGATTTGGACGTAAATGATGCTCGTCTCAAATCCTAACCAGTCAGCGGAAGTTCTTCTTGGCGAGAAGGCTTGTTGGCCTTCAGTTTCCTCATCGCGGACCTTACGAAATCGCCGAGTAGGCGGCTATCATCGTCCACTCGGGTGATCAGCGTCGTTCTAACCCGAAGTTCGTCATCGAGCAACGGACGCATCGTCAAGCCATGAAGCGCCACACGCCAAGCACCTGTACGCGTAAGGAAGGCGACAGCATGATCTTGAGTCACGAATCGCGTAGCCTCCTCCGCAGAGGTGACATGTTGGATCTCACGCGGCCTTATCCCCAGAAGCGCACTCCTCCTGACAATTTCGTCATAGAGCATAGGGTGTACGTGTCTGCCGAAAAGAACCCAAACTCGATTGTCGAAGTCAGCCAGGTTGACAGCCTGCTTCTTTGCTGCCCCGTCGTACTTGCTAAAAGGGTGTACAGGGTTGATTTGAAACCTCGATCGAATTGAGCTGTCCGTTAGGCACACCTGCGGCAACAAGCCGACATCGAGTTTCGCCCGTCATAACTTGCATAATCAATTGTGAAGACAAATTGCTGTACGCGTGAACGTGAAAGGTTGAAAAACAAAGGCAGCGAAGGGAAAGCATGGTCGCAATCAGATACGGATCGATATAAGGGGAACTGCCGAAACTGAGAACGCTTTCGGCACCCTTCGCCGCGGCCCGCGTAAGGAAGGTAGCGCGATCGAGGTTCAGCAGGCTTGTCCGAGCATTTTCCACAAGATCTTGCCGGGCTCGGTGATTTCGACACGCTGGTTATTTCGTGCAAAGAAGATTACGCCGAGGATTGATTCCAGAAC
>CAXUEE010000230.1:0-2326 GCA_964249905.1 uncultured Acidobacteriaceae bacterium
GTAAAAACTGGTCGTCTTGCCTGCCCCGTTCGGCCCCAGCAGCCCCACCACCTCGCCCTGCGCGATCTCAAGGCTCACTCCGCGCACCACCTCGCGCTCGCCATATGACTTGCCGATTGCCTCCGTACGTAAAAACCTCATCGTTCCACCCTAAAGCAAGGGGATTGAAGAGAGAGTTGTTGGCCTCGCATAAGGATCCTCGAAGTTGTCCTGCGTAAGGCAGAGTCAGCTTCTTCTAAAAGCAGCAATAAGGAACAGCTGAGAGCGTTCGAGTGCTATGATCTGTTGCATCTTCACGGGCCCCTACTGCAAATCCATCGAAGCGGAGGTGGTTGTGATGAAACGAATGTTCCAGTTGTTCTTTCGCAAGACTCCACGCCTGCCACCACCAGTGCTAATCCAGCCGCCAGATCCGCCTCGGCCAGAGAACTGGAAGCCTGGCGGCGTACCACCACGGCCGCTCCGCCGGCCCAGGCAGGCTGCTACCGCATCGATTACCCCGCCAGAGTGTGGCAAAAAGTTGATTGCGGGCCACCGCCGGCCGATCCGCCACGAACCCTGAAACCTCCTCCGCGCGACCGTCCGGATCTTCTGCCCAATGTGCAGCCGGTTACGGGCGACTACACCATGACGCCCACAAACAAGATCACTTCCGCCACAGGCAACGTAACCACCTTGAATCAGGTCACCTCGGTCGGCAGCATCAACGCCAACAATGGCGTTCTCAGTTCCGGCCTCTTCAGCCTCCAGCTGAACTCGAACAACTCGCTCGCTGGCAAATCCGGCACACCTTCCTGCACTGGCTCCACGAACCAAGCCTGTTCCGGCTGGACTCAGTTCGTTTATAACAACAGCCGTCAACTCTACATCCAGGAATGGTTCATTAACTATCTTTCAAATGCTAAGCAAGCCTGCCCCAGCAGCCTTCCCTTCAATGCGGGCCTCAGCTGCGGCGAGAATGTCGCCTTCTCTACCCTGGCCTCCTCCGCGCCAAGCGATTTCACCAAGATGCAGGGGGCTTCGCTCACCGGTCAGGCTCTCTCCAACGGTAACGTCGTCGTCACCCTAACCGCGGGAGGCACCTCCTACGTGGCCACTGGCACCGACAATACGGGTACCGCTTCCGGCTGGACTACTGCCGAGTTTAATGTCTTCGGCCTTGGAACGAACTCCTCCGGGGCCTTCAATACGGTGCAGCTCAACACCGCCGCGCAGGTGACCATGGGGCTCACCAGCAACAATGACAAAAGCCTTCAGCAACCCGCCTGTACCTCCGGCTCCACAACGGCGGAAAACAGCAACATGTTTCTTGGTCCCTGCAACAAGACTACCGTGCCTGGCATTTCGTTCAACGAAAGTCCTACACCGCCCTGCACCTTCTCCGAGTCCTGCCCCTTCTTCCAGAATCAGCCTCCGACCTACCTGGCCACCTGCACGGCGTCTTCGGACTTTTACACTACGGCCGACATTCACACGCCTGCTGACTTCATCCTGGTTGCGCAAAACGCTTTGACCAACACCGGTTCCACCACCGGCGAGGCCGTCAGCCTTGCCGCCTGCCTGCAGGGGAGCAAGACTGTGTGTAACTTCTATTCCATCGACGTCCCGAGCTCGCAGTGGTGCCACGGCAAGATCACGCCCCCACCCCCTTGCACCAAATGCGGATCCGGGCAAAAATGCTGTGCCAACCCCGATGGCGGCGGGGGCACAATCTGCATTTCCTCGACGCTGACCTGTCCCGTCATCCACTGAGCAACACAGGGCTTAGAACAATGTCCGCGCGGACCACCGCTTACGCGCGGTCACAAGCCTCAGTGGATGTACCGTTCGTATTCCTGAGGAAAAGAGCAGTGCTAGACAGCTGCTCCGTGCGACGTCGTGTAACTCCGACCGGCAACCTGAAATCGGCAATCCACCACTCTAACGAGTCCCTTTCACCTTTGCCTCTGAGTGCACGCGCCGGCTCTCCGCTCCATCCGCCTTGCCTGAAACAACTACCTTGTCCTCCCCGTTCGTAAAGCGCAGCGAAGCTCCCGTCACGCTGCCCTGCACCGGATCCATTATCCTCGGCGGATCGCTTGCCGTCCCGGTCAGCACAAAAGTCTGGTCCGCCGCCGTGTACACCAGCCGCTCGCCCGTGGCCCTGCGCCCCGGCTGCTCCAGCACTACTGCACCCGTTCCCACAATATGATCCACACGCCCGCCCAGCGAGACCGGCGCCGCCCCCGCACTCGTTTTCACGGGCGCACCACCAGCAGTTACGGGCAGCAGATACACTGTCGCTTCCTCCGAGCGCATTGTGCCATCCTTGTCCTGAACACGTACA
>CAXUEE010000230.1:2336-5319 GCA_964249905.1 uncultured Acidobacteriaceae bacterium
CTTCCCATCGTCATAGGTCAGTTCCCGGCTGATGACACGCACCGGTGGGCCCGGCGCTTTGACCGGCTGCTTTGGATCGCTCGCACCCGCATCCACCAGCACCGTATGCACCGCGCCATCGGCCCGATGCTCATCCCGCGCCACCACGGTCCGCTCCACGCGGTGAAACTCCAGCAGCGGCGCCTCCACCTGCGATCCTCCCTGCCACATCTTGGCCCTTTCACCCGGCGACGGTCCGCCGAAGAACTCACTCTTTCCCGTTCCCTCATGCGAGACGGCCCGCGCCGCCAGTACATGCATCGGCTCGGCAGTGCTTCCCGCCTGCAGGTAGCTCACCCGCACCGAGCCGTCTGCAAACGTGTCTCCCGTGGCACGATCCATCTGCACCCGGTCCGCAAACAGGGCGCTCTCGGCATCCTGCACCTGCACCGAGCCGGTCATCACCAGCCGATCCGCCTCGGCATCGTAGGCAGCCATCTCGCCCTTGGCATGCTGCACCTGCGCCGCACCCGGCTGCATGCCTGCTCCTGGCCTGGTCGCCTCTGCCGGCGTCTCTCGCACCACGCTCACCGAGCCGCGTTGCACCGCTTTGGCTAGCGCCACCTTCCCGGCAGCGTCCGGCTGGAACTCGGCGTCGAGTATCTCGCCCGTACTGGTCTGCTTGCCGGTCTCTACGCCCTTGGCGTCTCTTGTCACCTGCTCAACGGACGTCTTTCCCCGGCCCTCGAGCCCTGCCAAATGTGTCCCCGGCTTCCTTGCAGCGGCGGGCGCATCCGCGGCAAAGCGCGCCGTCAACAGGTCGCCCCGCAACGCGCCCACCGTGCTCGACGCATCCGGCCGCCGATCTGTGGTCCGCAGCACGGCTCCGCCCTCACCCGAAGCCAATGCCCCCATCAGCAGCACAGGCTCTTTGCCTCCGCCGGCCAGCGCAAGATCTACCTTGGCCGCGTTGAGCTGTCGCTCGCTGCCGCTCTCCCGCTCCTTCATCTCTACCCCGCCCAACATCTGGGCGTGCACCGGCCTACCGATCGCGTCGAAAGTCACCTGCGCCTCCGCGGCATGACCCTCCTGCTGCCGGTGCACGTCTGTCGCGGCAAACTGAACGTTTCCCCGCAGGTGCTCGAACCGGGGCTGTCCTGCCTTGTTTAATTCGAGCCGCATCCACTCCGCGCTTGTACTGCCCTGCCCGCCCCCTCTGGTGTCTGCAAGCAGCAGCACGCGGTCTTCGGCCTCCACCTGCTGCGGCGTCCCGTCTTCGCTCACATGCACGACGGCGTGCTCGGCGGAAGCCGTGTCGGCTCCCGCATCGGTTTGCGTAACCAGCTTCGGCTGCTCCAGCTTAATAACATTGCCCACCCGATCCATCTCCGCATGAGCCGCCGTCAGCGTCATCGGGCGCGCCTCCAGGCCGGCAGCCGCAGCCTTATTCCGCAAGCCGCTCACCTTGACCGCCGAATGCAAGATGACCACGTTCGCTGCGGAATCGTACGTCGCCCCCAGGGCCGTTCCCGTTGAGCCACCCACCCGGAAGTCCACCTGCTCCTCGGTCGTGGCCGAGCGCTCCTTCTGGCGGAAAACGAGACCACTCGTCTTTATGTGGATCATGCGCGCGTCCTCCTCGCCTTGTCGCGCAACGGGGCCCGCCTTCACTGCAGCGCCGGCTGGCTCGCGAGCCGGCGCAGTTAGATCGATGTACACGTCACCCGCTGCGCGCAGGATGCTGTTCTTCTGGTCGTATTCAAACTGGTTTCCGCGAATGTGATCCGCATGTTCGCCATCCTGGCCGTACAGCAGTATGTTCACATCGTGCAGCGTGAGCGTTCCATCTCCGTGATTGATCTGTTTTGCGGCATGCACCGTGAAAACTTTGCGCCCACCCGCACTTTGAGAAAACGTGAAGTTATCACTCTCTTGCGTGATCGTTACCCCGAGCCGTCCCGCCAACCCTGCGAAGCCAAGATCCAGATGCTTCAGCTTGTAGCGGGCATAGCCCAGGAACCCGCCAACAGCCAACACCAGCAGCAGCACAAGCACCACCAGGCCGGCACGCACACCTTTCAGTGAGATTCCCCTGCGCGCGCGAGCCGTCACCTCTTCTCATCTCCCTCGACCCGGTCCCCGGTGGACCGCTGCCGCCGCGTCCACAGCGCCATCGAGCGCTGCAGATTTTGTGGCGTCAGGATGCCCACCATCCGCTCGCCGTCCACAACCGGCACCAGTTGAGACAAGGTCCCCCGCTGCCCTGTCATGCGGTTCAGCGTGGCCAGCAGCGGGTCGGCCGGCATGGCCGTCTGAAAACTTCGTGTCATGATGCCCTGCACATAGCCGTTTCCCGTTGACTCGAGCGCCTGCAGAATGATCTGGCGCGAGACCGCCCCCACCATATTGCCTCCCCGTACCACGGGAAAGACGTCCTGCAAGGTATGTCCGGCCTGCAGCACCGCATCTTCGAGCGTCGCCGACGCCGACAGGATCGAATAGTCCGTGAGCATCACGTCGCGCACCTGCACGTTGCCCGCATGCAGCTGTCCCAGCTGACCCTGTCGCTCGATCTGCGCTCCCAGCAGGATCCCGAGTCCCGCCATGATGAGCCACCAGTTCCCTGTCACTAACCCTGCCGCCATCAGACTGAGAGCAATCATGGAGCTCAGCTGCGTGTAGCTTTGCATTCCTCCAGCCACCCCGGCCGCGCCTCCCGGCGTTCGCTGCAGCTCCGCCCGTACGACCCGCCCCGCGTCCAGCGGCCACGCCGGCAACAGGTTCAGCGCCGCCAGCAGCAGATTCACCCATACCGCCGTCCGCAACAGGTGCAGCGGCGTCACCCATCGCACCTCCCAGACCTGGATCTCCGGCGCGATCGTCAAGATCAGCCCCGCCAGCGTCAGTCCAAAGAGGAAGTTCGCCACGGGCCCCACCAGCGCCATACGCTTCTGCACCTTCGCGTCGGACGAGCGTTCCACCGCCTCCGCGGAGGCGTACGTCG
>CAXUEE010000230.1:5360-5851 GCA_964249905.1 uncultured Acidobacteriaceae bacterium
CCTTTCAGATCGATGCCATACCACGCTGCCGCCACGCTCCGCGCCAGCTCGCGCACCGCCACGGCCAGCAGCAGCAGGAGCCATAGTCCCGCCCCGCGCACCAGCGCCTGCTCCAGGTAGGCCGCCCAGCTCATCGACAGCACCAGCAAAAAGAGGAAGAACGAGTGCAGCCGTATCTCTACCCCGAAGATCCTGCCCAACCGGAACGACCACCCCGTCATATTTAAGATTGTATGCGCCTCTCCTCTGCACCCGGCGACGCCCGGCCGTAGCATCAATCCCATGCGCGTCATCGCCGGAGCTTACCGTTCCCGCCTTCTTATCGCTCCGCCCGGAACCAGCACCCGCCCCACCAGCGACCGCCTGCGTGAAACCCTGTTCAACATCCTCGCCCCTCGCCTTCCCGACTCGGCCTTCGCCGCCCTCTACGCCGGCACCGGAGCTGTCGGCATCGAGGCCCTCAGCCGCGGCGCCCGCCACGTCTGGTTTGC
>CAXUEE010000231.1:0-5806 GCA_964249905.1 uncultured Acidobacteriaceae bacterium
ACCTCCGGTAGTCGCGTTGGATACTCCTTCAGTCGCACCCACCAAGCTCCTCACCGGCAAGGTCGCGCTCGTCACCGGAGGCGCAAAACGCATCGGCAAGGCGATCGCCCTTGCCCTGGCCGAGGCCGGCGCCGAAGTCGCCATCACCTACCGTAATTCCAGCGAAGAAGCCGCAACCACGGTCCGCGAGCTGGCCGCGCTCGGCGTCCGCGCCTCCGGACACCCCTGCGATCTCGACCAGCCCGCCGACATCCCTCGCGCGGTCGGACTGGCAGTTGCCGCCCACGGCCGGCTCGATCTTCTGGTCAACAACGCCGGCGCCTTTAGCTCCGCGAACCTCGAAGAGATCACCGCCGCCGCGTGGGACGCCATGTTCTCCGCAAACACCCGCGGGCCGTTCCTGATGGCACAGGCCGCCTACCCGCGTCTGCGCAAATCGGGCGGCCGCATCGTCAACATCGGCTCGCTCGGCGGCCTTGAGCCCTGGGCCACCCATGCCCACTACTGCAGCTCGAAGGCAGCCTTACACATGCTTTCCCAGACCATGGCCAAGGCCTGGGCGCCGGAGGTCAGCGTCAACTGCATTGCGCCCGGCATGATCGAGCAGGGCGAAGTCGAAGCCGCCTACCAGCACTTGGCCGAGCGCACGCCGATGAAGCGCAACGGCACCCCGGCCGACATCGCCGCCGCGGTCCTCTTTTTTGCCACCGGGCCCAGCTTCATCACCGGCCAATTGATCGCAGTCGATGGCGGCCTAGGCCTCTAAAAGGACCTCAGCATTTGAACTTGTCATCCCGCAGGGATCTGCTTCTGTTTTGCAGCCGCTGCTCACACACTACAAGTCCGCCCGTGCTACGACCGGATTGACTCCATCAGTCGCCCGAACCAGCTCTTTTCCTTGAACTCGTCGTAGAGGTCCTGCGGCTCTTCGAGCGGCGAAACCGCCGTACCCTCAAACACGGAGCGCGGGTTCTGGGTCACCAGGCTTTCCGCATAGTCGGCCCCGTACTTCTTCGCAACCACGTCCCGTGCCTCGCTCAGCCGCGGCGGCCTGGAGCTCAGATTATGCGCGTCGGTGGCCAGAAAATGCACCCACCGCCGCTCCAGCAGCTTATGCGCCGTGCGCTGCGCCACGCGTCCCATCTTGCCGGTCACGGAGTCGCCCGTCACCTGCACCAGCACCCCGCCGCGCATCCACTCGCCCACCCGCTCCAAATCGTTCTGCAGCGTAGGATTGCGCTCCGGATGCGTCAGAATCGGCGTCAACCCCGCCAGTTGCAGTTCATAAAATGTCTCCGCCAGCCCCGGAGGCACGCCGTAGTCCGGGATCTCCACCATCAGGAACCCAAGCCCGTTCACGCTGAAACGTGACGGATCCTGCTTGACCTCGACGATGTTGTCGTAAGAAAGATGAAAGTCGCAGCCCAGGCCAAGCTTCAGCGGCACGCCCTCTGCATCGAGCGCCTCCTGCAGGTCTTTGCGCCGCTGCTGATTCAGCTCCGGTTGAAACGCAAACTGCCCGCTGGCGTGCGGAGTGCACACCAGCTCGGTTACCCCGTCGGCTGCCGCCGCTTTGGCCATGCCGAGCGACGTCTTGAAGTCTTTCGCTCCGTCATCGAGGCCCCACAACAGATGATGATGGATGTCAACCATGCAACGTCCAGACTACCACCGGCTCAGCCAGCCGCGACCAGCGACTCGGCCATCGACCGGAACAGGCGCAACCCGTCCGCCGAGCCAAGCAGCCGTTCGCTCGACCGGTCGGGATGCGGCATCATCCCCAGGACGTTCCGGCCTTCATTCAGTACTCCGGCAATGTTCTCTAGCGAGCCATTCGCATTGTGCTCGGCTGTCGTCTCGCCCGCGGCGCTCGCGTAGCGAAACGCTACCCGATCCTGCCGGTTCAGCTCTGCCAGCGTCTCCGCGTCGCAGAAGTAATTGCCCTCCATGTGCCCGACGGGCATCCGCAGCACCTCGTCTTTAGAAATCCCCCGAGTAAACGGCGAATCGGCCGTTTCACAACGCAGGTGGAGGTGCTTGCATAGGTAATGCTGTTGTGCGTTGCGCATCAGCGCGCCGGGCAAGAGGCCCGCCTCGGTCAGGATCTGGAAGCCGTTGCAGATGCCCAGCACCAGGCCGCCCGAAGCGGCAAACCGCTTCACCGGTTGCATGATCGGCGCAAACTTCGCCAGCGCACCCGTGCGCAGATAGTCTCCGTACGCAAAGCCCCCGGGAACCAGGATCGCATCGCAGTTCTCAAGATCGGTTGAGGTATGCCAGAGCAGCGTCGCCGGCTCGCCCAGCACATCCGCAACGGCATGATACGTATCGTGATCGCAGTTCGACCCGGGAAAGACAAGCACCCCAAACTTCATAAGCCTAGGCCGTGTGTTTCAGGTTTTGCGGGGCTGGATGTCGCCTTCAAACGGCTGCTGGAAGGTCGCTGTTTTCTCGTCGACGAAGCTGGATGCAGCGCCTCCAGCACGGCCGAAGGGTTACGCTCAATCACGGTAAGATACGCCCTTGCCGGCACCTCGGGCGTCCGCCGTCCACCCTCCCAATGCTTCACCGTGTCGAGGCTGAAGCCGAAGCTATCCGAGAATGCCGCCTGGGTCATCTTAAGTCCTTTGCGGATGCTTTTTACGTCCACGGCGGGCGGCACGGTCACCTTGTAGCCCTCCCGCTCGCCTTCCATGTACGCCTTCGCCTCTTTCAAACCCTGCATGATCTTGCTGAATGCTTTCTCGCTCATACCTTCTCTCCTTTTACTTTGAAGAGCAGCTTGACCAACTTTGCCAATCCATTCCGCTCGGCTTTGCTAAGGTTCGACTTCTCGTTCTTGGCAAAGGCCGCGAGCAGGAAGATGGGATGGTCCACGTCATGGTAGACGTATACCACCCGGCCACCGCCGCTCTTTCCTCGGCCACCTCGACCGACCCTCATCTTGCGTACGCCACCTGTGCCCTGCATGATCTCGCCACACTCTGGGTCATACGCCACCATCGTCACAATCGTTTCACGCTCTTGTAAGGTGAAGATTGCCTCGGCATCGCTTAGATATCCGGGGTGTCTCCACCACACCGTGCATATTGGCACTGTACTCCATTGGAGTACCTTGCCGCGACTCGTTTTCTCGTATTCGCGGTGTCGCGTTGACCACGCTGTTTCCCGCATAGGGCAGACTTAGATTCTCAGCCCAACCGGTACCGCGTCTCCGCCAGACGATACAACGGACGCCACACCAGTCTATTTGTCGTCACCACCATCAGCGAAATCAGAATCGTCCCCAGCAGCAGGATAGGGAACTGCCCATGCTCGGTCGCCGAGCTGATCTGTGCGCCCAGGCCCAGCGTCGTCAGCGTCCGGTTATCCAGCCGGAAGTACTCCGCGATAATGCTCGCGTTCCAAGCGCCGCCCGAGGCCGTGACCATCCCCGTAATCAGGTACGGAAAGATTCCCGGCAGGATCACCTTGCGCCAGCGCTCAAAGCGGCTGAAGCGAAACAGTGTGGCTACTTCCTTCAGGTCGGTCGGAATCGCCATCGCGCCCGCAATCACGTTGAACAGGATGTACCACTGCGTTCCCAGCAGCATCAGCACGATGGATCCCAGCCCCAGGCCGCCACCCAGCCGCACCAGCGCCAGCAGGATCACCGGAAACAGGGCCGTCGCCGGCACCGAAGCCGCGATCTGCGCCAGAGGCTGAGCGATCCGTGCCAGCCGCGGGTTGAAGCCGATGGCCACTCCTACGGGAATCGTCCATCCCGCGGCCAGCAGCAGCGAAAAGTTAACCCGCAAGAACGTCGCGCCCGCACCCTTCAGCAGCTCGAGATATTGCGCCCGGTCGACTGGACTTAGCAGCACCAGCGCCCGCTGTGCCGCGAACAAGACCGCTGCCGCGACCACCAGCATCAGCACCCACGGGAGAACCTGACCTGAGAGAACCTCACGCCCCGGTCCGGTTGCCAGCTTATCCATCCGGACTGCCCGCGTCCTCGCCAGGTGCCGGTAAAACGCCTCGCTCAGCGGGGCTGTCGTGTGCTTCAGGATCGACTGCATCCCAGCCGAGTGCGTAAAGATATGCAGCAGCGGCGAGCTGCCATGTTTCGAGCTCTCCACCTGCTCAAACTTGAACTTATCGCTCCACGTAATCAGCGGCCGCCACACCAGCTGATCGGTTGCCACAATGATGGCCACCATGGTCAGCAGTCCATACACGATCGCGTGCCCGTTGCCCGCGTCCGCCGCCGTTTGCAGGTACGATCCCAGCCCCGGCAGCCGGAAGTCGCGTGAGCCGAAGTGGAACATCTCGCACGCCATCAGGAAAAACCATCCTCCCGCCACCGACATGATCGAGTTCCACACCAGGCCGATCGCGGCGAACGGGAGCTCCAGCTGGAACAGGCGCTGCGGCGCGGAGTAACGGTACACGCTCGTCGCCTCCACCAACTCGCGTGGAATTGACTTCAGCGAAGAGTAGAAGGAGAACGCCATGTTCCACACCGCGCCCGTGAAGATGAGCACGATCGCCCCCAGCTCCACCCCGATGTGCCGCGTCGGAAACAGGCTGATCATCGCCAGCATCACCGGAGGCAGAAAGCTGAGCACGGGGATCGACTGCATGATGTCGAGCCCCGCAATCATCAGCGGTTCAATGCGCTTGTTGTACGCCGCCGTATAGCCGTAGGTGATGGCGAACAGCAGGCTCAGCACATACGCGAGAAAAATCCGCACCACCGAGTAAAACGCGTAAAGCGGCAGCGCCCGCGGCGAGAGTGAAACCATCATCTGCTCCGCCGGCGGCCCCGCCCAGAACATGCAGATGCGCACCACGGCGTAGAAGCATGCCAGGCCGATCGCCGCCACGCACAGGTCCAGCACAAACGGCCAGCTGCGCCGGAGCGCCTGCGAGCGAGCCAGAACCTCACGGCCGGCTGTGTTCGAAAACGAGGGAACGCTGCTCAGGTGAGGAAGTCTCATGGCTGCTACTCGTCGCTCTCCAGGCCGGCGTCTTCGGTCTCGAGCTCATGGTGCAGGCGCTCCGGCTGCATGAATCGCCGCCGTGCCGCATCGAAATCGAACAATTCCGCGTACCGCCCCCAGCTCACCGCCGTCTCCAGTTGCCGCACGGTCTCTTCTTCGGTGAACTGCTCATCCAGAATGTCATGAAAGAACTCTTCGGAAACCGAGCCGTCGCTTTTGGTCTCGACCGCCCGCACGATCTGCCTGAGCAGCAGCACATGCTCGAGCGCCGCCTTGCGAAACAGCTGCTTCTGGTCGAGGATCTCCGAGTTCGCAAATTCCGTGCCCGCCGGCGTGATCTCCGCATCCCCTTCGTTCACCTTGATGAAGCCAAGCAGGCTGGCCGCGTCCACGATGGGCAGCAGATCATCGATCTCAAACGAGAGATCGTCCGCCAACCGATAGATATCGTCTTTGCCATGATGATCGATCAGGATCTCGAGCAGCCCCGCGATGCCGCCGGGCCGCGCATGCGGGAGCATCTGGTAATGGGGCGCCTTCTTCTCGGGCGAGGGCGCCGCCCCCGGCGTCTGCGGAAGCTCCGGCGGCTTCGCATCCGGCTGCGTCAGCACCTTGTACACATAATCCACCAGCTGCGTAAACGCCGTCGCCTTGCGGTCGCGCGGATGCAGCAGGCTCAGCAGCGCCGGCAGGAAGGTCAGCGTGCAGACAAAGGCGATCAGCATGCCGCCGCCGGCGATCAGCCCAAGCTCGGCGACGCCGCGGAAATGCGTCGGCACGAACGCGAGAAAACCCGAAGCGGTCGCCGCACTGGCGATCAGCAC
>CAXUEE010000232.1:0-5787 GCA_964249905.1 uncultured Acidobacteriaceae bacterium
AGGAGAGCTTCTTCGTCCGCCACGCCTACTTCCTCGGCGCCAACGACCCGTACAAATCGCTCAAGATCACCCTCAAGGCCGAGATCAACGAGGAAGCCTGGGCAACCTTGAACAGCGACACCTCGCGTCCCTTCGACAAACCGGAGTCGGGCCGCATCGCCATCAAGGTGATCAACCACCTTGGGGACGAGGTTATGAAGGTATTTGCCGTATCGTGAAGGTGCCCGCCGTGGCGTGGAGGTATTTCCCGTATCATAAGGACGTGCGATACGGGAGGCCGCATCATGGCGAGCGCTAACCACCTAAAAGCCCTGCTCAAGTCCCATTTGGAGGGCGATAACCAGCGCTTTATCTCGGTGGGTATGCAGCTTGCCGCGCACGAAGCAAAGCTAGGCCACGGCAAATTGGCAGAAGAGCTGCGCGCTCTCATTGACGAGGCCAAGCGACAGCGAGGACCGGGACAACCGGTCCCGATCAGTCGTCCGCGCGGCGAGATGGCCGACTTGCTGGCTGTCTCGTATCCCAAGGCGCGTCTGAGTGATATGGTCCTGAATACCGAACTGCAACAGCAAATCCAACGTGTCATCCGGGAGCAGCGCCACGCCTCCAGGATATTGCAGCGCGGGTTGTCCCCCAGAAGAAAGTTGTTGCTGATGGGACCGCCGGGTACTGGTAAGACCCTCACCGCTTCCGTACTCGCCGGGGAGCTCGGCATTCCCCTCTTTCAGGTTCGCCTGGACGTGTTGATGAGCCGATACATGGGGGAGACGGCGGCCAAGCTGCGGCAGGTCTTTGATGCCACCGGGCAGACGCGAGGCGTGTACTTCTTTGACGAGTTCGATGCCATCGGGTCACAACGGGCCATGGTCAACGATGTGGGGGAGATCCGCCGCGTCCTCAACAGCTTCCTTCAGATGATCGAGCAGGACACGTCCCACAGCCTCATCGTCGCGGCGACGAATCACGCGGAGATCCTGGACCGCGCGTTGTTCCGCCGGTTCGACGACGTCCTGCATTACGAGTTGCCCGGCGTGGAACAGGTAGCCGCTTTGTTCAAGAGTCGCCTGGCGCGCTTTGCCACGGGAAGAGTCCCCTGGAAGAGCCTGGCAAAGGATGCCGACGGCCTTAGCTACGCCGAAATCGTTCGGGCGACAGACGAAGTACTCAAGGAGGCGCTGATCGCTGAACGCGAGCAGGTTACCGTTGCCGAGATCCGGCAGATGATCGCCGAACGTCAGAGTGTCGCTGGCAGGCTCAACGGACGTACATGACCATGGCAGCGTTCGAGACGGTTGATGGACCAGAGCAGTAGGCGGAACCGCCACCTATTTCTCGAAGGCTTTACCGAGACAGAGCGGTTCAGGTCGGTTTCGGGTGGTGGTTCTAGAAAGACCATCCCTGAGCGGAATCGCTCCGAGCACGGCACCGCTCTGCTCGATCAGTTCCGGGAACTAGGGCCGGAGTTAGCAGCCGCTCGGCAGGCTCAAGAAGAAGCCGGCCTGGAAAGCGGCTTTGGGTTGAAGGTAGAGTTCGAGAGCTTCCCCGATGTTGACCTAGCGGTCGAAAGCTTCGATCAGAAGCGTCAGGGCATCGAGCTGTTGAATGTGCGCCGGGAGGGAGAGCGCACCAACGCGACAGTCCTGGTGCCGGATGGAAAACTGGAGCACTTCGAGAAACTCGTGCGGGATTACCTGGCAGAGAAACAAGATCGCCTGGGCAGACCCCTCGATAACAGAAAACTTCTCGACGCTATCGAACAGGTCCGTGCTGCGAGCTTGAAGTCACTGTGGACTGATGCTGAAGACGTCTTTCCGACTTCGGATGATGAGGTTTTCTGGTGGGAGATCTGGCTGCCAATACGCGAAGACCGTGCTGCGACCGTACGACGTTTTCGAAGGCTGGCTGAGGCACAAGAGTTCCGCGTGGCGCCCGGCGAGCTGGAGTTCCCGGAACGGACCGTGTTGCAGGTGCATACCTCCGCCGGACGGATGAAGCGCTCCATCACGACGCTCAACACCATCGCCGAACTCAGGCGGGCCAAGGAAACTGCCGAGTTCTTCGACGCTCTGCGTCCCGAAGAACAGGGAGGATGGCTGGACGATCTGCTCAGCCGCACCAACTTCACCGGACCGGACGAGCTCGCTGCCCACGTGTGCGTGCTGGATACGGGGATCAACAACGGACACCCGTTGATCGCGCCCCAGCTTGACGACGGTGATCTGCACACCGTGGAACCGGGTTGGGGTACGGATGATGCCGAAGGTCATGGCACGCGCATGGCGGGGCTCGTACTGGCTGGAGATCTGACGGAAGCGATCGTCTCCGGGCGTCCGCTCGAGATCGGCACTCGACTGGAGTCGGTCAAACTGCTGGATCGCAACGGGGGAAATACCGGAGACTCTCAGCATCACGGCTACCTGACCATCGAAGCGGTGGCCCGTCCGGAGATTACGGCGCCCTACCGTCGCCGCGTCTTTAGCATGGCAATAACCGCCAGAGACGACCGAGACCGGGGCCTTCCCTCCGCCTGGTCGGCAGCGGTCGACCGGCTGGCGAGCGACGTCGAAAATGACGGAGCAACCCCGAGACTCCTGGTGATATCCGCAGGGAACGTGGACGATCCGAACGCGTGGAGCGACTACCCGGACAGCAACAGTACTGACGGCATCCACGATCCCGGTCAGGCCTGGAACGCACTGACGGTTGGCGCTTGCACCGATCTTATCCACATTACGGAGAACGGTGCCAGCGGCTATCAACCCGTCGCCGGACGCGGCGGGCTCAGCCCCTTCAGCACGACTTCACGCACTTGGCCGTCACAACAACCCTTGAAGCCGGACGTAGTCTTCGAGGGTGGCAACGCGGCCAAGGATCTACTGGGAGCGGTTAGCACCCCTAGTTTGAGCCTCCTGACTTCCCATCACCTGCCAAACCAGCGGTTGTTCACAACGATAAACGCAACCAGCGCAGCAACGGCTCTCGCCGCCCGCATGGGCGGGCAGATAGTGGCGCAGTACCCTGAGCTTTGGTCCGAATCGGTACGTGCCTTGATGGTGCATTCCGCAGAGTGGACGCCCGAGATGCGGCGCATGTTTCTTCCGCACGGACGCGAGCCCAAGAAGAACGATTACGAGCATCTTGTTCGCCACTGCGGGTTCGGAGTGCCTGACATAGATCGCGCCCTATGGAGCGTTTCGAACTCGCTGACCATGGTGGTAGAAGAACGGTTGTATCCGTTCAGGCGTGAGGGGAGCAAAGATCCCACGTTGCGGGATATGAACCTGCACCGGCTGCCCTGGCCGCTGGAAGAACTCGAAGCGCTCCGCGAAACGCCCGTAGAGATGCGGGTCACCTTGTCTTATTTCGTGGAGCCTAACCCTTCACAACGGGGATACCGTTCACGCTACCGTTACGAATCTCACGGGTTGCGCTTCGACGTGAAGCGCGGTCACGAGTCAGAGCACGATTTCCGAACGCGCATAAACGCGGCGGCGCGCGATGAAGAAGAGGGGACGCGCAGCAGTGGTGGCGATCCCGGCTGGCTCATCGGCAAGCAGAACCGACACAGAGGGTCTTTGCATTCCGACACCTGGCGCGGAAGCGCGGCGGAACTCGCCAGTCGCGGAAGCCTGGCAGTCTATCCGACCCTTGGCTGGTGGAAAACGCGGCCCGGCCTAGCGCGTTACGACAAGCCCGCACGGTACTCGCTCATCGTCTCCATCCGCGCGCCGGAGGTCGACGTCAACCTCTACAATGCGGTAGCCAACCAGGTTGCTGTCTCCGTGCCTATAGAGCCATGACGCAGTTCCGCATCGCTGATACCTTCACCGCCAGCCTCGCCAGGCTGACCGGCGACGAGCAAAAGGTTGCCAAGACCGCGGCCTTCGACCTGCAGATGAACCCGGCACACCCGGGGTTGCAACTCCACAGGCTAGACGGAGCCAGGGACCCCAACTTCTGGTCGATCCGTGTCAGCCGCGACATTCGCCTGATAGTCCACAAGACCGCGGCGAGCTTCTTGCTGTGTTACGTCGATCATCACGACAGGGCATACCGGTGGGCCGAGCGTCGCAAGCTGGAGACGCACCCGAAGACCGGGGCGGCCCAACTGGTCGAGGTCCGTGAGACCGTGCGGGAGATAACCGTGCCCCAATACGTGGCGGAAGAGCGGCCTGCAACGTCCAGACCACCCCTGTTCGCCCACGTGGCAGAGGATGAGCTGCTCGCCTACGGCGTCCCGGCGGAGTGGCTGGGCGACGTGCGAAGGGCCGACGAGGATTCTTTGCTGGTACTCGCCGATCACCTGCCGAGCGAGGCGGCCGAGGCCCTCCTGGAGCTCGCCACCGGCGGAAAGCCCCAGGTCCCTGCGCAGCGCGCGGGCGCGACTCAAGATCCTTTCGAGCATCCCGATGCGCTGCGGCGGTTCAGGGTAATGGAAAACGTTGATGAACTGGAACGCGCGCTCGAGTCTCCTTGGGAAAGATGGACGGTTTTCTTACACCCGGAGCAGCAGGACCTGGTCGAGAAGCAGTACAATGGTCCCGCGCGCGTCTCCGGGTCGGCGGGCACGGGCAAGACCGTCGTCGCGATGCACAGGGCCGTCCACCTTGCCCGCGCCCATCCCGAAGCGCGCGTGCTGCTCACTACCTTCTCCAACGCCCTCGCAAGCTCATTGCGGGCCAAGCTGAGGCTGCTCATCGGCAACGAGCCTCTACTCGGCGAACGGCTGGAAGTGCATTCCCTGGACGAGGTTGGCCACCGACTCTACGGGGCAAACTTCGGGCGTATCGCCCTCGCGTCGAGGCAGGAGATCCAGCACCTCATCCAGGAGGCCTCCGACGGGCTCCAGGGAGACAGGTTCAGCCCGCGTTTCCTGCTCGCGGAGTGGGAGCAGGTGGTGGACGCGTGGCAGTTGGGCACGTGGAAAGAGTACCGCGACGTCAGGCGTCTGGGACGGAGGACTCGCCTACTGGAGCAGCAGCGACGGGCGTTATGGTCCGTCTTCGAGCGGGTCTGGTCCGGGCTGCGGGACCGGAACCTCCTCACCACCGCCGGAATGTTCTATCGCCTGGCCTCCCACTATGAGGACCGCGACCCGCCGTTCGACTTCGCGGTGGTAGACGAGGCGCAGGACATAAGCGTCTCGCAGTTGCGGTTTCTGGCTGCGCTCGGCGGCAACCTGCCGAACAGTCTGTTCTTCGCCGGTGACCTGGGGCAGAGGATCTTCCAGCAACCCTTCTCCTGGCAGGCGCTCGGCGTGGACATCCGCGGACGTTCGCGCACGTTGAGAATCAACTACCGCACCTCGCACCAGATCCGAACGCGAGCCGATCTGTTGCTGGGGCGGACAGTCTCCGACGTAGACGGCAACACGGAAGAGCGATTTGGCACGGTCTCCGTCTTCAACGGACCCGCGCCCGAGATCCGCGCTTCGGACAGTCCAGAAGACGAAGCCCGACTCGTGGGCGAGTGGTTTGCGGGACTTCAGGATACAGGGGTGATGCCGCACGAGATGGGAGTGTTCGTTCGCTCTGCGAGAGAACTCGATCGCGCCCGCAACGCTGTCGAAGGCGCCGGATTGCCCTACAGGGTTCTTGATGAGGACGCCGAAACCAGACAAGGGCACGTCTCGCTCGGCACGATGCATCTCGCCAAGGGAATGGAGTTCCGTGCCGCCGCCGTGATGGCCTGCGACGACGAGATCATCCCTTCGCAAGACCGGATCGAGACGGTCACCGACGATGCGGATCTCGCCGAGGTCTACGATACAGAGCGTCACCTGCTCTA
>CAXUEE010000233.1:0-799 GCA_964249905.1 uncultured Acidobacteriaceae bacterium
GTCAGCTACAACGGCCAGCCGATCGCGCTCGTCGTCGCCAAATCGCTTCCCGAAGCGCGCTTCGCCGCTCGCCAGCTCAAAATCAAATACAACGCCGAGCCCGCCAAGCTTGACTTCCACGGCAGACTTGCCGAAGCTCGCTGGCCCAAGAACCCCGGCAAGGAACCAGCCGGCAACAAGCGCGGCGACCTCACCGCCGGTTTCGGCAAATCTTCGGTCATCCTCGAGGAGACTTACACCACCCCCATTCAGAACCACAATCCCTATGGAGCCGCACGCTACGATCGCCTGGTGGGAAGGCGAGAAGCTCAACCTCTACGACTCCACCCAGTACATCTCCGGCGTCCGGCAGACCATTGCCAAACAGTTCAACATCCCCCTCGACTTCGTTCGCGTGCAATGCCCCAATACCGGCGGCGGCTTCGGCTCCAAAGGCTCGTCCTGGTCGCATCTGCCGCTCGCCGTCATGGCCGCCAAGGTCACCGGCAAGCCCGTCAAGCTCGTCCTCGACCGCGAACAGATGTTCGGTCCGGTCGGCGGCCGCGCCAGCACTGTCAACCAGATCAAGCTGGGCGCGACCGCCGAAGGCAAGCTCCTCGCCATGCAGCAGGACGTCCGTATGCCCGCTTCAGTCCTCGAAGACTTCGTCGAGCACTCCGAAGGCCCGACCAAGATGCTGTATGCCTCTGAGGCCAACGCCGTGTCTGCCAAGGTCGTCGACATGAACCTGGGTGTTTTCACGTTCATGCGCGCCCCCGGCGAGGGTCCCGGCACCGCTGTTCTAGAGATCGCCATGGAC
>CAXUEE010000233.1:809-4178 GCA_964249905.1 uncultured Acidobacteriaceae bacterium
AGCCGTCTTTGAGATGGCGATGGATGAACTCGCCGAGAAGCTCAAGATGGACCCCTTGCAGCTCCGCCTGGTCAACTATGCCGAGAAAGACCCCTCGCACGACCGCGACTGGACCTCCAAGCACCTGAAAGACGCTTACAGCCAAGCCGCGGATCGCTTCGGCTGGAGCAAGCGCAACCCTACTCCCGGCCAGCACACCGAGGGTAACAACCTGATCGGCATGGGCATGGCCACGGCCACCTACCCCGCCAACCGTTCCTCCGCCTCCGCCGTCATCCGCATCCTGCCTGGCGGCAAGATCTTCATCGGCTCCGGCACCCAGGACCTCGGCACCGGCATGTACACCATGATGGCCCAGACAACCGCCTCCGCGTTCAATCTGGACCCCAAGCTCGTCGAGGTCAAACTCGGCGACTCCACCCTGCCCAAGGCGCCCGTCTCCGGCGGCTCGCAATCGACGGCCTCCGTCACCCCGGCTGTCCAGGACGCCGTCTCGCAGGCCAAGCTCAAGCTCTACGAGCTCGCCATCAACGATCCGTCCGGGCCGCTCCACGGCAAAAAGACCACCGATCTCGACACCAAGGACGGCTGTGTCTGCCTGAAGACTGGATCGTCAGCATCCGTAAGTTTTGCTGACCTGGTCGCCAAGAACGGCGGCAAACCGATCGAAGCCATGGGCTCTGCCGAGCCCGGCGAAGATAAGACCTCCGTCTCCAACCACTCCTTTGGTGCTGTCTTCGCTGAGGTCGCCGTGGACAAGGATACCCACATGGTCAAGGTCCGCCGCATCGTCGCCACCTACGACATCGGCACCCTGATGAACGACAAGACCGGCCTCAACCAGCTGATGGGCGGCATCGTCTGGGGCGTCTCTTTCGCCACACACGAGGAGTCGCATATCGACCCGGTCTATGGCCGCACCGCCAACGAGAGCCTGGCCGAATACCACGTTCCCGTCAACGCCGACGTCGGCGCCATCGACGTCACCTGCCTCAATATTCCCGACACCAAGTTCAGTCCGCTCGGGGCCCGCGGCATCGGCGAGATCGGCATCACCGGCACCGCCGCCGCCGTTGCCAACGCCATCTACAACGCCACCGGCAAACGCGTCCGCAGCTATCCTATTACGCCCGACAAAATCATGCAGGCCTGACCTTTTGCTCCTCGTAAGAGTTCAGTACCAAAAAGAACCGAGACCGACAAGTCTCGGTTCTTTTGGTTCCAGTTTCACGACTTCTCGCTCGACTTACCTCACAAACATCACGGGAGTGTCGTGCGAAGGCTGCTTCCGAACGTGCCTCCTGCGTAGCTGCCGGCGATCCTTTCCACTGTTCCGGCCCCAGGCGCTCCGGCCGATGCCGGGAACGAAACAGTAACCGAGGCAGAGGCGCCAGCCGCAAGATCGCCCACAGATCCTCCCGTGATCACTCCACCGGTCGAGCCGAGATTCGCCGTCGTCAGTTGCACATTTGGAGCCGTCCCCGTCCCCGTGTTTGTGATTGTGACAACAGCCTGAAAGCCGCCGGAAACCTCGGTCAGCGTTGCAGTGCTGACTACCTGCAGTTCCGGGCTTAGAATCTGGAAGAAACTATAAACGTTGCTGTTTCCAGAAGGAACGGAACCGCTCCAGCGTGTGCCGGATCCGCCGAAGCTGTTCGGGCTGACAACGCTCTGCAGGTACAGCGTAGACGTGTCCACCGTGTTGTAAGCACTGGCTGAGAAGATATTGCCGATAATAGAAAGAGTCACATACGTATTGGGTTTGAAGACACCGGTGAGGACCTGGTTCCCGTCGATCGGCGAGCCTACGCCATTGACATGCTGGTAGAGCTGAAACAGCACCTCGTTTGCTGACTGAGTCGTTCTCCACCAGCGCAGAGAATATCCGTTTCCAGTGCGTGGATCGTACTTGATGTAGATGTCGGCATTTTGAACCACGGCTCCAGTGGTAGAGTCGGCCCCGGAACCAGGACTTCCGAAGCCTTGCCCCGCCGTCTTTTCAGGCGACATCACCACGGTGACCTGCTCATCGCCAACAGGAGCATCCTGCTGGTAGAGGAGCGCCGCTCCTTGGGATGCAGCTCGAAGCCCCCAGCCATTGACGAAGGTAGCTCCGACAGGCTGTCCCTCTGACGTCCAGGTGCCTTGGACGGTCCAGTATCCGCTGAGAAAGGCGCTCTCTGGATTCGGAGGAAAGTTCAGGAAATTCGGAGACACCGTCGAGGACACCACGCTCGACACAGGTATGGGTGCTGTCGAGATTGCACTCACGGCCGCACCGGGATTACTGATGTCCCACTTGGGCTGAAGGGTCGCCTCAAGGTAGTTCCCAACGTCTCCACCCTGAAGCGTATAAGTCTGCAGAGGGAGGCCGCCGTTGCTGATTCCCACAACTCGCGGCGCGCTGCATGACGGGTCGACGCAGCTATACCAGGTAATGATCGACTGATCGATGCGGTTGATCACCGGATTGAACGCATAGTTCAGCGTGGCTGTTCCGTTAGTGGAAACACTGATCACCGGAGCGGAGGAAAGCGTGGGTGGATTGATATAGGCCGGCTGAACGAGAACCCACGCAGTAATGTAAAAACCATCCGAAGCGGTAGCATTGATGGGCACATATTGCGAGACCCCCGTGTTGTTGCTGCCCGCCACGGTGATGCTTGCACCGACACTCTGACTCAGAGAAACCAGGCTGGACGAAGTGGACCAATTGATCGTCTGCGGAGCTCTGGCAGGGAAGACGGTGGCCCCAATCGTGGCTGTAGTCTGGTTGGTGATAATCGAAGGGGAGCCATTGGTAATGCCCATCCCATAAGGCAGGCTTCCTTGTCCTGCGGCGTTCGTGGCTGCCAGCCCGGGAACAGTCTGTCCCGTGTAGGAGGCCAGGAAGCCGGCCGGGTCCCAGTTATCCTGCACGCCGGTTGGGGTAGCGCTCAGGATGTTTCCAGGGGTGAAAGCCGCCGCCTCCTGCGCGGACAGTTCTCGAGACAGAGTATGAGTGATCGGACCTTGTGAGGCATCGGCAATCAGCACCGGATTGCCGTTGACATCCTTGTTCTGATAGGTGAGCGAGTAAATGTTCTGCGCTGTGGATGGAGCGTAGCCCACGATCCAGGCTACCGTGTTGCCAGCCACATTCGTCGGCAGCGTGCAGTTGATGAGCGCCGCCGGCAGCGTGTTGCCCTCCGGGTATGCGCCTCCAGATGTTGGCCCCTTGTAAAACTCGAGCTGTTGCGCCCCGGTAGCCGGCAGAGTAAATGTGGTATTCACGAAAACAGTTCCCGTGACCGTTCCTTCCCCGCTTCCGGTCGGGAAACTGACCACCGAGTTCTCCCAGACGCTCTCCATACCTCCACCAATGAAATC
>CAXUEE010000233.1:4188-5173 GCA_964249905.1 uncultured Acidobacteriaceae bacterium
GATGTAGACACTATTGAAGTAGGCGCGTGTGCTCTGAATAAATGTCGTGTCGAGTTTGCTCAGCAGTGCGACGTGGTCAAGAATCTCTTGGTCGCCCGCGAGCTGGAGCGCGACTGCCTGCGTGATGACGGACGAGGTCTCAGTAAGATTGAGAGATGGATTGCCAGGATACTGATAATTGACATTGCAATAGTTCAAAATGGTGAGGTTCACAGCGGTAAACCCGGTTGCGTTGACCACCATGACATATCCATCGTAAGGATCGGTTGCGCTGCCCGCTCCCTCTTCGTTGCCCAGGTTACCCGCCAGAACGACGTTGCGGTGGTCGTTCGTAAGACCGAGCAGGGTAATGTAGTTCTTACTAATGGTTATGCCGGGTGTGAACTGGCCGCCATTGATGTTGTAGACATTCGGCTTGATTCCGATCACGGTCGGATTCCCGGCCGTTCCTGCAGGCGCGGCCGCATATGCCGCCTGAAGTGTCCTGTACTGATTCGCCGATGGATTGTCCTGCGTTAAGTTCCCGTCTACCAGGATGTTGTAGGTCTTACCGGTCGTATCCAGGTAAGAGAGCGGCGAAGGGCCGTTCGAATCCTGCGCGTACGCGAGGGAGCCTGAAGCTGCAAGGACGGTGGCGAGAAAAAGCAACAGCGTGCGTTTGAGCATACTTGACCTGTGGCGATAGGAATGTGGTCGGACCAAAGCCAGCTAATTCTGGTTGTGGCGCACGGGTTTGTCAAGTAAGCCTCGAACAAAGTACGTATCCTCACTTCCTCGGATGGCTTCCAGATGTGATTGTCCGTGCCGAAAAGCCTTCCGACACTCCGCATCGATCGAGCAAGTTGTGAAGGCTCGCTGCCACCATGACGCACATTCATGAGTACCGTTGGCCTGAACAGAAGCATGCCTTGGGAATCCCGTTTGAAGGCTGCTCCTATGCGAAACTAGCCTAAGCGCGCTTCGCACATGCCCGACCTCCTCCCTC
>CAXUEE010000233.1:5183-5692 GCA_964249905.1 uncultured Acidobacteriaceae bacterium
CTCTGCTCCGCTCCACCTTCGGCCACTCCGCCTTCCGCGCCAACCAGCAAGCCGTCTGCCAGGCCGCCACTGACGGCCGGGACGTCCTGCTCGTGATGCCCACCGGTGCCGGCAAATCCCTCTGCTATCAGCTTCCCGCCCTCGCCCGCAGAGGCACTGCGCTCGTCGTCTCCCCGCTCATCGCGCTCATGGACGACCAGGCCTCGAAGCTGACCGCCGCCGGCCTGCGCGTCGCTCGCATCCACTCCGGGCTCTCCCGCGACGACTCCCGCCAGGCCTGCCGCGACTACCTCTCCGGCGTCCTCCAATTCCTCTTCATCGCTCCCGAGCGCATGCGCGTCCCCGGCTTCCCCGAGATGTTGCGTCGGCGCACTCCTTCTCTCATAGCGGTAGACGAGGCCCACTGCATCTCCGCCTGGGGACACGATTTTCGCCCCGATTACCGCACCCTCGGCGACTTCCTCCCTGCCCTCCGACCCGCGCCGGTTATCGCTCTCACCGCCACCGCC
>CAXUEE010000234.1:0-5214 GCA_964249905.1 uncultured Acidobacteriaceae bacterium
CGCATCTGGTTTGGGACCAGAGGGTCGGGGGTTCGAATCCCTCCGCCCCGACCAAAGGGAAAAGATCGACCGACGGGGCATCCTTGCACCTTCGACACGCAAGCACTGGTGCAGGCCTCCGAGACCGTTACAACAGTTCCAGGGGTGTACGCCAAGGGAACGTCGCCCCGTACCATCTAATCCGAAGAGACTCGGGACGCGCCAACAGGACAGTATCGGGAGAGGCGCGCCAAGTCACTATTAGCGGGGCTGCCGAGTGCGACTCTTGGGAGAAGCCAGCCCAATAAACTCAGCGACACATTGCGACCCTGTGCGCATACGTCCGGCAGCGGAACGCAGACGATGTATCTACCGGCCCGTTTCGCGGCATATTGCCAGCACCAAGCCTCGCAGCCAGCTATGCGCAGGATCGGCGTCCGCCTGAATTCTTTCACCACACCTATTGCCGGCCGTCCTGCTTTCCATCGGCTGCGTATCCTGCCAAAGCTCCAAGCGAAAACATGAGGTGCTGAACCAGCGACAAGACCAGTCAGAGAAGGGCTTGCTGGGGTAGCTGCTAGACTGAAGCTTGGCCATGCCCATCGTTGAGCTTCATAAGATTCGAAAGGTATATGGCGAGAAGGTCGCTGTGGAAGGGCTCTCGCTGCGGATCGAAGCGGGAACGATGTTTGGACTGCTGGGACCGAACGGGTCGGGCAAGTCAAGCTCGATTCGCATGATGATCGGGATTACGCAGCCGGATGCAGGTACGGTGTCACTGTTTGGCCGGCCGTTTGCGCGTGCGGCGCTGGCGCGGGTGGGATATCTGCCCGAAGAGCGCGGACTCTACAAAAAGATGCGGGTGATGGATCAGCTTGTCTTTCTGGGGCAGCTGCATGGCCTGGACGCGGCCGTCGCGGGCAGGCGGGCGCAGGCCTGGTGCGAGCGGCTGCAGATCGCCGACGTAACGGCGAAGAAGACCGAAGAGCTTTCAAAAGGCATGCAGCAGAAGATCCAGTTCATCGCGGCTCTGCTCCATGATCCCGACCTGATCATCATGGATGAGCCCTTCAGCGGACTCGACCCGGTCAACGCGACGCTGCTGATGGATACGCTGATCGATCTGCGACAGCAGGGGAAAGCGATCCTGTTCAGCACGCACCGCATGGACCAGGTGGAAAAGCTGTGCGACGGCATCGCGATCATCTACCAAGGCAAGCTTGTGCTCGAAGGCGCCATGCGCGAGATCAAGGCGCACTATCCGGCGAACCGGGTACAGGTGCACTTTGCGGGAGACGACAGCTTTCTGCGGCTGCCGACCGTGGGGTCGGCCAGGCAGTATGCCGGGCAGGCGCAGCTGGTGCTGCGCGAGGGGCTGGACCCGGCGGCCGGTGCGCAGGCCGTGCTCGACCACGCGGTTGCGCACGGGACCAGGATCACGCGGTTCGAGGTAACAGAACCAACGCTTGAAGAGATCTTCATCGAGACAATTGGAGACAGGGTCGATGCTTAGCTGGAAGAAGGCGTGGCTCATTGCCAGGCGGGAATATCTGGAGCGGGTGCGGACACGGGCGTTTCTGCTCGCGACGATCCTGATCCCGACGCTGATGGGCGGATTCGTCTTTGTCAGCGGCTTTCTGGCGAACACCAGCAAATCGTCGGCGCATATCGCGATCGTCAGCGCGGACCCACGGTTCGCGGCGGACCTGCGGCGGATGCTCGAGAACGGGAATCGAAGCCACATGATGGTGGACGTCAGGACGCCCTCGCCGGCGGTACGTGCGGAGCTCGAGCGCGAGGTGAAGAGCAAGGCGGGGATCGACGGCTACCTATGGGTGACGCCGGGGGCGGCGGGCGCTCGACCGCTATTTACCTACACGCCGCGTTCGGCGGGAGACGCGAACACTGTGGGTATTCTGCAGGGTTCCATCCAGGCTGTGCTGACGCGGGAACGGCTGGATGGCGCGGGTATGGGCGCGGGCGAGATAAACCAACTGCTGGCGCCGGTAGCCATCGACACGAGTTCAAGCGGAGACTCGCGCGCGGCTTACGCGGCGGCGACTACCCTGTTTTTGCTCATGTACATGGTCATCATGCTCTACGGGATGAACACGGCACGGTCGATCATCGAGGAAAAAGGCAGCCGGATCTTCGAGGTCTTGCTGGCAACCATCCGTCCGGAGGAGATGCTGGCAGGCAAGATCCTGGGTGTGGGGGCGGTCGGACTAACGCAGGTGGGCGTGTGGATGGCGGCGGCGTTTGTGCTGGGAAGCACACGGCGTGCGTCGGGCCTGGTGGGGGCGGGCAGGATGCCGCTTTCGCCGGCGCAGATCGGCTTCTTCGTGGCGTATTTTCTGTTCGGCTACCTGCTGTACTCCAGCATCGCCGCGGCGCTCGGCGCGATGACCAACTCGGAGCAGGAGCTGCAGCAGCTGAACATGTTCCTGGTGCTGCCGCTGGCCTTCTGCATGCTCATGAGCTTCATGATTGTGCCCTCGCCGAACTCGACCCTGGCCAAGGTGGTGTCGCTGATTCCCTTCTGCAGCCCGCTGCTGATGAATCTGCGTATCTCGCTGACCACGGTGGCTACGTGGGAGATTCTGCTCAGTTTTGTGCTGATGGGGCTCACCATCGCGGCTATTCTGTGGGTGTCCAGCCGAATCTACCGGGTGGGCATTCTGATGTACGGCAAGAAACCGAATCTGCCGGAGATCTTTCGCTGGCTGCGGTACAGCTGAGGGTGTGCCGGGAGGGAGCCCCGTGCTGAGCGGACGCCATCCGCCGCCCTCTAAGCCCCGGGGACTGTAAACGAGAGATGCCCAGAGGAGAATGTCCGTCAGAGTCGCGCTTAGGCGTCCGGGCTCACCAGCTTGTGGGCGATGGCAAACAGCGCAAGTTCCAGACGCGTGGAGACGCCGGTTTTGTCGAAGATGTTCGAGAGATGGCGTTTCACCGTCTCCTCAGAGATGGTGAACTGGCGGGCGATGTCTTTGTTGCTGCAACCCTCCACGATGCATTGGACGACTTCAAGCTCGCGCGGGGTAAGGCCGTAGGTCTTGCGTTCCGGAACGGCGGCGGCCTTCTGCATCAACTCATGGAGCGCCTTCAGCAGGTTGGCGACGCGCTCTCCGCCAATCCAGTAATCGCCCTGCAGCACGGCCCGGAGTGCCTGCGAAAGGTCTCCCGCAACAGCATCTTTGAGCACGATCCCGCGAGCCCCAATCTGCAAAGCCTCAATGACCTGCTGCGTGGTGATCGTGCTGGTGAGCAGGATGATCTTCACGCGTGGCGACTTCGTCATGATGGCGCGCATGGCTTCAAGACCGGGCAGCCGCGGCATCAGCAGATCCAGCAGCAGGATATCGGGCTCAAGCTCGAGAGCCTGCTGAATCGCGACGTCCCCATCTTCAGCTTCGCCAACAACCTCGAAGCCTTCCTCATGCATGAGCATGTTTTTTACGCCAAAACGGACAACGGGATGGTCGTCCGCGACCACGATTCGGATGGTTGGCGAAAGGGTGGAGGTTCGTTTCATCGGCGTTTTCATGCGGTCGGCGATCTCTAAAGTTTTCAGCAAGGTGTCACCTTAGTAATGCTCAGTTTTGAGCCTCCAGCATACGCCGGAGGCGGTTGGACGCTGCGAGGAATTCTTCGAAAGGAGCTATGTTGCCAACAGGGGGAAGTCCGGTGCGTTCCATCTCGGCGGCCAGGCGTGCGAGTTCCGAGGCGCCGACCATGCCGCAGCCCCCTTTGATGGAGTGTGCCGCGCGGGTCCAGGCCGCGGGGTCACGGGCAAGGCTGGCTTGGCGCAGCGTTTCGATACGAGTGTCTGCGTCGTCCAGGCACATGGTGTACAGGCCGTGCAGTTGATCTCGCGGCATGATTTCGGCAAGCGAAGAGTAGGTTTTGCCGTTCAGGATCGTTTCCGAGTGGATTGTGTTCAAAAGAAACGTGCTTTCAGGGGGACTGTCCAAAGAAGTGTCGGAAGCTGGACTGGCCGCGGAGTCTTGCGAGCGGCCAAGGACAGACCAGATCTCTTCCATGGAGAAGGGCTTGAGAACAAAGGCATCGAAGGCGCGGATGAACTCGCAGGAAACGGACGTGCCGCTCATAGCGAGCAGAACGGTGTTATCGCCACAGGCGGCGCGGAGTAATTTGGCGAGCGGCTCTCCGCTGAGTCCCGGCATCTGCAGGTCGGCGAGAATCACGTCGGGGGAAGCGGAGTGTGCCAGCGCTTGCAGGGCGGAGTCTCCGGTTTCGTGGACCTCGACGGAGAAGCCTGCGTCTGCCGCAAGGACGGCCACGACCTCACGGCTGAGCGCGTCGTCGTCGACGATCATCAACCGCAAACCCGAGGTGGGTAACCTTTGCACCCGATCAAGGTAACAGGCGATGGGGGGAGGGGGAAGAGCCTCCCGGGTCAGTCGATGGCACGATAGAGTAGGTCACAGAGGAACGAAAGTTGTATTGCGCCTGAAAAGTTTGTTGAAATTTGCGTGGAAAAGACGTTGAAATATGTTGGAAAGAAGGTGGAAATTGCAAGCAAGCGACGAGAGCGCCTACCAGAAGAACTGGCTGGGGCTGCGGCAGACTGGAACCCGCGAGACCGCGATGGAGGAGCCATGAAAGCGGTCCTGGTGGCGGCTCTCTTTTCTCTCCAGGCAGTGGTGGCGGGGAGTCCGTGTGAAACGGCATTTCGCTACCGGCGAGAGGTGGAGCTTGCGGCCGCGGCGGTGGGAGCGCCGGTTTGTGCGGTGCTCGATGGAACAGTGCATGCGCATGCCGCGCCGGCGCTGGCGGATATCCGGTTGTTCGGGGAAAAGGACGGGGCGGCACGGGAGCTTTCGTACGCGCTGACGGTTTCAGAAACAGGCTTTGCGAGCGACGCGGCGACCGTGCTGAACCTTGGCAAGAAGGGGCAGACCCTGACCTTCGACCTGCAGATGCCGGACCGGCTCTATAGCGGGCTGGTGCTGCAGCTGGGTGGCAAGAACTTTCTGGCGGTGGCGAAGATCACCGGGCTGAGAAGCCTGAAAGATTCGGACGGGACGGCGCTGGGCACGTTTACGCTGTTCGACCTGAGCGCGCAGCGGCTGGGGCGGAATACAAGGATCGGACTGACGGAGTCGAGCTTTCCGTTTCTGCACGTAGAGCTTGCGTTCTCGCAGGCGCCGGGGCAGGGTCCCTTCGAGGCATCGCCGGGGCTGGTCGAGGGGGCAGAGGTTCCCCCTAGCC
>CAXUEE010000234.1:5224-5677 GCA_964249905.1 uncultured Acidobacteriaceae bacterium
GTATACGGCGGTGGCGGAGACGGCCGCGGTCGAGCAGCGTGGACGGGAGTCGGTCGCGGACTTCGCTGTGCCGGCGCATGTGCCGGTGGAGCAGGGCAGCTTCGTCCTGAAACCGGGGTACATGGGAAGCTTCAGCCGTCCGGTGCGTATTACGGCCAAGGCGGAGGCGACAAGCGGAGGTGAGGCGCCGGCGAGCGAAGAGGTTAATGGAGAGATTTCGCGGGTGCGGCTGACAGAGGGCGGCGAGCGAATCCGGGAGAACTCGCTGGACGTGACAGCGATCCTGGGGTCGAACCTGCAGAGTGCGGCAAAGGTGGAGGTCGCGGTCGTGAATGGTGAGAATGGGCCAGTAGGCATCCAGGCGGTGCGTCTGGAGATGCGGCAGAGAAAGCTTTGCTTCGATGCGCCGGGCGAGCCGGTGCGTCTTGACTACGGGGCGGATCGGGTGAAGGC
>CAXUEE010000235.1:0-3083 GCA_964249905.1 uncultured Acidobacteriaceae bacterium
GGACCTGCAAGTACCTGAACAACATCATTGAAGCCGACCATGGCGCCCTCAAGCGAGTCATTCGCCCCACCCGAGGCTTTCAGACGATGAGGACCGCGGCCGCTACGATCAAGGGCTTCGAGGTGATGCGCATGATCCGACGCGGACACTGCCTCACATGCAAGCCGAGCGTCAAGGATGAGATCCGCTTCGTGAACAAGCTGTTCGAGATCTTCTCTGTCGCAGTATGACCTAAAGGAGCAGCAAGTCAACTGCGGCCAGACAGTAATGCAACAGAGCCGGTCCTTCTTGGTGGCGCCGCGACCGAGACACACTTCAAGCAGCTCCCGCTCGGACGCTACAACGTGCTTCATCTCGCGCTGCATGGCTACGCCGATCCCGACTACCCGGACCGTTCGGCTCTTGTCTTCGCGCCCGAGCAAGGAGGTGCAGATGACGGCCTGCTGCAGCTCCGCGAGATTCGCCAGCTTCGCCTCCAGGCGAGCCTCGTCACGCTGTCGGCTTGCGATACAGGCGTCGGACCGACAGGAACCTCTAGCATGAATGATCTTGGAAATGCTTTATCGAGGCCGGGCCACCTCGGTTGTTTCCACTCTCTAGGCGCTTGAAGACCAGGCGACGAAGCGCCTGATGGTCAGCTTCTACGGGAACCTGGCGCAGGGACAAGAGAAGGCCAGTGCTTTGAGAGGAGCTCAGTTGGCGCTGATACAACAAAGCGCTCGACCATACTACTGGGCTGGTCTTGAGATGGTCGGCGAGCCGGCCGGAACAGTCATGGGTGGCCGGCTCTTAAGCCGGTCTTCGAAACTGGGGTGCCGATCTTCGATGAGCTTGGCGCGGCTAAAACCTCCGAATGGGTCTGGGAAACGGTAGCGCTCATCCTGAACACACGCTATAACGACCGACGGACGACGATTCTCACGACCAACTACCCAGACCTGCCGCCCGGCGCTGCGGCCGCAACCGAAGGTATCGCCCTAGCACGGGCCAGTACACGCGAGGAAACTCTCGGCGACCGGATTGGGGAGCGCATGCGCTCCCGGCTTCAGGAAATGTGTGCCGGGTAGAGATGCGGGGTTCAGACTACCGCCAAATGAGCAAGCGTGCCCGCTTCCGGTAGTTGCGGGGTCAGCCCGCATCGGCTGACCAGCCTCTACCGGCTTATCTAGATTTAGGGTCCGGGCATTAGGAGGGCCAGGTAAGAGCACCCTTACGCTTGTACTTGCATAAGCGCTTGACGAGATGGGTGCAAGCGTCACGATCATTGACGCCGATCCGAATAGGCCGTCGGTTCGCCGGCGAGCAGGGAAGTCCAAATGCGTTGTAGAGGTGATCGGAGACGTCACGGAAAATAACATCATCAAGGTCATCAGGGAACACAGCGCAGCCCGGCAATTCGTTTTGGTCGACTTGGAGGGAACAGCAAATCGATTGGTTTCGAGAGCGATCACCCAGGCGGATCTGGTATTGATTCCGCTCCAAGCAAGTGCCCTAGACTCCAACGAGGCGGCCCGTGTAGTCGGTCTGATTCAAGAAGAAGAGGAAGCTCTTGAAGGTCGGGTCATCTCGTACCGAGCATTATGACCCGGACAAACCCTCTCATAACAATCAGGATCGAGGTCGTGATATACCGGGCGCTCGCTGATGCAAGCACTGCACTCATGAGAACCCGTCTACATGAAAGACAGGCATACAAGGCAATCTTTGTCAGACGCGTTACCCTCTCTGAACTTGATAACAGCGTAAGCGGCTTGGAAGCCGCTAGAGAAAACGCCGAGCGGCTTGCCGATGAAGTTGTCCATCTGATCACGACCAAGCTAAGCGGAGTTGAACCATGCAGAACGGTGAGACAAACGATGACGCGTTTGGCTTTGGTGCCGTGTCCAGCTCGGCAAAGGAGCGAATCAAGCAGATCAAGCCATCAGTGCCGGCAGAAAACGCGGCCGTTATGGCTGCACTCGATGCGGTCGCAGACGGCGCTGGATTTGTCAGCCGCGAGATGGCGCCTCTACCGGAATACTCGTACCGAAATTCCCGAATCCATAGGCCGGAACCTAGAATTCCGCTTAACATGCGCGTTCCGGTGAGCTTGGGTAATGCCTTCCAGCGGTTCCGCGAATAAAACCGATATAGCTATCCAGAGAGCCCTAGCGAAGGTGATGCGGCGCGCCGATCTGCCGGTGAAGTAGAGGCTTATGGTCCATGGCTCAATCTCGCGGAGAACGCGCGTAGGTTGGTGTTGTTAACTGCGGATTGCTCAGACGGCGGTTTGATCGCTGCCTGGAAGCGGTTGAGATCGTTCTGCATGATCAAAGCCAAAGTCATCTGGCTTTCCAGATGGAGGCTCTCCAGCATGGTGGTCGCGGTACGGGCCTTTATAACAAGCCGGTTCATACTCCTGACCGCGGCCACCAAGTGCGTCGAGCCAGTACGTTGCCGTTGCCCGCTCTAGCAAGGTATCGAGCCCCAGCAGTTCCACTCCGCTCCCAACCAGGCGGGCAAGCGCTAGACAACCCCGGCGATTCGACTGGGTAGCTACGGCGAGGGAACAGAGCCACAAACCGCCAGTCCTGGTACACGTAGCTCAACACGTCGTCGAGGCGCAGCCAGGTACACCCTTCTGAAACGCAGCCTGCGCTAGGCGGCGCGTCTGCTCAGGAGTGCTAAAGCGATCTTGCGGTTTAAGCGACATGACTGCAGTTTGCGCGCTGCAACCCGGTACCGCATCAGCCGAGTCATCCCGTTTACCCGCCTCAGCAACCTCATTGTGCGATTTCGCCTCCAGTGTCATTGGTAGAGTTGGCCTAGCTACGTATATGCCTTCCAGCCTCCATACGTTCCAGCTCCGCACACATCCCCTCGACCTCTGCCTTCCCGTCCTCTAGCGGCGGCGCGGGAGGCCGGACCTCATAGCGATCCGCGAACTCGTCAACTTGGCGTTCCAGCAGGTCAGCGAGGCTGACGAGGCAGAGGGTTTCGAGCGTTTGGAACTCGATGTGGACCGAGCTGGGCGCGAGCGTAAGCCCGCCGGGCAAGTTGTCCCACTCGGTCGGCTCCACTTCGTGGGGCATAAGCGAGTGGAG
>CAXUEE010000235.1:3093-5655 GCA_964249905.1 uncultured Acidobacteriaceae bacterium
AGTGGAGCGTGCGCTTGGGCGGCGCTTTCTTGCGTTCGCGGAAGCCAGCAAGCGCCGCGGCCGGATTCTCGGCATGCGCGACCGCCTCGACGAGCGCGTCCCGCTCGACCAGGGTAGCTTTGCCGACCTCGGTGCCGGGCAGCGCGGCCATGAGCTGCTGGGCTGCGCGGGGCTGGAGCTCGAAGAGGCGCTCGATGTCGCGGCGCTGGTAGTGCGAGCGGGCGGAGCCGAGAAGAGCGCAGCGGATGTCGTGGGCGCGGTGGAGCCAGGAGATAGGTCGGGGCAAGCGGGGAACCTCCTCGAACTACAGCATTTCCGGGCTCCTTCAGCATGCCAGAGAAGGAGAGGAATGAGTGCGCGATCGCGCATTCAATTTTTCGCGGGTCTCTTACCTTTACCCACGGCAATGTGGATTATCGTTGGTAATGCCCTGTTAATCTGGGTTTGCGCGAACGCGCCATGCCCGAGCCTCTCAGCCCACCCTCCGGCTATCCCGCGCTCCTCGGCGAGCTCAAGAGCCGCATCCGCTCGGCCCAGGTGCGCGCCGCGCTCCAGGTCAACCGCGAGCTGGTCCTGCTGTACTGGTTGATCGGCCGCGACATTCTCTCGCGCCAAAAAACCGAGGGCTGGGGAACCCGGGTCATCGACCGCTTGGCCCACGATCTCCAGTCCGAGTTCCCGGGCATCGAAGGCTCTGGGCTGCGAAACATCAATTACATGCGCTCGCTGGCGGAGGCCTGGCCGGAGGAGCCGATTGTGCAACAGCTTCTTGCATAACTGCCCTGGGCCACAATATCCGGGTTCTCGACCGGGTAAAAGACCGGGCGACCCGGGAGTGGTACCTGCGCGCCGCGCTTCACCAAGGCTGGAGCCAGAACATCCTGGTTCACATGATCGCAGGCCGGCTCCACGAGCGGGAAGGGAAAGCGCTCACCAACTTCCGCCGCACTCTGCCGCCCCGAAGGCTCGGACATGGCCGAGCAGATGCTGCGCGACCCTACAACTTCGACTTCCTCACCCTGGCGGACGACTTCAAGGAGCGGCAGCTCGAACGCGGGCTCTTGGCGCATCTACGCGACCTGCTGCTCGAGCTCGGCCGCGGCTTTGCCTTCGTCGGCAGTCAAGTGCCGATCATGGTGGGCGAGGATACCTTCTACCTTGACCTGCTCTTCTACCATCTCCGGCTTCACGCGTATGTGGTGATCGAGCTCAAGACCGGACAGTTCAAACCCGAGTACGCGGGCAAGCTGAACTTCTATCTCTCGGCCGCGGACGATCTTATCCGGACTGCGCCCGACGGCCCCACGCTGGGCTGCTGCTCTGCGAGGACGCAACCGAGCCGTGGTTGAGTATGCGCTGCGCGACATTGCCAAGCCGATCGGCGTTTCGACCTAGCGAGTCACACGGGAACTGCCGGCGCCGCTGCGCGAGGACCTGCCCTCGATCGAAGACCTGGAAGCAGTGGTTGAGAAGCTGCGCGGCGAGCTTGAGGCCGCCCGCCAGGCGGAAGAGGGAGAGGAGGAGTGAGCGAGACCGCGATCCTCTTGTCGCTCTCAGCGCAGTCCCCTCCGGAGCTGGTCGATCCCCGGCTGCTGGAGCTGAAGCGCATGGTGCTGGCCGCGGTCGTCTCCCCGCACTCGAAGCGCAACTACGAGAAAGCGCTGGATGACCTCTTCCTGTTCACCGCTGGCCAGCCGCTCACCCGAGCCTTGCTGATGGACTGGCACGCCGACATGGAGGAGCTCGCGCCCTCGACCATCAATGTGCGGCTCTCGGCTTCAGACCACCGAACGCTACCTCGGGTCAGAGCAGGAGATCGAAGTCGCCGTCAACGACAACCTGGGACTATGACTGTGGAACAACTGAAAAACACGGGTTCTTAGGTGCGGGCAAAGAACAGCCATCTGAGCGAGCCCAAGTCGCACAGTATTGACCAACCGAACCGACTAGCCCGTTCGAGGCCGAACCGGGCCAATTTCCGAGAACGGCGTTTATTGCTACTAACCATCAGATCTTGCAGACGTAATAGTGCTTGATCAGGCGTTGGACCTTTCCTGCACATTCTTCTTCAAAGCCATCTTCCTCGCTTGAAGGGCGGGTGTGCTGAGCCATGGGTAAAGCAATCTCGTCAGTGACATCGTGAATCAAGAAGGTGTTTGCCCCAGCCAGTCCAACTGACCAGTCGTAGACCGTAAAGCGGTCGTCCAGGAATTTTGATGAAGAACCAAGCTGGCCGGCCCCGAAATTAACAGTTAGCGCAAGGTGCGCTAAATCGTCTGCCCGGTTCAATGAGGGGTCGCCACACCAAACGTCAAGAATCGTGCGCTAATGGGAAGTTCCGCTCTCAGCCTCCACGATGGGGCCCCAAGCACCCCGGCCGAGGTGTCGACAAAGGCGAGGCCAGAAACGCTCTCGCGCGTGCAGTCTTCTTCAACCGCCAAGGCGACCTACGCGACCGAAGCTCGAGAACCAGCGCTATCGCGCCAGCGGCCTGAATCTGATCGTCGCGGCCATCACACTCTGGAATACCGTGTATTTGGAACGTGCCGTTGCCGCCTTGCG
>CAXUEE010000236.1:0-612 GCA_964249905.1 uncultured Acidobacteriaceae bacterium
CCCTTCGAGTCCGTCAGCCGCCCGTCATCGAGCACCTGCAGCAGAACGTTGAACACATCCGGATGCGCCTTCTCGATCTCGTCGAACAGCACGACCGCATACGGCCGCCGCCGGACGGCTTCCGTCAGCTGCCCGCCCTCGTCGTACCCGACATACCCCGGAGGCGCCCCGATCAGCCGCGCCACCGCATGCTTCTCCATGTACTCGCTCATGTCAATTCGCACCATGGCCGACTCGTCATCGAACAGGAACTCCGCCAGCGCCCGAGCCGTCTCCGTCTTGCCCACTCCGGTCGGCCCAAGGAAAATAAAACTCCCAATCGGCCGCTTCGGATCGGACAAGCCCGCGCGCGACCGCCGAATCGCATTCGCCACTGCGGCCAAAGCTTCATCCTGACCAACCACGCGCTCCCGCAGACGCGACTCCATCGTGACGAGCTTCTGCATCTCGCCTTCGAGCATCTTCGCCACCGGGATTCCCGTCCACCGCGAAACGATCTTCGCGATATCCTCCTCGTCCACCTCTTCCTTCAACATCCTCACAACTCTGGGTGCCCCATTCATCGCAGCTTCCCCGCGTTGTGTGGGTGAATCGCCACGACCCTCTCCATCC
>CAXUEE010000236.1:622-2056 GCA_964249905.1 uncultured Acidobacteriaceae bacterium
CTTCGGGATTTCGCCATACTGCAGCTCCGCTGCCCGCTGCAGATTGCCCTTGCGCGTCTCCTCGCCAGCCTGGAACCGTAGCGCCTCCAAAGCCTCCTTCAGCGCCGCCACTTTGCCGATCGCTCCGCGTTCGGTCTGCCACCGTGCGCGCAGCCCGCTCGCCTGCTCCTGCACCTCGGCCAGCTCGCGCTCCACCTCCTCCATGCGCTCGCGAGCCCCCGCATCCGTCTCTCGCTTCAGCGCCGCCCGCTCAATCTCAAGCGATACCGCCCGCCGCTCCAGGTCGTCAATCTCGACCGGCACCGACCCAATCTGGATCGCGAGCGCCGCCGCCGCCTCATCCACCAGGTCGATTGCCTTGTCCGGCAAAAATCGGTCCGAAATATACCGATGGCTCAACGTCGCCGCCGCCACAATCGCCGAGTCCTTGATCCGGATCTTGTGGTGCGTCTCGTAGCGCTCCTTCAGCCCGCGCAGGATCGCCACCGTATCTTCTACATTCGGCTCACCCACATACACAATCTGGAACCGCCGCTCGAGCGCCGCATCCTTCTCAATGTACTTTCGGTACTCATTCAGCGTGGTCGCGCCAATCGCCCGCAGGCCGCCGCGCGCCAGTGCCGGCTTCAGCATATTGCTCGCATCCATCGCGCCCTCACTCGCGCCCGCGCCCACCAGCGTATGCAGCTCATCGATAAACAGGATGATCTCGCCATTCGACTCCTCGATCTCTTTGAGCACCGCCTTCAACCGCTCCTCAAACTCACCGCGGAACTTCGCCCCGGCAATCATGCTCGCCAGGTCGAGCGCCACAACTCGCTTGTCCTTGAGGCTCTCCGGCACGTCGCCCGAGACAACCCGCCGGGCCAAGCCCTCCACGATTGCCGTCTTGCCCACGCCCGGCTCGCCGATCAGCACCGGATTATTCTTGGTACGGCGGCTCAGCACCTGCACTACTCGGCGAATCTCCTCATCGCGCCCGATCACCGGGTCCAGCTTGCCGCGCCGCGCCAGCTCCGTCAGGTCCTTGGCATACTTCTCAAGCGCCTGGAACTTACCCTCGGGCGTCTGGTCCGTCACCCGCGACGACCCGCGCACCGCACTCAACGCCTTCAAAATCGCATCATGCGTCGCGCCAAACGCCTTCAGCGCCCCCTGCACCGCGCCGTTCTTCTCCTCCGCCAGCGCCAATAGCAGGTGCTCGGTCGATACGTATTCGTCCTTAAAGTTCTCCGCCTCCTTGAGCGCCTGTTCCAGCACCCGCTGCAATGCGCCGCTCATCCCCGGCTGCGCATTCGAGCCCTGCACCTTGGGCAGCTTCGCAATCGCCGTGTTCACCCCGCTCAACATCTGCTGCACCGGCACGCCCACCCGCTCCAGCACCGGCAGCACGACGCCTTCCTTATCGTCGAGCAGCGCCGCCATCAGGTGCAG
>CAXUEE010000236.1:2066-2687 GCA_964249905.1 uncultured Acidobacteriaceae bacterium
CCGTTCTCAGACGCCAACCCACCCGCGGCCTGCACCGCTTCCTGCGACTTCACCGTCAACCGATCCCAACGAATAGCCATCTCTGAATCCCCTGTCTTGTCCTCACGCCGAAGGCGTCCAGCACCGCACGAAGTGCCGCCCGGCCGACGTCAGGCCATCTTTTGCCGTTGCACAAAAAAGCGGAAGACCACCTGACGTGATCTTCCGCCGCACAATCACGTTCAGCAACTGTTTACTTCGTCACTCCCTCAACCTGCTTCGGAGCCGTAGTCTCGCTCCCCGAAACCTCAATCTTCACTTGCTTCGGCTTGGCGGCTTCCTTCTTCCCCAGCTGAACCGACAGCACACCCGCGTCGTACTTCGCGGTAATCGAGTTCGCATCCACTGTCTGCGGAAGCGTAAAACTGCGCACAAAGCTTCCAAAGCGGCGCTCGATCCGGTGGAAGTTCTCTTCCTTCTCCTCCGCGTCGAACCCACGCTGGCCTTTCACGGTCAGCGTCTGATTCTCGAGCCGGATGTCCAGATCCTCCTGCTTGATACCCGGAACTTCCAGTTTCAGCACCAGCTTGTGCTCATCCTCATATACGTCCACTGCGGGAACAAAATTGCCGCTCGCAAGAG
>CAXUEE010000236.1:2735-5649 GCA_964249905.1 uncultured Acidobacteriaceae bacterium
CCCGTGGGCCGCGTAAAGTCGTGGAAAATCGAGTTCAACCGGTTCTGCAACACGGCCACATCGTTCAGTCCGGAACGGAAAGGAACAAATCGCGTCATTGTCATTGCTGTACTCCTCTCGAATAGATTGTTGGACCGGGAGCTTGCCTCCGTCCACAGCCAATAAGACGTATAGTGGAAGAAAAGGATGCAGATAATGTGACAGCGCATCACTCATATCTCTAATTCTCTGATCCTGCATCGAACTCCGCATGATCTGGTGCTCATACAAGCTCGTGCCTTTGACATCCGCAGCGCTCGCCTGCTGCCTCGCCTTCCCGGCCTCCGCCGCCGCACCCGCAACTGAGACCGACAAGACCTTCGTCGGGAAAGTCTCCCAGGGCGGAGCATACGAGGTCGCCGCCAGCAAGTTTGCCGTCCAGCACGCCAGCCTGCCTGACGTAAAGGACCAGGCGATCGCCGAAGTCCACGACCACACCCTCGTCGGCAACGAGCTCAAACGCATCTCCTCCGCCGGCGGCATCCCTATCGCACCGGAGCTCAACCAGGAGTTCACCGAACGCCTCAACAAGCTGAAAGCTGCCACCGGTCCCGGCTTCGACGCCTTCTATATAGAGGACATGAAATCCATTCACGATAAGGACGAAAAGCTCTTCGCCCAGGAGGCCACAGACGGCTCCGACGCCTTTAAGACCTTCGCCCACCAAACCGATCTCATCGTCAAACGCCACATCGGCGCCCTCCACGGGACTGACCAGTAGCCCAATCGACCCGGCTCCGGAGTGAACGTATTCCTGGCGACGCTGGCCCGCTATGTCGCCGGGACAACTCCCTTGTAACGGAACAAACCAAAAGCCGCCGAAGAGTGTGCCGGACCACAGACCCTCTCCCGCTTCCTGAGCGAGCCGCTACTCTAAAAAGAGTGACTCCACACGATGCGAAGCAACGACCCGACCGGCAGCGGCTAGCCGCACCTCTCCAACCCCTGCTCCCTTACCTTGAAGGAGATACCACCCTCAGTCCGACGCGGGGCGGACGCACAGCCGCTCTCGAAGTGCTGGCGCAGATCCAGCCGGAGCCGTATGCGCGTACGCGCAACTTCGTCGCGGGCGACGTCACCCGGCTCTCGGCCTATCTCCGCCATGGCGTCTTGACGCTTGCGGAGGTCCGCGACCACGCACTCCAGCAGGCGAAGCAACCAGCTCAGGCAGGCAAGCTCATCAACGAGTTCGCCTGGCGCGACTACTGGCAGCGACTCTATGCCGAACTTGGCGATGGCATCTGGCACGACCAGGAAGCCTACAAAACGGGGTTCCCGGCCAGCCAGTACACAGACCTGCTCCCCCCCGACATCCCGTCCGGAAGCACGTCCCTCGTCTGCATGGACAGCTTCAGTAAAGACCTTCAACAGACGGGTTATCTCCACAATCACGTTCGGCTTTGGTTTGCCTCCTACATCGTTCACTGGCGTCAGGTGCGCTGGCAGGCGGGGGCGCGATGGTTCCTCCGGCACCTGATCGATGGCGATCCGGCAAGCAACAACCTCTCCTGGCAGTGGGTCGCCTCTACTTTTGCCAGCGCGCCCTACCTCTTCAATCGCGAAAATCTTCAGCGGTATACCGACGACGTCTATTGCAAGGTCTGCCCCCATGCGAAAGCCGGCACCTGTCCGTTTGACAGCAGTTATGAAGCGCTGGAAGAGCGCCTCTTTCCTCGCCTGCACTCGCCTGCCGAACAGATTGCGGCGCCGAGCCCGCCCAAACCGTACTCCAGGCAACACGACAAACGTCCTGTTCCGGTACCGGAAGGCAAACCTCTCCTCTGGCACCACACCGACAGCCTCAATCCGGCATCGTCTATGGTGCGCCTGTACGCCGGGTCACCAGCCGTCTTCGTATGGGACCTGAGCTGGCTTGTTCAAGAGCAGATCTCCTGGAAGCGCATCGTCTTCCTTGCAGAGTGTCTTGAGGAGATGCCCGGCAACACCACCGTGCTGGCAGGGGAACCAGCCGAACACGTACTTGCCGCCGCACGTTCTGTGCAGGCCACCTACATCCTTGCGCAGCGCACACCGGATCCGCGGCTCAACGCCATCGCGGCTCAGCTGGAGCAGGCTCTCCCGGTAGTCTGGTTCGATCCTCCACCTTTCGTCGAAACCTCGCGCGGCTTCGACCTCAAGCGCTTCTCCCGTTACTGGAAGCGCGCACAGGACAGCGCCATGCGGCCCACGCGTACGGCATAAGTCCGCTTTCTCGACTGCAAGCTCGAGGGCCGCATCCACAGCTTGCCTCCGGAGGAGATCGACGTCGCTGCAGACCCTCACACGACCATAACCGCATCGCCCACCCTCACCTTCCCAGGCGCCACCACCGATGCATACACCCCCGCCCGGCCCTCATGCCGCCGGTCCAGCAGCTTCATCAGCGCAAACAGCGGCTCCGCCACGTCCGGAGCGTCCGGATCATACGTAACAAATCGGCACCGGGGATCCCGTTCCCGTACCGCGAGCACAGCCGTCGCCCCCCCCCGCACCGCCTTCCCCACCAGGGCATCTTCAGCAAACGGTCCATCCGCCAGATCGAGCAACAGGTTCGCTCGAAAGCGTCGCGCATTGAGCGATTCCCCCAGCTCCTCCGAAAGCCCCTGCACCGTCTGCACCGACAGCAGCGACACTGGACGAACATCCGTTTGCGGCGTCTCCGCCCGTGTCAGCCGAAAGACGCTCCCCTCGGCCGCAGCCTCAGTCTGCAAAAGCGCCAGCAGCTCAGCGGACAGAACCGGCCACCGCTGCCCCGAAGGCGCCCGCACCTCCACCTCGCCATCTGCCAGCATTCTGGCCCCATACCGCAGCAGTTCCCGCCGCTCCCGCCCCGTCACCCGCAGCCGCACGCCGCAGATCACCCGCAGGCCCCAGA
>CAXUEE010000237.1:0-4702 GCA_964249905.1 uncultured Acidobacteriaceae bacterium
AACAGGTGTTGAAGTTAGCGGCTAAGGATAAAGCCGCGGCAGCGCGGGCGGAAAAACGGAAGCGCGCATCGCACGCCGCGTAGCGGAAGGTTTGCTCCTGGACAGCCATGTACTAGTGTTGCTCGATCAGGACCGTCCCCTGTCTGAGGAGTCCGGTCTTGCCATCTCTCGCGCGCGCACCTACAACACGCTGTTCGTCTCGGATATGTCCATCTGGGAGCTCGGCGTAGCGAGCCACAAGAAAAAATCTTGAGCGCCGCCCGGACCTACGCGGACAGTCCATCGAAGCATGGTTCGAACAGATTTGCGAACGGCTCAAAACCAGATCCCTCCCCATCTCCAAAGCCATCGCACAGGAAGCTGCCAGTGTTCCCGCCACCTACGGCTCAGGAGATCCAGGCGACTGCTTCCTGATCGCAACCGCCCGCCTCCACAATCTCGCACTGGTTACCCGCGACGCAAAAATCCTGGATCTGGCGCTCCGCTCGCCCGACTACCTGACAATCCCGTGCTGACACGCGAAGCTACTCTTCCCCCGCCTGCTTCGCCGCAATCTGCTCCAGCTGCCGCCGCCAATCCAGATCCTCTATGAAGTTCGGCTTCGACCGCCAATCCTCCTGCACCTTCACAAACAGCTCCAGGAAGACTCGCGTCCCCAGCAGACTTTCAATCTCCTTGCGCGCCGCCGAGCCGATCTGCTTCAGCATGCTCCCCTGCTTGCCGATCAGGATCGCCTTCTGCCCCGTGCGCTCACAAAAGATCGCCGCCGCGATCTTCGTCACCGGCAGCCGCCCATCCGCCAGCTTCTTCATCGAAGCCGGCTCCTCAAACTTCTCCACCACCACCGCCGTCGCGTACGGAACCTCTTCGCCGGTCAGCAACAGAATCTTCTCGCGGATCAGCTCCGCCACCAGAAACCGCTCCGGCTGATCCGTCAGCTGATCCTTCGGGAAATAGCGCTGCCCCTCCGGCAAATGCGCCACCACCTTGTCGAGCAGCAGATTTAGATTAATCTTTTTCCGCGCCGAGATCGGCAGAATCTCCGCAAACCCGTACAGCCCCGCCCAGTGCGCAATCAGCGGCATGATCTCCGCTTGCGCAATCTGATCGACCTTATTCAGCAGCAGAATCACCGGACACGCCAGCTTGCGGATCAGCTCGAGCGAAAACTCATCCTCCGCCACCGACAGCGTCATCCGTCCCGTCACCTTGCCCGACTCCGCCTTCGGCAGCTTGTGCGTCACGTCCACCACAAACAACACCGCATCCCGCGTCTCGAGCGCGTCGTGCACCTCCTGCATCATGCGCCGGTCCAGCTGCGTATCCGGCTTATGAATGCCCGGCGTATCGACCAGCACCATCTGTGCCGCCGGGTGCCCTGCTTCCGTCTTCGTCTTCTTCTTGAGCGGGATCTCGAGCACGCCATGGATCCGGGTGCGCGTCGTCTGCGGCTTATGCGTGACGATCGCGATCTTCTGCCCCAGCAGCGCGTTCAGCAGCGTAGACTTGCCGGCGTTCGGCCGGCCGATGATCGAAACAAATCCTGAGCGAAAAGGCATCTCCTCTCAGCATACGTCGCTTGGGGACATACCGGCACTCCGTCGCTTCGCACTCCCTCTAGGTGCCAGGCCGGTCAGCCGGCTCCCGCAGGTCCACTCCTGGCAGGTCCAATCCTGGGTGCGACGTCCGGTCCAGCCGTCGTACCTGCGTCGCCTGCGGGCCGTGCACGTCGTGGGTAATATCAAAGCTGACCGGCTCGCCTTCCCGCATCGAACGGAAGTCGCCGCTCTGGATAGCCGTGTAGTGCACAAACACATCCGCGCCGCCGTCCCTGCCCAAGAAGCCATACCCCTTCCGCGGGTTGAACCACCGTACCGTTCCTGTAATCTGCGACATAGCCTGGCCTCCCATCCTCGATTCGTAGCGTACATCCCTCCAGAGCCGCACAGCACAGCTGCCGAGGGATGCTCAGAGATCCTTTACCAGCTCTGACATGCTGATCTGCATGCCCAGCGCAATCACCTCCAGATACGCCAGGGAAATCGATTTACGCCCCCGCTCGATATCACTCAGGTAGCTGCGGTCGATGCCATAATCGACCGACATTCGCACCTGTGTCAAACTGCGTTCTCTCCGCAGCTCCCGCAACCGGGCGCCAAACCGGCTGCTGATGTGGTTTGCGGAAAAATAAAGGGTGCTGTCCCGAGGTGGCCGGCGACCCTCTCCGGCAGGAAGCTGCTTGTCTCGCGCCCCGGTCCATGTTCCGCAATTGAAAGTTCCGCGATCGAACGACAGGGAGTTGGCCCGCATGCGTATACCTCCACGAAAGTGGCGCGGCCCGGCGTTCTTTGCGCTGTGCCCCATACCTTAGCACATCCGTTTCTCCGCAGAAATGTCTATTTCATAGATTCGTCCACAGGCCTGCGGCGAATTACGCCGCCAACGGAAGCAGGCTGACCCGGATCGACTCGATGCGCCGGTCCGTACTTGCCAGGACCTCCAACCGCAGACCGGCATCCTCCACCACCTCGCCCGGCAAAGGAATGTGCCCGGCCAGCTCAGACACCAGTCCCCCCACCGTCGTCGACTCGTAATGCTCCGGGAGCCGCAACTCAGCCGGGTCATCGCGGTCCGCCTTCGTTGCCCGCTCCACACCCTGCTCGGCCTCCATCCGCGTGTCTTCCCCGAACGTACGGCCGTTTCCGGGCTGATCCGCAAACAAATCGCGCAAACGCGACAGCTCAAAGGTCCCGGAGACGACATAAGCGCCGTTTGGCTCGCGAATCGGAGCATCGTCAGCCTGCGGCGCATCATGTTCATCGGCAATGTTGCCCACAATCGCTTCCAGCAAATCCTCGATCGTGACCACCCCCGCCACCGAGCCATACTCGTCGATCACGATTCGCATATGCTGCTTTTCCGACTGCATCTCCCGCAAGAGCTCCGCAACCCGCTTCGTCTCTGGAACAAACGCCGCCGTACGCTGAATCCGCTCTATCGTCAGCGTCTCGGCGTCCTCGTCCGTCACCTGCAGCAGATCGTGCGCAAACGCAATCCCGGTCACGTCGTCCAGCGTTTCATGAAAAACCGGAACCCGCGAAAAAACGTGTTCCTCAATCTCCGCCGTAAACTCTTTCAGCGTCAGCGTGTCTGGCACGGCGAAGATCTCCGGTCGCGGCGTCATCACTTCCCGCGTCACCTTGTCCCCGAACTCCACCACCGACCGCACCAGCTCGCGGTCTGACTCTTCGAGAATTCCCTCTTCTTCGCCTGCCTCGAGCAGTGCATCCATCGCTTCGGACGGATGCTCCTCTTCCTGCTCATCTTCCGGCTCCGCCAGCGCGACAATCGAAAGCAACAGTCCCAGCAGCAGCGTCACCGGCAGGATCACATAAAACAGCGCCTGCAGCAGCGAACGGATCCGCACCACCCAGCCGCCCTCCGTGCGCACAAACAGCACCTGCGGGATCAGCCGGTCGAAGATCAGGATCAAGAGAATCAGCTCGAAGATGGCCGTCGCCACCTCGCTCCACGCCGGAGCTCCGGCATGGTACAGCCGCATCCCGGACAACAGCGCCAGACCCGCCAGCGTGAGCTGCCGGAGCACCGAGGCCGATTGCGCAATCGATTCACGGCCCAGGCGCAGCCGCGGCTCAACCAGCTCTTCCCAGCTGTCGATGTTGTCCTGGTACTCCCGCGCCAGAAACTTGCCCATCTCCGAGTAGATCCGGTCCACATACGCGGCCAGCGACAGAATCACCAGCAGTGCCGCCAGCAGCGCGATTTCAAAAGCGGTCATCGCCGCTTCCTCGCCTCGGACCGTTTTTCCACCCGCTCGATCAGCCCGGAGCGAAGTCCCAGCCGTTCCCGCAGCTGCTCTTCGCGCGCTGCCATCTCGCCCGTGTCCGCTTCATGGTCTTCTCCGGCCAGGTGCAGCAGCCCGTGCAGCAGGAGAATCCGCAGCTCGTCCCGCAGGCTGTGCCCCTGCTCCGCAGCCTGGCGCGCAGCGGTGTCCAGCGAAATCGCGAGATCCCCGGCCAGTCCCTCCGCTTCCCGGGCTGCCGGAAAGCTGAGCACATCCGTCGCTTTGTTCTTCTTGCGAAACGTGCGATTCAGCCGTTGCATCTCGGCGTCCGACGTCAGGAGCACCTCGACCGAGCCATCGAGTGCAACCGCTGTCCGCGCACGATTGAGAAATCGAGAAAGACCGGACCGGCTCAGGGTCGAGAGGGATGCGAGCGCAAGCGAACTACTTGGGGGATCGATGGTAATCATCGGGAGGAACAGACGCCGTCGAAGCCTCCGTTCCTCCCCATCATATCGCAATCACAGGCCCGTTACTGAGGCTTCCCCACACCATGCTGCGGAGTCATCGCCGCACCCGGCGTTCCGGGAAGGCTTACCTCGATCGACAACGGCAGCGGCTGCTGCGAGCGCCCGTACGTGTCATACGCCCGCCCAATCCGCTGCACCAGATGATGCCGGACCACATCCACATGCTGATCAGCGTGCCGCCCAAATACAGCATCGCGATGACGATGGGGTATTTGAAAGGCAAGAGCGCGATCCGCATCCACCGCGGAGTGATGCGGACGAAGGGGACGCTGTTCGGCCGGGAATTCTGGGCGCGCGGCTATTGCGTGAGCACAGTCGGATTGAACGAGGAACAGATCCGGCAGTACATTCGCGATCAGGAGAAGGC
>CAXUEE010000237.1:4712-5581 GCA_964249905.1 uncultured Acidobacteriaceae bacterium
CACCGTCCAGCACATGCAGCGCCTCCAGCAGCCCGGACTTCTTCGGATTGGGAAGATCGGTCTGCGTCAGGTCGCCGGTAATGACCGCCTTTGAGTTGTTGCCCAGGCGCGTCACGAACATCTTCATCTGCTCGGTCGTCGTGTTCTGCGCCTCGTCCATGATGATGAACGCATCCGATAACGTCCGGCCGCGCATAAACGCCAGCGGAGCCACCTCGATCACGTTGCGCTCCAGCAGCTTGTCCACCTTCTCCTGGTCGAGCAGGTCGTACAGCGCGTCATACAGCGGCCGCAGATACGGGTCGACCTTTTCCTGCAGCGATCCTGGCAGGAAACCCAGGCGCTCCCCAGCCTCAACCGCCGGCCGCACCAGGATGATGCGCGACACCTTCTTCGCCAGCAGCGCGGACACCGCCATCGCCACCGCCAGGTACGTCTTGCCCGTACCCGCCGGGCCCAGCCCAAAGGTCATGTCGGAGCTTTCGATCGCCTCCACATACTTCTGCGCGACGAAATAGTTGATCGCCTGGGTGCCCCACCACCAGCTTCAGCAGACCATGCAACTCGCCATTCTGCAGCGTCACCCCGGAGCGCCGCAGCGCATCGAAGTCCGCAAATACCTGCGCGGCGCGAGCCACCGCGGCGTCTTCCCCGCAGATCTGGATCGCATCGGACCGGAGGTCGATCGTAACGTGCAGTCCATCCTCCAACAAGCGAAGATTTTCATCGCGGGTTCCGTAGAGGGGCTCGATACCTGGGGTCATGTCGAGAGATTTTTTCAGCAAGCGTGAGTCTGACCTCCGTCAGGGTAAAGCAGGTTAGCGCCTGCGCGGACGCGTTGTAAGTTGGATGATTCAGGAAAGGGAGCG
>CAXUEE010000238.1:0-4017 GCA_964249905.1 uncultured Acidobacteriaceae bacterium
GAAGAGTTGAAGGCGGCGATTTTGCGGCGGGCGGCCTCGGCTTTGGGCAGGGCTTCGCGGGCGTCAGCTTCGTCGAACAGGATCTGCCGCTGGAGGTTTGAGGCTTCGCCGAAGTCGCGGTCGAGGAGGGTGAGGTGGCCGACGCCGGCGCGGGCCAGCATGGAGGCTGTGGCCGCGCCGGTGGCGCCGACCCCGATGATGGCGACGCGGGCAGAGGCGAGCAGGGCCTGGCCGCCGCTCCCGATACCGGGAAAGAGAATCTGGCGGGAGTAGCGCGACGTGAGATCGCTCGGGGAGGGGAGGTCGGGCATGGCGGCAGCTTCTTAAGTATAGAGACTGTTGACCGGGCTACAGGGCTTTGCGATCAAGCGAAGAAGCTGGCCGGCAGTATGGATGGACGAGAGCCGTACAACGATTGATCTCTGGTCATGACGCTTTCCCTGCAGTTAGGATGGAGCAGGCTGGGCGTAGTTCCGCGCCGGCGAAGGGTTATCACCGGTGCAGCGCGCCGGAAGGTAAAGGGCACCTGAGTGTTGGGATTCTGGCGAGCTGAGATCAGACGACGCGCGAGAACGCCGGTGTGGGAGACGGTCTGTCTGGCGGGAGGCCTGATCCTGAGCCAGCCGAGCCTCCGCGCGCAAGGCGTTCCGGCGGCGTCTCCGGTGATGGGCGGGCAAAGCACCAATCCGACAGCGGCTACTCCGGCGACGCCGCAGGCGGGGTCGGTTCCGGAGGCGTCGACCAATCCCCAGGCAGCCGGGATGCCGCAGTCGGCGACGGCGGCGAGTGCGCAGACCGAGTCGAAGCTCCCTCCGCTGAAGGACACATTATTTCAGTTCGCGAAGCAGACAGTGACGGCGATCCGGTACGAGGGCGTGGAGTTCGACCAGACCGACCGGCTGCGCAGTGAGCTTTCGCAGAAGGCGGGGGAGTCGCTTGACCCGGAGAAGGTGAGACAGACCACCCGGAGGCTGTTTGCGACGGGCCGGTATCGCAACATCTCGGTGCGGGTGGAGCCAGCAGGCGCGGGGCTGACGCTGATCTTTGCCGGGGTGCCACGGTATTACGTGGGCCGGGTGCAGATTGCGGGCGTGCAGGAGGATCGGCTGGCCTCGCTGCTCGAGTACAGCACGAAGCTGAATCCGGGCTCGCCGTTTCTGAACGCCGATGTGCAGACGGGGACCGACGCGGTCAAGCTGGCGCTGGCGCAGAACGGCTACTATGAGCCGACGGTGACGGCGACCACGGTGCGCGACGACGCGGGCCAGCAGGTGAATGTGACCTACACGGTGGGAATTGGCCCGCAGGCGCGGGTGGGCAACGTGACTATTGAAGGGGACGATCCTGGGATTACGCTCGAGGAGTTTCGCAAGCGAGCCAAGCTGAAGCGCGGCAGCCGGGTAACGCGGGACACGGCCAGCAACGCGCTGAGCAACCTGCGCGACCGCTTTCAGAAGAAGGACCGCCTGGAAGCGACGGTGACCCTGCAGCGATCGACCTATGACACCTCCACCAAGATGCTGAGTTACGACTTCATGGTGCAGGAGGGGCCAATTGTGAAGGTGGAGGTGGTGGGGGCGAAGTTTTCAAAGAGCCGCCTGCACCTCCTGGTGCCGATCTATGAAGAGGGTACGGTGGATATCGACCTCTTGCACGAAGCGACTTTTAACATGAAGGATTTCCTGCAGCAGCAGGGCTTTTTCGACGCCGTGGTGAAGGTAAAGCAGGAGCAGCCCGCGACCGGGCAGGAGACGGTCCTCTTCCAGGTGGACAAGGGCGAGCGTCACAAGGTGACATCGGTCGAGGTGCACGGCAATAAGTACTTCGGGAGCGAGCTGCTGAAGGAGAGCCTGAAGGTGCAGAAGGCTGACTCGTACCAGCGCAGCGGGCGGTTCAGCCAGCAGCTGCTGACGGCGGACGAGAAGTCGATCACGTCGCTTTACCGGGCGAACGGCTTCAACAATGCGAAGGTGACGGCCGCGGCCACGGATGTGACGACGACGGCCAGCGGCAAGCCTGCCAAGTATGCCTCGATCGCGGTAAACTTCAATATCGAGGAAGGATCGCAGCAGGAGTTCGGGGCGATCGATTTGACAGGCGTGGACGCCAGCCGCCAAACCTTGCTGCGGGGTTTGCTGCAGGCGCAGACGGGCCAGCCGTTCTCGCTCTTGACGCTTTCCGGCGACCGCGACGCAATCCTGAGCTACCTGTTGAGCGATGGTTACGACCAGGCGCGGATCGAGGTGAAGCAGACGCCCGATGCCGCGGACAAGTCGCGGACCGACATTGCCTACAACGTGATTGAGGGCAAGCAGGTTTCTACCGGCAGAGTGCTGGAGAGCGGCATCCATTACACCCGGCCGGAGGTGGTGTCCAAGCAGATTACCGTGCATAGCGGGGAGCCTCTGAACCAGGGAGCGCTGCTCGAGACGCAACGCAACCTGTACAACCTGGCGCTCTTCAACGAGGTAGTGGCCGCCGTGCAGAACCCGGCAGGGGATGCCGAGGTGAAGAACGTGGTGGTGCAAGTGACTGAAGCCAAGCGCTGGGATGTGACGTACGGCTTCGGGTTTGAGGTGCAGACAGGACTGCCGGCCTGCCAGTACTGCACGCAGCAGGGGACGACCGCGGCTCAGGAGGGCAAGGCCGGCGCGAGTCCGCGGGTGTCGCTTGATGTGAGCCGGTTGAACCTGCGCGGCACTGACGATACGCTGACGCTGCACACGACGTATGGTCTGCTGGAAACGGTGGCGAACCTGACATTTCTCGATCCGCACTGGTATGGGCGTCCGAAGCTTTCGTTCCAGGTTTCGGGCGGGTACAGCAACGTCCAAGACATCACGACCTTTGCGGCGTCGACGCTGCAGGCGGATGTGCGGGTGACGCAGAAGGTGGGGCGGAAAGACTCGTTCATCTACAACTTCGAGTACCGGCGCGTCTCGGTCAACCCGAACAGCCTGGCGATCTCGGCGAGCCTGATTCCGTTGCTATCGCAGCCGGTGCGGGTGGCCGGGCCGGGAGTGACGTGGTTTCATGACACGCGTTCGCCCAGTCCGCTCGATGCCGGCAAGGGCACGTACACCAGTGTGCAGAACTTCTTTGCTTCCGGGAAGTTCGGGTCGCAGACGGACTTCAACCGGACCGACGTGACGAACTCGACGTACTACACGTTCGGCAAGAACAAATATGTATTCGCGCGCAATACGCGGGTGGGCGTGATTGCCTCCTATGGGCCGAATCCGAATCTTGTGAATCCGGATGGGACGCCGAATGTGGCGTGCGAGGGTGGTTTCGCGAGTATCAACGCGAGCTGCAACCAGGTGCCGCTCTCCGAGCGCCTGTATGCGGGCGGGGCGACCTCGCATCGCGGCTTCGGAATCAACGATGCCGGGCCGCGCGACCTGCAAACGGGCTACCCGGTGGGCGGGTCGGCCGTCTTTGTGAATACATTGGAGCTGCGGCTGCCGGCGACGACGCTGCCGGTGGTGGGCAACAGCGTCAGCTTTGTCATCTTCCATGACATGGGCAATGTCTTTCAGCACCCTCAGGACATGTTTCCGAGCTTCTTGCGGGTGCACCAGCCGAACGAGCAGACGTGCCAGAATGTGTCGGTGCTCGTGGGGACGTGCAGCTTCAACTACTTTTCACACGCGATCGGGCTAGGCCTGCGCTACAAGACGCCGGTGGGGCCGATCCGGCTGGACCTAAGCTACAACCTGAATCCGCCAAGCTACCCAGTGATCACGCAGGAGAGTACGCCAGGCCACTTTTACAACAACATGCCGCCCTATGTAGGCAATGCCGGACACTTCAACTTTTTCTTCAGTATTGGGCAGAGTTTCTAGAGATGCGTAGACACGGGATCAATCCGGGATGGGCGCTGCTGCCAGCGCTGAGCTACGCGGCGGCGCAGACGGCTACGCCGGTACCGCTGCAGGGAGCGCCTCCGAAGCCGGGACAGACGGCGCCTCTGGCTCCGGGGCAGGCGGCGCCGCGCCCCGCCGGGTAGGCGCGCAA
>CAXUEE010000238.1:4027-4633 GCA_964249905.1 uncultured Acidobacteriaceae bacterium
GCACGGTCCGGGTGTCCTTCACGGAGCCGGCCGGCAGCGATGGCGTGCTGGTGGACCAGGTGATTGCAGTGGTCAACGGCGACCTGGTACTCGAGAGCGATGTGGAAGAGGAGCATCGCTTTGAGGCGTTTCAGCCGTTTACGTCGGTCGATCCTCCGGCGACGCGGCAGACGGAGATCGAGCGCCTGGTGGACCGGGCCCTGATCTTGCAACAGGCGAAGCTGCAGCCGGGCGATGCGGTGACGATGGAAGAGGCAGAGGCGCAGCTGAAGAAGGTGCAGACGGAGATCCCGGCCTGCAAGCAGTATCACTGCGAAACCGAAGCGGGGTGGGCGAAGTTCTGCCAGGCGCAAGGGTTCACGGTGGCAGAGGTGACGGAGCGCTGGCGTCAGCGGATGGAGCTGCTGAAATTTGTGGAAGAGCGATTCCAGATGGGCGTGCAGATCACTCCGGCGGAGATCCGGGAATACTACGCGAAGACGCTCTTGCCGGAGTTTGCGCGGCGCGGGGTGGCGGCGCCGAAGCTGGAGTCGATCTCAGACCAGATCCAGGTGGTGCTGCTGCAGAAGCGCGCGCCGCTGGCCGCGATCCTGGTGCGGGAACTCA
>CAXUEE010000238.1:4643-5576 GCA_964249905.1 uncultured Acidobacteriaceae bacterium
GTCCGGATCATGAACCCGGTTGGGGGGGCGCGGTGAGCGAAGAGACGAGATCCGCAAACCCGGGCGGCCGGCGCAGCTTCGGCGCGAAGCTGGCGCTGGTGGCGGCGTGGTTGTTCGGCAGTTTTGCGCTGCTGCTCCTGGTGGTGTTTTTCGGTGCGGCCTACTACACGCGGACGCCGGACTTCCAGCGCCGGGTGAGCAAGGAACTGGTCAGTACACTCGAGGAATCGATCGGCGGCCGGGTCGAGATTGGTGGGGTGCACTTCGACTTTTGGCATCTGGCGGTCGAGGTGGATGGGCTGGTCGTGCATGGGCTCGAAGGTCCAGGCGAGGCGCCGTATCTGGCTGCTGACAAGATCCTGGTGCGGATCAAAATCCTGAGCTTCCTGTCGCATGTTTCGGGGACCGGGCTGGCGTCGCACATCGGGCTGAACCTCCTGCGGGTGGAAGAGCCCCAGGTGCACCTGATCATCGACAAAGAGGGCAAGACCAACCAGCCGGTGCCGCACAAGAAGAGCGAGTCGAACGAGCCGGTGATGGATACGCTGCTTGACCTGAAGGCGCAGGATGTGGAGCTGGTACACGGACTGGCGCAGGTGAACGACCGCGCGATCCCGTTCAACCTGGCGGCCCATGACCTGAACGCTCAGGTGAATTACCTGGTCAAGACGGACCGGTACGGCGCGACGGTCGATCTGCGCGACCTGGTGACGCAGATTGCGAAGGAGCCGGAGGCGAAGTCCAGTTTGCATCTCGAGGCGGAGCTGGGCCGCGACATTGCGCTGCTGAAGGCCTTTGACTTTCACTCGGGCGAGCACTCGGAGCTGACTGCTTCCGGCGGGCTGAACCACTTTGCACATCCGGAGTGGCAGGCCAAGGTGGATGGCGCGCTCGACCTGAAGCAGGTGCAGGTGCTGGGCGGGGTGGATGGGC
>CAXUEE010000239.1:0-5544 GCA_964249905.1 uncultured Acidobacteriaceae bacterium
GGCGGGAGGCTGCGCTCATCGGCTCTCCGCAGGAGGTTGCGCCGCTGTTCCGGCCGGTTCCCCGGCTCCGCCTGCCTCGACCGGCTTCACCCGCACCACCGTTATCTTATCGAAGCCTTCCTTGAAGGCCGGCGGACGCAGCCGCTCCGCCATCTTATGCATTACCTCGTCGGTCACCTGCCGGTCGCGCTTCGAGTTCCGCTCCAGGCACACCGCCAGCGGCACATCGAAGAACACCGCCTGCACCTCATACCCGAAGCTCTTCGCCATCTTGATCCACTGCCGCCGCTCATGCGGACTCAGGTTCGTTGCATCCACGTAATTCCAGGGCATCTTGGCAATCAGCCGTGCCCGCAGCAAACTTCGCAGCGTCGAAAACACCAGTCCCTGATACCGCTGGTCGGTGATGTCGTCGAACAGGATCGTCCGCAGCATCTCGCTCGAAAGCGGCGAGACTCCGCGGCGCTTGTACCAGGTCGTCTTCCCCGACCCCGGCAGCCCGATCGTCAGCACCACGTAGCCGCGCGGACTCTTCGCCGCTACCTGCTCCGCCGGCGGGGTCGACAGCAACTCGGGCTGCGTCTCCATCACCACCTTGCCTTCGGCCGCCGGAGCAAAATCTCCTGCCGCCGCAAGGTCCGTCGCCTCCGCCGCTGGCTCCGGAAACGGCAACGGCGTCTCCGCCGCAGGCATGTCCACCGGAACCTCGTAGTTCTGCGCGATCTTCGGCTCCTGCCGCACTGGCTCGGGCTCCTTCACCGCCGCCCGCACCGGCTCAGGATAGGTCGGGCGCAGCGGAGCCTGCTGGCCGGATGGCAGCTCCTGACCACTCTTTCCAGTGGACTCTGACTCATTCGGCCCACGCCTGGAACGTCTTCTCATCTGCTCAAGTATCCAATCGCGCATCTCGCGCTTACTCTCTTTTGGGCGACTCCGCCCCATCCGTCCAGTGCGGGGTTTGAGCCGTAGAATGTGCCACTGCAACGACGAAGGCCGGCCCGCAGCATCTAAACACGCTTGTAACACAGCGCTTCCCCCGCCGCAAACTTCCGGCTCTTGGCCGCTGTTCGTTTACCAATTCGCCGATTGCGCCTCTGATCCTCCTTTTGGTAGCCTCCGAGAAAGCAATCAGCGACAAAAACACCAAGGAGTACGCGCGCATGGCAGTGAAGGTTGGCATCAACGGTTTCGGACGGATCGGCCGCAACGTCTTTCGCACCGCACTCGGCAATCCGGACATCGAGTTTGTTGCCGTTAATGACCTCACCACCCCCGCCACCCTGGCCCACCTCCTCAAGTACGACTCCATCCTCGGCAACCTGAAGCAAACCATCTCCGCCGATGCCGACTCCATCACCGTTGATGGCAAAAAGGTCAAAGTCTTCGCCGAGCGCGATCCCGCCAAGCTCGACTGGGCCTCCGTCGGCGCCGAAATCGTCGTCGAGTCCACCGGCTTCTTCACCGATGGAGACAAAGCCAAAGCCCACCTCGGGGTAACGGTGAAGAAGGTGATTATCTCCGCCCCCGCCACCAACGAGGACCTCACCGTCGTCCTCGGCGTCAACGACAACAAGTACGACCCCGCGAAACACAACGTCCTCTCGAACGCCTCCTGCACGACCAACTGCCTCGCCCCCATCGTCAAGGTGCTCCACGACACCTTCGGCATCGCCTCCGGAATCATGACCACCATCCACAGCTACACCAACGACCAGGTCATCCTCGACACCCCGCACAAGGACCTCCGCCGCGCCCGCGCCGCCGCCTTGTCGATGATCCCCAGCTCCACCGGCGCCGCCAAAGCCCTCAAGCTCGTCATCCCGGAGATGGACGGCAAGCTGGACGGCTTCGCCATCCGCGTCCCCACCCCCAATGTCTCGGTCGTCGACCTCACCTTCGTCGCCGAAAAGCCCATCACCGTCGCGACCATCAACGCGGCCATCAAGACCGCCGCCGAAGGCCCCATGAAGGGCATCCTCGGCTACACCGACGAGGAGCTCGTCTCGACCGACTTCCGCGGCAACCCGCTCTCCTCCATCGTCGACAGCAAGCTCACCAAAGTCGTCGGCGCTTCCGGCAAAGTGATCAGCTGGTACGACAATGAGTGGGGCTACTCCAGTCGCGTGAAAGACCTTATCCTGTTCCTGGTAGAGAAAGGCCTCTAGTCACCAACCCCCCGGCCTCACCAGAATGTTTGCAAGGACACGGTCCGCGAAACACCAAACTGAACCCAGTTCTGGTACTCTTCTCTTGTAGCTGCGGTGATCGCTGGGTGCCAGTTTGGCCTCTGAAAGCCCCGTTTACCGCAGCGACAGGATGGAAGTGAGCAAAGCAGGATCTGCTCATTCCATGTGACTTCAGTCCAAGTTGTTGCGAAACTACTTGGGGACGTAGCTCAGTTGGTTAGAGCGCTGCCCTGTCACGGCAGAGGTCGCGGGTTCGAGCCCCGTCGTCCCCGCCATACAAAACTAAAGACTTAGCTTTGTATGGGACCTCAAGTGACAAGTAAATCCGGGTCCGATTAGGGTCCATTACGCTCGCCGATGTACCAAGAGCGAGTCAGGTTCAACCTCTCTCTGACCCACGCCGGGCACCATCATCCTTACAACCTTGCTCTGTGCGGCTCGTTTATGCGAGTTCACGGCCTGCGTATACACGTCAAGCGTGATCCTGCTGTTCGCGTGTCTCAAGAGCTCCTGTACAGTTTTCACGTCTTCCCCATTCGCCTTCAGCAACGTACCGAAGGAGTGGCGAAAGGTGTGCCAACCGATGTTCTTGGTGATGCCGGCTTTGCGTGCCACCGGCCTGATATACCTCTTCATGAGATTGTCCGGCCAGTAGGGCTGCTTGCCCTTCATGCGCGGACTGGCAAAGACCCAGTCACCCTCCATCGGGTACGGACTTGTGCGCCTCCAGCGCAGAAGATCTTCAGCCATGTACTCGTCCATCGGGACAGGCTTGGCTGATGCTTCGGTCTTGCAGACGCCCACGACCTGATGCCAGATCGATTCGGTGACGCGAATCTCCAATTCCTTGAAGTCAACGTCATCCCAACGAAGCGCCAGGAGTTCGCTGACCCGCAGCCCGGTTGCCGCGTCGAGTAGAGCTAACGTGCGCTCTCTGACGGCAAGCCTGCTGAGGAGGAGTTGGAGTTCGTGTAATTCCAGAACGTCAGGAACCTTCTCTCGCTTCGCGCTTTGGCGCACGAGCTTGATCGGATTTCGTTCAATCCACTCGTACCGCATCGCGTGATGGAAGAGAGCGCTCATAAGGTTCCGAATCTTTGCCTTCGTTCCCCTCGCTCGCTTGATGCCGCCCAGCCATTCTTCTACGGCGACTGGCTTCACCTGATCGAGACGATGAGTTCCCCATCGGGGCAGAACCCAGGTCTTCAGGTAGCACTCATAAGCAGCTCGCGTTGAAAACGCTTTGCGTCCCTGATCTTCACCAGCGAGTTCTTTCAACCGGTAGTGAGCGACCAGTTCTGCAATTGTCTTTGGCCCGCCTTCAGTCTGCGGGGTTTCTTGGTTGGCATCTATGCGCAGTGCTTGGGCCGCTCTGAGGGCTGCTGCTTCCGTAGGCAACGCCGCCACTGTGCCGACGATTGCTTTACGGCGTTTGGTGCCTCCATCATATGTTGTCTGCCACCAGCGGAAGACCCAAACATCTGATCCACTCCTCCGTTTTTCGCACTGCACGCTTCCTTGCTGATACCGTGTCCGCCTTGGCATGTTTCTCCTGTAGGCGCAACGGATGGCTTGAAGCAAGCCTATCGCACGCCGGGCAGAGGTTTCGTTGAAATTCCTCTATCCAGCAAGACGCTCGGATATCCAGCGGTCGATGTCGCTTGCGCGAAATCTCCACATGGACCCGAGCTGCAAACCCCTGACAATCCCTTGCCGTGCGTATCTCTGAAGGGTCTTAGGGTGAATGCGCATGATGGCCGCTGCTTCGTCCGAGTCGAGCAAAGGCTCTGGGTGGAAATCGACCGACGCCGGGGGCTTCTTCGAGAGGGTGTCGGGCTCTGGTTGATGGCGGGAAGACAAAGGCAGCATTGTGCCTCCTTGGTTGAGCTTCTTTCCGTCCGTGATGGACGATTACTCAGCGTGCCCCGCGACTCTAAAAGAGTCCAATACTTCCTACCTATGCCAGCCTTGGCAAAACTTATCGAAAGCTCTTCATGCGTGATGGGTTGGCACATTAAGGTAACCGGGCACCTTGAGGTGCCTGATTGACACTCTTGATGCGGGCATCGAAGTATTAGGTATGTCTTTTCCACAGAGCGGTGTGGAGTGCAAGGCCCACACCAGCGAGGTATCGGGCCATGTCAGATTCTGTAGAGTTTCGCCATCTTGAATATTTGGTCGCCATTGATGAGGGGAAGAACTTCACAAGGGCGGCGGAGAAACTGTATCGTTCCCAGCCCGCCATTAGTCAGCAGGTTCGCGGACTTGAAGGAGACATCGGCTTTCCAATCTTTGTCAGGCGTGGTCGAGACGGCGTTGAGCCGACTCCTGCCGGCGAACTCGTTCTAGGCTGGGCTCGCACAGTCCTCGCGGAGCGGCGGGAGATCTTTGCCATAGCACGGGCGATTCACAGGGGAGAGGTGCCCACGCTCAGAATGGGCTTTTCCTCGTTCGTGAACCCCACTCTCTTGACGACCTTCCGCCAGTCCTATTCCGAGCTGTTTCCGAAGTGCGAAGTCGTCTTCTCAGGTGGCGATTCCTCCCTAATTTTGCAGCGGCTTGCGGCAGAACTTTGGATTGCGCGATTCTGCCTTGTCCGGTCGACAGCAAGGCAATGGACGTGATCCCCGTTGCCAATTCCCAGCTCGTCGTGTGCATGAGGGCCGACGATCCTCTGGCTTCCCAGACGCACCTTGATGTACACGAGATTGCACCACGTATCCGAGTCTTTAGGAACCCAGAACTTCATCCGTCCGCTCATGCGCACTTGGTACACCTCTTCGCGGAGGTGGGTATCCCGATCAGCCTTGCTAACTCAGTAGCTAATCCTGCGGACATTCAATGGATGGTGAAGGAGAACTATGGGCTGGCCCTAGTTGATGAAGCCCTGTCCCTGGATTCTGGATTGACTACGCGCCCGATTGCAGGGGTGAACTGGACGGCTCAAACTGCCTTTGTTGCAAACACGGAAAGCCAGCACATCGCACTCCCCTTCATCCAGAAATTCCTAAGACAAGAGGGGCTTACCGTTCTACGAAAGCGCCCGCGCGGAGAGCGGATTCGACCGAGGCAATTAGAGCTTCTGGCATAGTCCTCTTCTATAAGCAAAACTTTGCTCGATCTAAAAAAGAAGACTTGGACTCAGCCCTACCAAGTGACCTAGTTTCCTGACATGGCAGTCACCACCCGCCATCAGGAGAATGAATATGTCACTTCGTCACAATCTCAACAACCTGAGCCGGAAGCTTACGCGAGCATTTCACGTAATGATGCCGACGCTCTTTGTGCTCGCTTTCGCGAGTGTTGCCCATGCCCAAGGAACGATGGACTTCTCCGGCGCTCAGACGCTTATGGGGAC
>CAXUEE010000240.1:0-548 GCA_964249905.1 uncultured Acidobacteriaceae bacterium
GCGATCGCAAAGCTGCTGAAGCCGGTGGGCGCGGATACGGTGAAGGCGGGAGGCGGCGGGTCGGACATCTCGCCGCTGATGGCGGATGGCGTACCCGGACTGGGCGAGGTGACGACGGCGGCGCACTACTTCGACTGGCACCACACGGAGGCGGATACGCTGGACAAAGTGGACCCGACAGAGTTCCGCAAGAATGTGGCTTCCTTGGCGGTGATGACGTATGTTCTGGCGGATATGCCGGAGCGGCTGGCCGGGCACAGGGGTTCAGGCGAGGAGTAGCCGGGGAAGCATCCAACGCCTGCATGAGCGAAACGGTAAAGCTGTGGTGGCGAGACGGTGTGATTTACCAGGTGTACCCGCGTTCGTTTCAGGACTCGAACGGCGACGGCGTCGGGGACCTGGAAGGGATCCGCTCCAGGCTGGGCTATCTAGTGGAGCTGGGTGTCGATGCGGTGTGGGTGTCGCCGTTTTATCCGTCGCCCATGGCAGACTTCGGTTACGACGTGGCGAATTACACCGATGTCGACCCGATCTTCGGCTCGATGGCG
>CAXUEE010000240.1:558-1298 GCA_964249905.1 uncultured Acidobacteriaceae bacterium
GAACAACTGGATGTCCAACTTCGGGGGCCCGGGCTGGACGTGGGCCGCGCCGACCGGGCAGTACTACTTCCACTCGTTTCTGACCGAGCAGCCGGACCTGAACTGGTGGAACCCGGAGGTGCGCGCGGCGATCTATCAGGCGATGCGATTCTGGCTGGATCGCGGTGTAGATGGCTTTCGCATGGATGTCATCTGGCTGCTCATCAAGGACAGGGAGTTCCGCAACAATCCGCCGAACCCGGACTGGCACGGTGGTGACTCGATAGGTTCGGTACTGCCGAAGTACACGGCCAACCAGCCGGAGACGCTGGTGATTGTGCACGAGATGCGGGCGCTGCTGGACCAATATCCGGAGCGTGTGCTGATCGGTGAGATCTATCTCCCGATTGAAGAGCTGGTGACCTACTATGGCGGTCCAAAGCTCGACGGGGCGCAGATGCCGTTCAACTTTCAGCTCATCCTGACCGCCTGGCAGGCTCCGCTCATTGCGAAGCTGATCCAGCAATATGAAGCGGCGCTGCCCGACGGAGCATGGCCGAACTGGGTGATCGGCAACCATGATCAGCACCGGATTGCCACCCGCATCGGCGCGGCGCAGGCGCGCGTGGCGGCGGTGCTGCTGCTGACCTTGCGTGGGACCCCGACGATTTACATGGGCGATGAATTGGGGATGGTGAATACCGAAATCCCGCCCGGCGCCGTGCGCGACCCGGCGGAGTTGCGCGAGCCCGGCAAGGGAC
>CAXUEE010000240.1:1308-5492 GCA_964249905.1 uncultured Acidobacteriaceae bacterium
AAAATGCGGGGTTTACTGCGCCGGGAGTGAAGACCTGGCTCCCGCTGGTATGGGACTGGCCGGGCTTTACGGTCGAGACCGAGACCGCGGATGCGGGCACGATGCTGAAGCTGTATCGCGTGCTGCTGCAGCTGCGGAGGGCACGGCCTGCCTTGTTTGCGGGATCGGTGAGCGACGTAAACGAGGGCAGCGAAGTGCTGCACTATGTGCGTACGCTGGGGAGCGAACGGCTGCAGATCCATCTCAACTTCACAGGAGACCCGCAATGGAGTTCCTCACTCGAGGGAAAGGTGCTCCTCTCGTCCTACCTGGATGGCGAGGGCCACGCCGTCCGAAACGGATTGCAGCTGCGGGCGAACGAGGCGATCGTCGTCGATCTGTCGTAAATTCTCCGTCTCCTACGGTAGCTCCGCCTCAGTCCAAAAACTGCCTTGGGCGTCTTTCCCGCTGACCGAGGGCGTTAGTCCTTCTAACGGCCAGGCGATGCCAAGCGTCGGATCATTCCAGCGGATGCAGCGTTCTCCCGGTGGAAAGTAACCATCGGTGGTCTTATAGAGCACCTCCGCAGTCTCGGACAGCACCAGGAAGCCGTGCGCGAAGCCCTCGGGAATCCATAACATCTCCGGCTGGCCGGCTGCGTTCACCGGCTGGAGGTCGAACGCAGCGTGCTTACCGAAATCCGGAGACTCGGCTCGCAGATCGACCGCGACATCCCAGATATGGCCCGACAAGACTCGCACCAGCTTGCCTTGCGGCTTGCCGAGCTGGTAATGCAGGCCACGCAGTACGCCGCGCGCGGAAAATGACTGGTTGTCCTGCACAAAGTGCGTCGGAAGACCGGCTTCGGCAAAGCTTGATGCATTGTAGAACTCGGCAAACCAGCCTCGGTCGTCGCCAAACCGCCGTGGGCGGACGAGCTTCACATCCCGAAGCGGCGTTGGCTGAACGTGCATCCCTCCATCCTAACCGACAACCCTTCCTGCGAACCTCTAGCGTCACCCGGTGATCGCCCTGCCGGCGGTCACTCCATCGAGTAAGCTGTTCAAAAGAAACATTGTTGCGATATGCTGACCACGCCGCGCGATATTTTCTCTCAAGTTTTGTCCGTCTAAGCCGAAAGATACTTTAGCCGAGAAACCCTCGAAGAGGTTTCAGGCGAGTCAAGAAAGCCGAGGATGGTCAAACGTATGGCTCCAAGCTGGACGTGTGCAGAGGTTGAAGGTAGACCAAAAATGCGTTCCTCCAAACAGGAGGTCTGGCTAGAGGTCGCTTCGGGTCACTGCGGGACGATGCATGCCCGGTGACGCCCACTCCCACCAAGCAACCCTGGCCGAAGCATCCGCCAGCAAGTCCCTGCTCCATGACTTCGCCGAAGTCTCCGCCGCGTCTCATGGCGGACGCAGCGACCGGCGCGACGGAAGCATCTGTACCCCGCCTTCCACGCTGTTCCGCTACCGGGTGGTCAAGCGCATTCTGGACATCCTGGTAGTGCTGCTTGGCTTGCCGGTGCTGTTGCCCGCGCTGTTGATCGTCGCTGCCATGGTCCGTTTTACCTCTCCCGGCCCGATCTTTTTTTCACATCGGCGCATCTGCCGCGATGGCGCATTCTTCTCGATGTGGAAGTTCCGGACCATGTGTCTGAATTCGTCCGAGGTCCTTGAGCAATATCTGGCGAAACACCCAAAGGCGCGCGCGGAGTGGAACCGTACCCACAAACTTCGCTTTGACCCTCGCGTTACCCGGGTCGGCAACTTTCTCCGCCGGTACTCGCTGGACGAGCTGCCACAGGCATGGAACGTCATCCTGGGGCAGATGAGCATGGTCGGACCCCGGCCCATCGTCGCAGCGGAGGTTGAGAAGTATGCCGAGCGCTTCGATTTTTACTGCCGTGTCAAACCCGGCGTGACCGGACTCTGGCAGGTCTCCGGACGAAGCAAGCTCACGTACGAGGCACGTGTCAAGCTGGACTGTCACTACGTCGAGCACTGGTCACTCTTCCGTGACATTCGGCTGATGTTTGCTACCTTCAAGTCCGTCGTCAACCGCGACGGCGCGTACTAGGGACGTTCGCCGCGGCTAGACTGAAGGGGTGCGGGTTGCCATCGTCCATCACTGGTTCGTCACCAAAGGAGGAGGCGAACGCGTGGCGGAGTGCCTTGCCTCACTCTTCCCCCGCGCGGAGCTTTTCTCGCTGTTGGCTGCGCCGGAAGGTCTGCCGGAATCTCTTCGCAGCCGCGTTCTGCACACCTCATTCCTGCAAAGCGTCCCGCTGGCCCGGAACTATCATCGCCACATGATGCCGCTGTATCCCGCGGCAGTGAGAAGTCTGGACCTGCGCGGCTTCGACCTGGTGATCTCCTCTGACAGCGGCCCTGTGAAGGCGGTGCGCGTCGACCCGGGCGCAGTCCATATCTGTTACTGCCACTCGCCCATGCGCTACCTGTACGACGGGTACGAGCAGTATCGCTCGCAGATGGGAGCCGCCGTGCGCACGCTGTTCACCGCCAGCGCCGGCTTTGTGCGCCGACGGGATCTCCTCGCGGCGCAGCGCGTGACGTGGTTCCTGGCCAACTCCCGCTACGTGGCCGAGCGCATCGAGCGTGTCTACGGGCGCAAAGCCGAGGTGATCCACCCACCGATTGATCTCTCGCTCGCCCGGCTGGCTGTGCCCGGAGATCACTACCTGTGCGCCGGGCGCCTGGTCGGGTATAAACGCACCGAGATCCTGATCGAGGCCTGCCGACGGCTCGGCCGCAAGCTCCGCATCGCGGGCGCCGGTCCGGAAGAGGCCCGTTTGCGACGCCTCGCAGGGCCTAAGGTCACCTTCCTCGGCCAGCTTTCCGATGACGAGCTTTGGCAACAGTACGCCAAGTGCCGTGCCCTGCTCTTCGCCGCCGACGAAGATTTCGGTATGGTCCCGCTGGAGGCCCAGGCCTGCGGACGGCCTGTTCTCTGCTACGGAGCTGGAGGCTCGCTCGAGACGGTACGCGGCTCCGGACCGAACCCGACCGGCATCTACTTTCCTGTGCAATCTTCCGAATCTGCTGCCGAAGCCTTAGAGCGGTTCGAGGCACGCGAGCCGGAGTTTCGCCCGCACGTGATCCAGGCCTGGGCCGCGGGCTTCGGAACCCCGCTTTTTCTGCGCAGAATACGCGAGTTCATCCTGGCGCGAGTGCCCGCCGCCGCCTCGGCCATGGAGGGAATTTAATGGAGCAAATGCGTGCCCTGATCAGACGCAATCTGGGGCGCAGCCTGAACGGGCTGTCTCCCGCGGATCGCCTCGCCGCCGCCTGGCCGGTTGCCTGCGGCCCCGCTCTGGCGACGCGTGGAGAGATCGTCGGCTTCCACGAAGGCATCTTGCAGATCCAGGTCAAGGACTCTCTCTGGCTCGACCAGATGCAGTCTATGCGACCGATCCTCGAGCGCGAACTGGCGCGCATCGCCGACGTAGAGGTCGCCGGGATACACTTTGAAGTGAGAGATCCACGCCAGAAAGGCCCTCGATGAGTGCGGTAACGGTAGAGGAAGTGCGTCGCGTCGCTGAGCTGGCGAACCTGCAGCTGACGCCGGAAGAAGAAATACGCATGGTACGCGATTTGGGCGCCATCCTGGGCCATGTCGCACAGCTCGCCGAGCTGGATACCGCGAACGTGGAGCCGATGGCGCAGGTGAGCGACGTACTTGGATTGCCGAACGACGGAGCTGGAGCAACCCTGCGGACCGATGGCGTCGGACCTTCACTCGACCGGCGCGCCGTGATGGTTGCGGCTCCGGAGTCGGACGGCCGCTTTTTCAAGGTGCCCAAGGTGATCGAACGGTGACAGTACGCACCCGCAGCATGCGCACCATTGAGGAGGCGCTCGCAACCGTCCGGGCCGGTTCGGCAACGGCGTTGGCCGGGCGCCACCTGGAGCTCATCGCTGAGCAGGACGGTCCCCAGGGCCTCGGTATTCACAGCTTTCTGGCCCTAAGCCGGGAGCGTGCCCTGGCGCAGGCCGCTCGCGTCGACGAGCTCCTCGCACGAGGGCAGGAGGCCGGGCCGCTTGCCGGGGTGCCTGTCGCGATCAAGGATGTTCTCTCCATGACCGGCTCCCCTGCCACGGCCGGCTCAAAGATCCTGGCTGGCTACTACCCTCCGTATGATGCCACTGCGGTCAGGAAACTTGAGGCTGCCGGCGCTGTCC
>CAXUEE010000241.1:0-5443 GCA_964249905.1 uncultured Acidobacteriaceae bacterium
CGTCTTCCTGCCAGTCGAGGTCGCGGTCGGGAGGCGCGGCGAAGAGGGCGTACATGCGGGTGGCGTCCGCGCCATAGCGGTCGATCATGAGGTCGGGCGAGACGACGTTGCCGCGAGACTTGGACATCTTGGCGCCGTCCTTGATGACCATGCCCTGGGTGAAGAGGCGTTCGACGGGCTCGGAGTTCTGGATGAGGGGTTGGCCGTCCGGTCCGGTAAGGTCGCGCATGACGCGCGTCCAGAAGCGGGAGTAGATGAGGTGGAGGATGGCGTGCTCGACGCCGCCGATGTACTGATCGATGGGAAACCAGTAATTGGCGCGGTCGGAGTTGAAGGGGGCGGAGTCGTTATGAGCGTCGATATAGCGGTAGAAGTACCAGGAGGAGTCGACGAAGGTGTCCATGGTGTCGGTTTCGCGTTTGGCGGGTCCATCGCAGCGCGGACATCTCGTGTTGACGAAGTCGGGGACGCGGCCGAGCGGGCTGCCGCCTTCCTGGGTGATTTGGATCTGCTCTGGCAAAAGAATCGGGAGCAACGACTCGTCGACAGGGATGGGCTCGTTCGGGGAGCAGGCGCAGTAGACCATGGGGATGGGCGTCCCCCAGTAGCGCTGGCGGCTGACGCCCCAATCCTTGAGGCGGTAGGTGACGGTGGCCTTGCCGAAGCCCTGCGCCTGGGCGAGTGCGGCCATCTTGCCCTGGGCTTCCAGGCAGGACTCGCCGGTCCACTCGCCGGAGTCGATTAGGACGCCTTCGTCCTCGGCGAGGTACGGGAGGGTGAGGTCGTCGGTATCCAGATTTGGGGCGACGACGCGGCGGATGGGGAGGTTGTACTTGGTGGCGAAGTCAAAGTCGCGCTCGTCGTGGGCGGGGACGCTCATGATGGCGCCGGTGCCGTAATCGGCGAGGATGTAGTTGGCGACCCAGATGGGGATCTGTTCGCCGGTGAAGGGGTTGGTGGCGCTGCGGCCGGTCGGGATGCCGTGCTTCTCGATGCCGCCGAGGTCTCCGGCTTCGCGGGCGGCGGTTTGCTGGGCGATCATCTGCTCGACTGCCGGGGCGAGGTTGGTGTCGAAGCTGGTCCAGTGCTGGATGAGAGGGTGCTCGGGGGCGAGTTGGAGGGAGGTGGCGCCGAAGATGGTGTCGACACGGGTAGTGAAGACGGTGACGGTCATTGCGTCGGGGCAGCCGTGGACGGGGAAGGTGATCTCCGCGCCTTCGCTGCGGCCGATCCAGTTGCGCTGCATGGTGCGGACTTTTTCGGGCCAGCCGTCGAGGGTGTCGAGGCCGGCGAGGAGCTCGTCGGCGTAGCGGGTAATGCGGAAGAACCACTGGGTGAGGTCGCGCTGCTCGACGAGGGTATCTTCGTGGCGCCAGCAGCGTCCGTTGACGACCTGCTCGTTGGCGAGGACGGTGCAGCAGACCGGGCACCAGTTGACCTTGCTCTTTTTGCGGTAGGCGAGGCCGGCCTCAAACATTTTGAGGAAGAACCACTGGTTCCAGCGGTAGTAGTCGGGCAGGCAGGTGGTGATCTCGCGCGACCAGTCGAAGCTCATGCCGAGGCGGCGGAACTGCTTCTTCATGGCGGCGATGTTCGCGAGCGTCCACTTGCGCGGGGGGACGCTGTTTTTGAGCGCGGCGTTTTCGGCGGGGAGGCCGAAGGCGTCCCAACCCATGGGGTGGAGCACGTTTGCGCCGCGCATCCACATGAAGCGGGCGAGCGCATCGCCGATGGCGTAGTTGCGGACGTGGCCGATGTGGAGCTGGCCGCTGGGGTAGGGCAGCATCTCCAGGCAGTAGTACTTGGGCTTGCCGGAGGTGTGGTCTTCCGCTGCGTACAAGGCGGGGTCAGCGTCCCAGCGGGCCTGCCATTTGGGCTCGATCTCGGCTGGGTTGTAGCGCTGAGTTTCTTCGCCGCTCTTTCCGTGGTCTGGCATAGCTTCTATTGTAGAGAAGAGCACTCCCGCGGCGGCGGCGAGCACTCAAGCGGGAGTATTCCCCCCCCCTCTCCGTACTTGAGTACTCAAAGTCTTCAAAACAAAAAAGATAAGTCCGGACTTCGATGGTTCTGTCCCCCGAAGACCGGTTTTTGAGGAAGAATAACTACCTAGCCGCGCTTTGAATAACCCATGCTTTTATTGTAGAACACGGACGGAGGCGGATATGCCAATTTCTTTTGAGCAATAAACCTCTTGAAATGATAAGGATAGCTCTTTCTTAGAAGGCTTGGGCACTTGACAGATTTTCCCGGAGCCGGACAAGTCACGATCCGGCATTAGTTGCCGGAACTGTTGGCGGGTTTGGCCGTAGTCTTTTTCGGTTTCGCGGCCGGAGCCGGCTTACACGGCAACGGCGCTGCTGCCGCAGTCACCACGGGCGCCGGGCGAGTGTTCAAGGTGGTCTGCAGCTCGGTCACGCGCCGATCCTGGGCTTCCGCGGCCCCTTGCAGCCGCTCCGTGAAGGAGCGGCGAGCGCCTTCGAGGCTGGTCAGCCCCCGCTCCAGCGCCGCCGTCTGCTCGGCTGGAGCTGTCGACTCTGCGACCACCGTGACCCGCAGCAACACGTCATAGAGCGCGCCTAAATTCTGCGAGACCGGGATCATGGCTGCCACGGAAGCCGGTGTTCCGTCGGCGGTTGCCAGGAGGCCGGGTAAGGTGGTCTCGAGATCGCGGTGGATCGATCCAAGATTGTTCGTTGTGGTCTCCTTCAGCGTCTTCGAGGCTTTCCAGCGGTCCACAAATACCATTTCGAGCGACTGCTCGACGGTGCCCAGCGAGGGCTGGACCAGACCCGAGGGTGCGACCGCCGGCGCCGCGGCGGCGGCGGGGCTTGCGCCGGCGGCTGGGGAAGGAGCCGCCTGCGTTTGTGCGTGGACAGTGGACGAGAGGATGAACGAAAGCGCTGCCAGGGAACGCAATCTCATCCCCTCATGTTAACGCCAAAGAGCTTTTCCTCGCTGGGAACAAGCAAGAAGCAAATTCCTGCGGAATGACAAACAAGAGGCATAGCGGCGGGCGAAGAGCACACCTTGACTAGAGTCTCCGTACAAATCTCTCATTCGCTCAAGCATGCATATCCCGGAAGGGTCGCCCTCTCCGAAAAGTAGCCGACAGAGATTCACTGAGAGCATGGTTGGATGTGGCTGTCCTGGGGAGCGAAAAGCAGATCCTCCGCCTTTGGCGAAGGATGACAGCTGGTTTTGGGGAGGACTGGAGCTGAAGTTCTCTGCTTTAGAATCAAGCCCATGGCCACCTCCTCTGCGCTGCTTACGCTTCCCGCCTTCCGCAACGAAGCTTTTCTTGACTTCACGGACGCCTCAGTTCGGCAGCTGATGGAGGAGGCGCTGACTGCCGTGAAAGGCGAGCTTGGCCGCGAGTATGACCTGGTGCTTGGGGGAAGGCGCGTGCGGACTACGGGCAAGATCGCGAGCGTCAATCCGGCGCGGCCGGCGCAGGTGGTCGGCGTTCATCAGCATGCGGAGGCCGAGCACGCCGAACCCGCTCTCCAAGCGGCGCTGGCTGCTTTTCCGACCTGGTCGCGTATCCCGGTGGAGGAGCGCGTCGAACTGCTGCTCCGCGTGGCGCGGCTGATTCGCGAACGAAAATACATGCTATGCGCGTGGCTTATCTTTGAGGTGGGCAAGAACTGGGCGGAGGCGGACGCGGACGTGGGCGAGTGCATCGACTTCCTTGAGTTCTATGCCCGGGAAGCGCTTCGCCTGGCCCAGGCCACGACGCCCATCCAGCTTCCGGGCGAACGCAACCTCCTGCGCTACGTTCCGCTCGGCGCGGGAGCCGTGATCCCGCCCTGGAACTTTCCATTCGCCATTATGGCGGGTATGACTGCCGCGGCTATCGTCACGGGGAACACCGTCGTGCTGAAGCCATCGCCGGATGCCCCGACGATTGCGGCGCACTTTTTTTTGCTTCTGGAAGCAGCGGGGATGCCGGAGGGCGTGGTCAATTTTTGTCCTGGGGCGGGGCCTGGCTTCGGTTCCGCGGTGGTGGCTCATCCGCAGACCCGCTTTGTCGCCTTCACCGGTTCGAAGAAGGTGGGACTTGAGATCCATGAGTCCGCGGCCAGGACCCAGCCGGGCCAGCACTTCCTGAAGCGCACCATTCTGGAGATGGGCGGCAAAGATGCCATTGTGGTCGATGCCGATTGCGATCTCGAGGCGGCGGTCGAGGGAGTGGTGGCGAGCGCGTTCGGCTTCAACGGGCAAAAGTGCTCGGCTTGTTCCCGCGTCATTGTCGATAACGCGATCTACGATGTTTTCGTCGATGCACTCGGCGAGCGGGTGGGCGAGATCCGGCAAGGGGATCCAGCGGAGAACTTCTTTGCCGGTCCGGTGATCAACCAGGTCGCCTACCGGCGGGTGCTCGACTATGTCGAGATTGGTAAAGCGGAGGGCCGACTGCTCATCGGGGGCGAGCCGGTGGAGCGTGAGGGCGGCTTCTACATTGCGCCGACGATATTCGTGGATGTGCCGTCGTCTGCACGAATCGCCCAGGAGGAGATCTTCGGACCGGTGCTGGCTGTGCTGCGCTCCAAGGATCTTGACGAGGCTTTGACGATCGCGAACGGCACCGAGTACGGGCTGACGGGGGCGATCTACTCGAAGTCAGCGGAGGTTCTTGAGCGCGCGCGTAACGAGTTCCACGTCGGCAACTTATACCTTAACCGCAAGTGCACCGGGGCGATGGTCGGCGCACATCCGTTTGGGGGCTTCAACATGAGCGGCACCGATTCCAAGGCCGGCGGCCCCGATTATCTGCTGCTCTTTACGCAGGCCAAGTCGATCGCGGAAAAGGTCGCGCATCCGAGTAAAGAGGCCGATGAGGAAGAAGCTCGGATGGGTCTCTGACCGTATCTTTGCGGAGCAAATTACCTCGAGGTACGCACGTACACACAAGCAAATACAGGGATTCTGGCCTCGCCAGAACGACGACCTGCGAGTAAGCTGCATTTGCAACAGGTAACTTTCGGGGCAAATGAGCTGGTGATGTAAAGAACAAGCAACGACAGAAGCAGATCCCTACGGGATGACAAATAAGCAGATCCCTACGGGATGACAAATAAGCAGATCCCTACGGGATGACAAGGAAGCAGATCCCTACGGGACGACAAGGAAGCAAATCCCTACGGGACGACAAGGAAGCAAATCCCTACGGGATGACAACCAAAGAAAGAGCGACTGACAGATAGCGAATCAGCTCTAGGCAGTTTTTCTCTGAATCAGCGTTCCGGCTTTGGCAGCGGCCTCGGCCAGGAGACGATGGTGCAGCGTAAACAAGGCCAGCTCCAGACGATCGCTTACGCCGGTCTTGTCGTAGATGGTGCGCAGGTAGTTCTTCACGACCTGCTCCTTTGTCCCAATCTCCTCGGCAATCTCGCGATTCTTGCAGCCGCGCACGATGTAGCCGACGATCTGTAGCTCCCGCTCG
>CAXUEE010000242.1:0-5414 GCA_964249905.1 uncultured Acidobacteriaceae bacterium
AGGAAGATGTGAAGGACCCCATTGGCATTACCGGTTGGCCAAAGGAAAAGGGTCGGGATGGTGAGCGGACCCCCATGCAGTGGTCGGCTGGCCCGCAGGCCGGGTTCAGTCCCAATGCGAAGACATGGCTTCCGATTCCGGCAGGGTACAAAACGCTGAACGTGGCAGTGGAAAGCAAGGAGCCCGGATCCCTACTGAACTGGTATGAGCAGTTGATCGCGTTGCGCCGGACCAATCCGGCGTTGCACGACGGAAGCATGACTATGCTCAATCAAGGCAGCTCAAACGTATTGTCCTACGTACGCTCGACAACTTCTTCGGCAGTCGTTGCGGTCATGAACTGCAGTGATTTACCGCAGACGGTGTCCCTTGATCTGGGCGCGACTGGGGCCAAGGGTGTTCGCGGCAAGACGCTGATGACAGACGACCCGGGACTCAGCCAGGGAAGCGAGTTGAAAAGCGTAACTCTGGCTCCGTACGCGACCTGGGTCGCGAGTGTGGAGTAGCTCCGCAGCGAAAAGGTAACCATACTGGTCCGGCGGAGACACGCTTCGCCGGACCAGTCTCTTGAACGAGCAAAAGAATGGCGGCGATGCAGGACGCCTTTGCGGCATCGGTGCGGCCTACCAGCGCACCGTAAGCACCTGGGTGACGAAGCCGGTGCCGGATGGAAAGCGGAGATGGATCTGATCGCCGGTCAGCTCCGCGCCTTCCACCCGAGCTACGGCACGTGCATTGTTCCGCTGCAGATGGAGCGTCAGTTCGGTGCCCGCAAGGCCTTCAAGCTCGACGCGAAGAGAGTTCAGAGTGGAACTCTCGTCGACCACCCTTGCCTGAGCCGTTCGCGCGCCGCGTGCGGGCATCGCCTGCGGAAGTGAAACTTCGAGAGCCGGCAATGGGGAACGCTTTGTGGTCGCGCCCTCGCCGAAGTGGACGCGCGGTCCGGTGCGAGTTGTGACAGAAACGTCCATGGCCATGCCGTTGCGCAGATACTGGACATCAACGACAGACTCGCCAACGTAGAGGTTGCGGACCTCCGCCGAGGGCCAGGATGCAGGCAGGTGCGGCATCACCCGAAGCTCGTGCTTCAGAGCATCCCATTCGATGCCGAAGAGGCCGCGCAGCAGGGGCGTAATCACCATGGCGGAGGACCAGAGCTGGTGACTGGTGCTGCGTCCAAACGGCTCATAGAAGGCGCCCGAGAGGAGTTCAGTCACCGCGCCTGGATCCTGGGCTGAGGTGAGGCCGGTGATCTGAAGCAGGGCGCGGTAGCCGGCAAGCGCGTGGCCGGCACGATACTGCGCAAGCGCGGCCCAGCCGGTGAACAGAGGCCAGACAGAGCCTTGGTGATAACTGATGGGGTCGTAGATGGGCTCGGTCTCAGCCACGTCGCGCAGCCCCCAGTCGGTGTCAAAGTCATGCGACGCCCACAGGCGCAGGCTGGCGGCAGGATGGTCGAGCGCAGAGTGCGTCGTGTCCCACCATGCGACAGAGGGGAAGACAGTGGAGGTCTTGTCGAGCGCTCCGCCCTTACCACGGCTGAACGCATAGGTGCCGGAGGAGGCCTGGAAGTACTCGTGTTCGATGGTGGCGTGAAGCGCGGCTGCCCGAGACGCAGCAGAGGTCGAGGTAGCCTGGTCACCGAGCATGCGGGCGAGTTGCGCCATGGCGTCCGAGGCCTGTTCGTCAAAGAGCGCAAGATAAATCTCTTGCCGGGGCATACCAGCCGGCCAGCTCTCCACCCAGCCGGTTCCCTGCTCGTTGTCGTAGACACCGTCGCCATCGCTGTCGTGCGTGACCTCAAAGTTCCAGGCCTGGGTGACGGCGGCGCGGTGAGCGCGGAGGAACTCAAGATCGCCGCTGGAACGGACATAGTCAAGCATCGTGGTGAGAAAGAGCGGGGTTGCATCGGCGGCCGCGTACTCGTAGGGCAGCGCACCCCAGTCAAGGTCAGCGGCTGTTTGCGAGAACTCATGCATCATCTTGCCGTCGGCACGTTGACGGCGCATCAGGAACTCGAGCGCGGTGCGTGCGAGTTGAAAGTCGCCGTAGCTGTCGATGGCGTACACGGTGTAGAGGGTGTCGCGGCCGAAGTACCAGCCAAAGCCGGGGCGCGCAGAGTCGCCGGAGGCATAGTAGCCGGCGACCAGACCGGTTTCCCCGGCAGGGAAGGCGGTTGAAGGGCGTGTGGTGGCGCGAAGCTGGGCAATGGAGGTTTCGGCCCAGAGGAGGTCGGCGTTCAGGCCGGCGTCCGGCGTAATGACGGAGGTGAACTGATCCCCCTGGGCAGCGATGCGAGCGGCATGTGCCGCGTAGAGCGCGGAGAGCTGACTGTTGAGTGAGGCAAGCGTAGCTTCAAGAGCGGCGCCGGTCGAGGTCGCGGCCGTCGTGCCGACTGCCAGCAGCAGCGGGAAGAAGCGATTGCGGTCGCGAGAGGGATCAACGTGCAGGCTCAGTTCAAGGGGATGGGTCTGTGGACGCTCCTGGTAAGGAGCCAGGATGCCCGGCGTCGCACCCGGCAGAGCCACTGCGCCGGTGAGCGCGGCGAAGTCGGTGTGGAGAAGGTACAGGCCGCTCGCACCTTGTGGGACCCACTCCGCGGAAGGCGTGCCGCTGCTGGGTTTAGGCCACATCTCCCGCATCTCCGGGGTGAAGCGGAGGGTCAGTGTGACCGGTCGGACCGAGTCCACCTGAAACAACACGACCACACCGGTGCCGAGCGGTGCGTCGTCCGGCGCGAACATGATCTGACGAACCGTGACTGCAATGTGAGAGTAGGTGATGGTCGTGCGATCGGGACGGACCTCCAGGTCGCGGGCCATACTATTTAGATCAAGCGGAACGGGGTAACCCTGAACGTCGGCTTGCAGGGTAAGGTGGCTCAGGAGTTTGACAGGGAGAATCCAGGCCTCAAAAGGCCCTTGCTGCTGGCCGACGGCGATCCCATGCGGTCCGGCCACCGTAAAAGGTTCTCCGGCCTGCACGGCGCGGTGCAGAACGATTCCCTGACTGCGCAACGGAAACTCCGGAAGCGAGTGCAACTGCGCTGCAGGCAGTTTCAGCGTTTGGGCCGCGGCAGCCAGGGAGAACACGGCGAGACTGGCGGCGAATCCGCACTGCCATCGTCCAAAAAGCATAGTGACACCTCGAAATCCGCTGCAGCAAGTGATCTTGCCACAGTTGCGTGCGTTCCGTAGGATAAGGCACACCATGACAGTTTCATCCAAGCTCGCCGCGATCACGATCCTAGCTGCTCTGTCAGGATGGGGACCGATCGGCGCGTCTGCCCGTCCGCATGACTCTCGGTTCGTACTCATGCAGGCTTTGGACCACGCAGCAACTGCGCAGGGTGTTCTCAACCGCGATCAGGCGTCTGCCATCTTTCCCGCCAATGTCTTTTTTCGTGGGCAGAGCGCACCAATCCAAGGCCGGAACTCCGCCGGCATCCGGCTGGCAAGCGGAAAGCTGGTCCTCATGGCGCTGGTTGATACCTCGGGCTACTCCTCAGCCGTGCAGGAGAAGTATCAAGCGTACCTGCTAACGGAGGTTCCGCTCATCCTTGGCGGACAAAGACTGGCACCGGGGGCCTATGGCTTTGGCTTTCTCGGGGACAATCACATGGTGGTCATGGACATCGGTGGCAATGTTCTCATGACGACCTCCACCACCCGTGACGACGCCTTGAGCAGACCCAATCCGCTGCAGGTCGTGGCGGCTGGAAACGGTTTCCGGCTTTACCTCGGTCGAAGCAATGTCACGCTTGCCCTGGAGAAGTAAAAGCAGCAAGCGGCGTTGCACTCCGTGGCTCGGGGCGGCGTTGCGGCTGTCGCTGTTGTGCAGCTTGACCCTGAAGCCACTCGGCGCGCAGCAAGGCAGCACGATCGAAGCGGCACGCCAGGCGATGACGGCCGGCGTAGCGGCGGCACAGGACGGCAGACTGGCTGAAGCCAAGCAGCAGTTCACACGAGCCGTGGCGTTATCTCCAACCATTGCCGAGAGTCATGCGGCCTTGGGTTCGGTGCTCCTGTCGCTGGGCGAGTACCGCGAAGCGGCGCAGGAACTTGGTGCGGCACATACGCTTTCGCCTCAGGACGCCGGCACCGAAATCAATCTTGCCGACGCGGACGCGCTGCTGGGACGCTACGTGGAGGCAGTGCCTCTGTTTCAGGCGGCGGCAGACGCCACAGAGGCCCCCGTGCCCGCCACACAGGATTCCATCTTGTGGGCAACAGCGCTTTCCGCGACCGGAGACGATACCGCCGGCGAGCAGGTCTTGCGCCGCGCGATCGTGCGGGACGCAAATTCCGCGGAGGTGCACGATGCGCTGGGAACCGTGCTGGCGAAGCGCGGCGCCATGGCGGAGGCGCTCGATCACTTTCAACGGGCCATGGTGCTGAGCTCGGACTTGCTGAAGGCGCGGTACCACGCAGGCGTTACGCTGCTTGCCCTCGACAGGCCACAGGAGTCACTGCTGCTTCTGGAACCGCTGGCGCAGCAGCATCCAAATGACCTTGACGCCCAGCTGCAGCTCGGCCGGGCGCTTTCGGCACTCCACCAGGATGTGCAGGCCCTTGCGGCGCTGCAAGCAGCCGATCGCCTCAGGACCGCAAACACCGCACCGGCGGCCGTATACTCCCTGGCACTGGCCCTGCAGGCAAGCGGAGACGCGGCGGGTGCGCTGCCGTTGTTCGAGGTTACGGAAAAGGCAGGCCTGCAATCGAGCGCGGTGCTGACCAACCATGCGCTGGCTCTGGTGCAGACCGGCGACGCGAAAGATGCGCTGGCGCTCTACGAAAGAGCCGTGGCGGAGGGACCGGATGAGCCGACGCTGCGCGAAGACTTCGGCGTCGCATACCTGCAGCAATCGGACATCGACCACGCACTGCAGCAGTTTCGCGCCGGTTTGGCGCTCGACAGCAACAGCGCGCATCTGCACTACGACCTTGGCCTGGCGTTGAAGCTGAAGGATGATCTGGCGGCGGCCATTCCGGAGTTTGAGCGTGCAGCGACGCTTGATCCTGCCCTGCCAGATCCTGCGTACACGCTGGGCGTGGTCTACATGCAGCAGGGCCGCTTCACGGACGCAGCGGCGGAACTGAAACGCGCTACCGCCTTGCAGCCGGGCAACGGCGATGCGTGGGCAGTGCTGGGCAGCGTTCTGCGAGACGCAGGCGACGCGGCAGGCGCGGAACAAGCGCTGCAGCAGGCGATCACCCTGGAGCCGGAACAGCCTAGCCTGTACGTGCAGCGCGCGGCTCTCGAAGTGCAACGCGGCGACCGGGCCGCCGCAGCCGCCGACCGCAAGACAGCGGCCAACCTGAGCCGACAGGCTACGGACCGGCAGCGGGCAAGCTTCGCGTTGAAAAGTGCACGTTCCTTGATCGCAGAGGGCAAGCTGTACGAGGCGACGACAC
>CAXUEE010000243.1:0-1510 GCA_964249905.1 uncultured Acidobacteriaceae bacterium
AAGCGCCTACGGCGCGGCTGTTTATGGCACGCGTGAACGCGTGCCCTTCCGGGTATATTCTGATTGCGGTGTTCTCTTACCAGTCGCGAAAAGGAATACGGGTCGTCGTAACAAGAACTGCCAGTCCGGTGAGCGGCTCGCAAGTTGTAGATGCCGCGATCCTCCAGAAAGACGTTCAACTACCGTACACGCGCATCGGGCGGATCGAGCCTGCAGCGCGAGCCTTTGATCTGTCAATAGACATAGTTTTGCAGACTGGGCAGTCTCGGCGATATCCGCTGGTCACTTCTCCAACATCTTGTAAGTGCACCGCCCGCTTGTTCAGGTCCCAGCACGCCATGCAGAGGGGGAACGGATCCCCCTCTGCGAAGTAACAATGCCCGTTGAACGTGAGGGTAGCGGCGAATCTGGCCTGTTCTGAGAGCTCTCCGTTCGCTTTCTTGAGGGCAAGGATCTCCTCGTCTTTTGCAACTAGGTCCCCTTGCATATCGATGAGCTGTGCTTGGAGCGCTGAGACTTTATTCCAGAGATCGACCTTGCCTGCGGCCTGGAGGGCTGCGCCTGCATCTTTGAGAATCGCGATTGTTGCTGCGATTGAGATCGTCGGCATGTTGCTTCTCCTTTAGCTGCAGCCGCTGGTGGAGCCGCATTCTCCGCAGCGGTAGCAGGAGCCGTTGCGGGTCATGATGGCTCCGCAGGTGGCGCAGGAGGGGGCGTCGCCCATGTTGACGACGCTGCGGAGGGCCTGGGCGGTGTGGTAGATGCCGCGGTCTTCCATGGACAGGTTGTCGGATTTGAGGTCGCGACTTTCGGTGAGGCCGGAGCGGGCCTGCAGGTCGGGGGCTATGCCTCCTTGCGGGGCGGTGCGGTCGTAGAGGGAGTCGTGGTCGTCGGGAGAAGCAAACGCAGATCCTCCTTCGGAGGATGACAAAGTATGAGGGTTTGACGTGGGCGCGTTCGACACCACCGTATTCGCGGGGGCGGAGACGTGGCCGTGGACGGGGATGGTGGCGGCTGCGGGCTCCCTTTGCGGGGAGAGGCTGGCGAAGAGATCGAGCTGGGTGCCCTGGAGGAAGCGGAGCTCGATCCAGCGGAAGAGGTAATCCATGATGGATTTGGCGTAGCCGATCTGTTCGTTGCCGGTCCAGCCGGAGGGCTCGAAGCGGGTGTGGGCGAACTTCTCGCAGAGGACCTTGAGGGGAACGCCGTGCTGGAGCGAGAGGGAGACCGCCGTGGCGAAGGAATCCATGAGGCCGGAGACGGTGGAGCCTTCTTTGGCCATGCGGATGAAGATTTCGCCGGGTTGTCCGTTGGGGTAGAGCCCGACGGTGATGTAGCCTTCATGTCCTCCGAGACCGAACTTGTGGGTGACGGAGGCGCGTTCGGCGGGGAGACGATGGCGGACGGCACGCGGTGGCTCCTGGGCGTCGAAGCTGTCGGCGTTTTCGCGGGCGGCCTGCTGGATGGAGTGGCTCTGATCTTCGAGCTCGGAGATGCGATGGTGCTGGGT
>CAXUEE010000243.1:1520-5390 GCA_964249905.1 uncultured Acidobacteriaceae bacterium
GTGGAGTCGTGGGCGTCGGCGTTGGCGAGCGACTTTTGGGTGATTGCGAGGAGGTGGGCGTTGAGCTGGGAGATGGTGGCCTGGTGGGTGGTGAGCTGGGCGGCGGCGGCGGCGCGCTCGGCGGCGATGGTCTCTTCGATCTCTACCTGGGCGGCCTGTTGCGCGGAGACGCCGGCTGCGGCAATGGCCTCGGCCTTGTCGTCGGCATCCTTCTTCTTGTCGGCATCGGTCGAGACGTTGAGGGGCTGGGCTCCCTTGGAGTTGTCGCGGTAGATGGCGACGGCCTTGATGCCCTGGCGCCAGGCTTCGAGGTAGGTTTCGGCGATGTCTTCGACGGTGCAATCCTGTGGGAGGTTGACGGTTTTGGAGATGGCGCCGGAGAGGAAGGGCTGGGTTGCGGCCATCATCTTGAGGTGGCCCATGTAGTGGATGCTGCGGGTTCCCTTGGCGGGCTTGAAGGAGCAATCGAAGCAGGCGAGATGTTCGGGCTTGATGCCGGGCGCGCCCTCGATGGTGCCGGTGGCGTCGATGTAGGAGACGATCGCGTTCATGGCGTCTTCGGAGTAGCCGAGCTTGATGAGCGCGGAGGGCACGGTGTTGTTGACGATTTTGATCATGCCGCCGCCGACAAGTTTCTTATATTTGACGAGGGCGAGATCGGGCTCGATGCCGGTGGTGTCGCAATCCATCATGAAGCCGATGGTGCCGGTGGGCGCGAGGACGGTGACCTGGGAGTTGCGGAAGCCGTGGCGCTCGCCTTCGACGAGGGCGGCGTCCCAGGCATCGGCCGAGGCCTGGATGAGGGCATCGAGGTGTGGGACCGAGAAGGGCTCCGAGGAATGGCGGGATTTGCCGATTTTGTTGACTTCAGCGCGGTGCATGCGGATGACGTCGAGGAATGGCTCGCGGTTGACGTAGAAGCCGGGGCAGGCGCCACCGAGCTTCGCGGCCGAGTGCTGCGCCTGCTGGCAGAGCGGGGTGGCAGCGGCGAGGGGCGGGCAGGATTCAGCGATGAGCGCGGACTGATGGTAGGCGTCGCCGCAGAGGATGGCGGTGAGCCCGGCGGCGAAGTCGCGGCCGGCGTCGGAGTCGTAGGGGAGGCCGAAGGACATGAGCAGCGCGCCGAGATTGGCGTAGCCGAGGCCGAGCGGGCGGTAGTCGTGCGAGTTTTTGGCGATTTGCTCGGTGGGGTAGCCGGCGGAGTCGACGATGATCTCCATCGCGGTGGTGACGATGGCGATGGCGTGGCGATAGGCCGGGATGTCGAACTGGCCGCCGGGCGAGACGAACTTGAGCAGGTTGAAGGAGGCCAGGTTGCAGGCGGAGTCGTCGAGGAACATGTACTCGGAGCAGGGGTTGGAGGCGTTGATGCGGGCGGTATTTTTGCTGGTGTGCCAGCGATTGATGGTGGTGTCGTACTGCATGCCAGGATCGCCGCAGGCCCAGGTGTTCTGAGCGATCTTGTTCATGAGCTCGCGAGCGGGGAAGGTGGCGACGGGGGTGCGGTCTTTTACGGTGCGGGTGGAGAATTCGGCGTCGCGTTCGACGGCAGACATGAACTCGTCGTTGACGCGGACGGAGTTGTTGGCGTTCTGAAAGAAGATGGACGAGTAGGCTTCGGAGTCGGGGCCAGAGCCGTCGTAGCCGGCGTTGATGAGGGCGTAGGCCTTGGCCTCTTCCTTGGACTTGCACTCGATGAAGTCGATGATGTCAGGGTGGTCGATGTTGAGGACGACCATCTTGGCGGCGCGGCGGGTTTTGCCGCCGCTCTTGATAACACCGGCGAAGGCGTCGAAGCCGCGCATGAAGCTGAGGGGGCCGGAGGCGGTACCGCCGCCGGAGAGAGTTTCCATGGAGCCGCGGATGCTGGAGAGGTTCGAGCCGGCGCCTGAACCCCACTTGAAGAGCATGCCTTCGGTCTTAGCGAGAGTAAGGATGGAGTCGAGCGAATCCTGAACGGAGTTGATGAAGCAGGCCGAGCACTGGGGCTTGGAGTAGCCGGTGACGGAGAAGGTGATCTGGCGCTTTTCTGCGTCCCAGTGCCAGTTTTGCGCGTCGGAGTTGGGCTCGAGGCGGTCGCAGCCGACGTTGAACCAGACGGGCGAGTTGAAGGCGACCTTCTGGTTGAGGAGCAGGTGGCAGAGCTCGGCATAGAACGTGGCGGCGTCGTCATCGGAGGCGAAGTAGCCACCCTGGATGCCCCAGTCACGGATGGATTCGGCGACGCGGGTGATGAGGGCGCGGACACCGTTTTCACGTTCGGGCGTGCCGACGAGGCCGTGGAGGTACTTGGACGCGACGATGTTGGTTGCGGTCATGGACCAGTCGGCTGGGGATTCGACGTTCTTCTGCTCGAAGATGAGCTTGCCCTTCCAATCCTGGATGACGGCGTCGCGAAGTTCCCAGGTGACCTGGTCGTAGGGGCTAATGCCGGGGGTGGTGAAGTAGCGGCTGAACGAAAGGCCAGGCGCGGACGTGCTGTTGTTCTGTGCGGGGGAGGTGGGCACGGTGGGCTGCTGGAGGGTTTCGTTCATTGGGAGGAGCTCCTTCGAATTTTGTGGCCGGCGTGCGGGAAGCCGGTGGGATGACGGTCAGCGCGATGCGTTTCCAGGGCGTAGATGGGCGGACCCACGATGGTGGGTTCACAGAGACAGGGGGCGATCGGATCGTTTCGTTTGCGCGTTGAGCGATTCCCGCAAGCGCAAAGTTAGTGCCCCATGTAGGGTATGTCAAGTATAAACCATCTACAGGTTGTGTTGTGCTTGTAGATACGTGCGGGTGTGACTTTGAGCGGGTTCGGTACTCGAAAACTCAAAGAATTGCTGTGGAAGTTGAGCAATCGGTGCTGCCGGCGCGGGTTTCAGTGGGTGCGTCGCGGGTTGTTACAGGAGGAAGAATCTGCGCCTGAGATGACGGTACGGGTTGCGGAGTGCGGGTGCAAGGGCACTGACGTGTGGGAGGCGGTGGAATTCAGGAAAACGTGTCCGATTGAAGGTCGAATTGGGACACATGAAAGAAGCGGCCGAATTGCTGAAGCTACACGGGGGTTCGAGCCGGTGCGGCTTTGTCTGCGGGCACGAAGCCGGATGTCTTTTACGAGATGAAAGTTACACGAAAGGAAGCGTGGGGGAGGTGGTATTTTCTCAAGTATGTCTGAACTGCTCGCAGAGATTAAGCAGACGAAACCATTTCAAAGCTTACGGGACGAGCTTTGGCTTAATCTTTCACGCACGGCTGCGGTGATCGGGCATGAGGTGGAGCAGAGGCTGCGGCCGCACGGTCTCTCGTCGACGCAGTACAACGTGCTTCGCATTCTGCGGGGCGCGGGTATCGCGGGGCTGATGCAGTATGAGATCGGCGAACGGCTGGTGGCGCAGGTACCGGATGTGCCGAGGATCCTGGCGCGTATGGAGAAGGTCGGCTGGATTGAGCGGGTGCGCGGCACGACGGACCGGCGGGTGGTCCGGGCTACGCTGACGAAGGCGGGGCTGCAACTGGTGGATGACCTGGACTGCATGATGCGCGAGGTGGAGGACGGACTGTTTACGGCGATGAGCGAAGACGAGATGCGTTGCGCCAGCGATCTGCTGGTGCTGGCTCGGCGCGGTTGCCGGTCGGTAGACGGGCTGCCACAGGGCGAAGTGAGTCTACGGACCTTACCGTAAACACGGAAGTCTCCGGGGAGAGCCGTGATGGTGGGAGCGAACGGCGAAACCACGGGCGCGCTTGCCTTGTTCAAGATGACGAGGATCCTGGCGAGTTCGCGCCCCGATTTGATCGTATGAGAGAACAGAAGGCGGCGAGTTGTCGGCTTGCCGCCTTCTGCTTTTGCGGAGGAGCGAGGCTTACTGCTGGTCTTGTGGCTGAGGC
>CAXUEE010000244.1:0-267 GCA_964249905.1 uncultured Acidobacteriaceae bacterium
GTCATGTACCGCATCAGCCCGCATCTGCTGCTCTGGGCCTTTGTGCCCTTGCCCATCGCCTCCGTGCTGGTGCAGCAGTTTGGCGCGCGCATCCACAAACGCTTCGAACGCATTCAGGCCATGTTTTCTGACATCTCCGCCAAGGCCCAGGAGAACTTCTCCGGCGCACGGCTCATTCGGGCGTTCGCCCAGGAGCAAGCTGAGGTCGCGTCGTTCGAAGCCGCCAACCTCGAGTACATCTCGCGCTCTCTCTACCTGGTCCGGCTC
>CAXUEE010000244.1:277-3188 GCA_964249905.1 uncultured Acidobacteriaceae bacterium
GCTCATGGCCATGCTTTGGCCTACCCTCGAGTTTGTTCTCGGCCTTTCCATCATGATTACGCTGCTGATCGGCGGACACGAGGTCGTTCATCACGGTATCTCCGTCGGCCAGTTTGCCGAGTTCATGGTCTACATGGTCCAGCTCACCTGGCCCATGATCGCCATCGGCTGGGTCGTCAATCTTTTTCAGCGTGGGACAGCCAGCATCGTCCGCATCGACGAACTGCTGCGCGCGCAACCATCGATTCAAGATCACTCGCCACGTACGTTACTGGATCCAGCTTTCCCCGACACTTCCCCCTCCTCTCGCTACGACGTCGAATCGGCCAGCCTAGCCTCCGCAGACCTGCAGGGAGAGGTCGAATTTCGCGATCTGACCTTTGCCTATGAGACTGGTTCTGCTGTCCTCGAAAACATCTGCTTGCGCATTTCGGCGGGCTCTTCGCTCGCCATCGTCGGCCCGACGGGCTCCGGAAAGTCAAGCCTGATTAACCTCATTCCGCGGCTCTACGAAGCCGCGCCCGGCATGGTGCTGATCGATGGCGTCCCAATCCGCGATTGGTCGCTCGAACAGCTTCGTGCTCACATCGGAATGGTTCCCCAGGAAACCTTTCTCTTCTCTGACTCCATTGCCAACAATGTAAGCTTTGGAGCCCCGAATGCTTCGCTTCAGGCCATTGAGGACGCTGCCTCGATCGCCCACATCCGGACCGAAATCCTCGAGTTCCCCCGCGGTTTCGAAACGCTTGTCGGAGAACGAGGCATCACGCTCTCCGGCGGACAGAAGCAACGAACAGCCATCGCTCGCGCGCTCCTGCGCAACCCACGCATCCTTATCCTGGATGACGCTCTCGCCAGCGTAGACACGTATACCGAAGAACAGATCCTCTCTGGCCTCAGAGGCAGCATGGAAGGCCGCACCACGATTCTCATCTCTCATCGCACCAGCACGGCCCGGAACGCAGACCAGATTGCCGTTCTGGTCAAAGGCCGTATCGTCGAACTCGGCAGCCATGACGAGCTCGTGGCCCGCGGTGGCTACTACAAACGCCTGCATGAAAAGCAGCAGCTAGAAGAAGAGTTAGCGATTGCACAGTAGCGGCTACACACGATCCGTTCCTTGCAATGGAGCGATAGGAATTTACCGGCCATCTTGCCAGCCTCAGGCATGGAGGAGCATCGCTGCTGAGTGCATCGGGTACGGCTGCATCTCCCGCCGAATCGTTCTTCCCCGCTTCAGCTCTCCCAGGGAGAGTACCCACGCATCCCGCACCTGGGTGACGTAGCCAATCACCTCATCCAGTCCCTCAGTCGACTCACACTGAGACGCCTCCAGCGTCAACGTAAACATAGCGGCATAGAAATCGGACAAGGATACCGAGGCACTCCTGCTGCGTTCCGTCCGCAGAGCTGCCTGCAGATGAGTGAGGAGGTTGGTAACTTTCTTGACTTCCACGACCTGCCCGATTTGATCGTCCTCTTCGATACACCGTTTGGCTCGCGCAAGCGATCGAAGCACGGCTCCATAAAGAACTGTCAAGGGCTCGTCTGCCCTCAACTCCGATTCACTGCGTTCTATCCCTCTGCGTCCCATACGTATTCTCCTTTCGTTCGCTCTACCCGAGACTATGCATGTGAACCGCCACACCGTTGGCAGGGAAGGTTAAGAGAGTCTAATCCGGCTCGGATCGGCCGCAACGCCTATGCACCATCAACGCTGCTCGGGCACCAGATTCGAAGCCGGCCAGTGCATCGGCTGTGCATTCATATTCGGCCCAACCGCAACTGCTCCCTCTGCTTCCGATCCAACCTCCACGTTGTATCCATCGACCAACAGCAGGGGAGCCTCCCCATGCAGGTCCTCGGTCGCTGCTTCCATCCGCACCTGCCGTGACTCACCTGGGACGAGGCTCATATAGTTGTCGGAGTAAAACACCGGCAGAACCCGCTCCCCAGTCCCTTTCCGATGCAATTGCAGATGGGCCATCAACGCCACATGATTGGTCCCATTGTGGATCGTCGCACTGACCACCGTCCTACTATCAAGCACCTCGGACTTTGCCGTTATCTCGAGCGACGCTTTCGGCATGTCAGCCAGTACGGTGAAGTCCTCCTGCACCGCATTTTTCCAATAAAAGTTCGTCGACAGAAGCGCACCCGTACCACTCATTAGTTCCAGCTTGACGAAATAAACCGGCGAAATGCGAGCGCTCACATCGATTTGCGCCACTTTTGTCGTTCTGCTCCCCGGAAGTTGTTTCGTCGCGTACGTTCTTTCCGCATCCAGGGCTCCGTCCAGGCGATAGATACTCGCCCGCACCGTCGCCTCTGTCAACGGATTCGGCCTGTTGTTAACCACCTCGATCGCGCCGTTAGACTCGTTCAACTGCACATGCACGCTCTCCGCCGCCTTCTGCACCGCGTACAGCGCTGAGTTCGGCTCTAAATCATAGTGGTACAGCTGCCACACAAAGCTCGGCTGCGCCGGATGACTCATCCAGGTCAGCACCCCGGTCGTCGTCTGGAACATTTCCGCATTCCGCCCCTCGTACATCGCACGAAACGCCTCATAATTGGCCAGTTGTCCCTTGCGCACAAAGTCCGCCAGATTGCGGATCGGCCCATACCGCTTCGCCAGCGTAAACGGATACTCATCCCCGCGCTGGGCACCGCGAGCCATATCGTGCTGCGCCCAATCGTCGTTGATCGTCTCCCAATCCTTCTCCGGCATCATTCCCTGGATCGATTCAAGCGTCGGAATCGACATCGATCCAGTCTCCGTCTTGAAGCTTTCGCTGATCGCATAAAAATCAGCCGGGGAACGCCAGTAGTAAGGCCCGTGCGAGGACACCCCGCGCCCATCCGCTGAATTTGACTGGTACAGCCGTGTCGGATCGAGCTTCCCCATCAT
>CAXUEE010000244.1:3198-4842 GCA_964249905.1 uncultured Acidobacteriaceae bacterium
CTCCCAGCGTCCGGTCCAGCTCCGCCGGAGGGTAGCCCTCATTCCGCGCGCACCAGACCGCAATCGAAGGATGATTCCGGTAGCGGCGAACCTTATCGGTCACATTCGCGAGATACGTTGGGATATCCGTTACATTCGGGCCGTCCCCCGGATTCGGCTGGAAGAACTCATCCCAAAGCAGCATCCCGTACTTGTCCGCCATCTCGTAAAACTCCGGACTCGTACTCTGCCCAACCCAGTTCCGTATCATGTTCAAATTCGCCAGCGCATGCATATGAAATTGCGCGTCCAGCCGCTTGCTCGAAACGCGCTTCATCGCCTCATCCAGACCCCAGTTGCCGCCCCGTACCATCACCCGCACACCGTTGACCGAGATCGTCAGGTTCTCCGAATCCGCTACCTGATACTCGATCTTGCGCACCCCGAAGTTCGTCTCCTGCGTTGAAGAAGCTTGCGAGCCGGCCACAAACCGCAGGGCTAAGTGATACAGATTCTGCGCACCATACCCATTCGGCCACCAGAGTTGCGGATGGCTCAGATGCAGCTCTGGCGTCGACGCCGCGTCAAACGCCACCGTCGCCGTACTGTTCGCCTCCACCGTCATCGGCTTGCGAAAGGTTACCGCCGGTCCCGAACCAGTAATCGTCCCAACCAGCGTCCCACTCACCGGCTTACCGTCCAGGTTCTGCACCTCAGCCGAAACCGCCAGGTCCGCGCTCTCGAACCCAGGCGCCAGCACACTCGTCACAAACGGATCCTTCACCAGCACCGGCCCCGTCGAGGACAATGTCACCGGCAGCCAGATCCCGGTATCCCGGTCGCGCACCGCTGCCAGCCAATCCCAGCCGATGGTCGAAAGAAAGGTCGGCCCATCGATCGCCGTCTCCCCTCCGTTCTTTCCGATGCCCAGCGCCACCGTATGCTCGTGGGGCTCTCCCGGGTGCGGCTGCGGCGCCACCAGCACGGCCACGGCTACGTCCCTGCCCGGCTTCACATATGGCGAAATGTCGAAGTCGCCGCGCACAAACGCACCCCGTATCTCACCCGCTCTCTGCCCGTTGACCCAGACCTCCGCCGCATAGTTGATCCCCGCAAAGTGCAGCCACGTGTGCCTGCCCTTGTACTCCCTCGGAACCGCCACCACCGTCCGATACCAGTAGCTCGTCTTGTTCAGGCTCTCGGGGATAGCCCGCATGTTCTCCCCGTACAGCGGCTCCGGATACACCTTATTGTCGACCAGCGTTGTCAGCACGGTCCCTGGCACGGTTGCCGTGTACCAGCCCTCCGGCCGGAAACCTGACAGTGAGATCTGCGCCGGCGCTGCCGGCACCTTCGCCGCATCCTGCAGCTTCCATCCAACAACCGGACGCGCTTCTTGCTGCGCCGCCAGGTACTCCGTGGAAAACAAGCTTGCGAGCAGAACAAACAGAAGCAAAGCAATCGACCTCATGAATTCCTTCCTCATACCTATCGGCAGCAGACTGCCTTAACCTTCAACGTCTACCAAAACGAGACAGAGCCGCACCCACAGCCGCGCACGCCCGCGCCTACCCCGTTACGCCCAGCACCTTCACAATCACGCGCTTCTGCCGCTGCCCATCGAACTCCGCATAGAAGATCCGCTGCCACCGGCCCAGATCCAGC
>CAXUEE010000244.1:4852-5388 GCA_964249905.1 uncultured Acidobacteriaceae bacterium
GGCGTCACCGGCAGCGTCGTCTCGTGATGCAGCAGGAGCGCCTTCAAGTGCGCATCCGCATTGTCTTCGCCCGTCCGGTGATGCTTGTAGCCCGGCCAGGTCGGAGCCAGTTTCTCCAGCCACGTCGCGATATCCTCGATCAGCCCATCCTCATTGTCGTTCACGTAAATCGCCGCCGTAATATGCATCGGGGACACAAAGCACAGCCCGTCCACCACCCCGCTCCGCCGCACGATCTCATCCACCTGCGGCGTGATGTGCACCATCTCGTACCGCTGCTTTGTCGTAAACGTCAGGTACTCCGTATGCGCCTTCATCCACCCTCCAGTACCTCTGCCGCAAACACGCACTCTGTTTATACGCGCGCCCCCAAACGGCAAGCCACCGGCTGCACTACCCTCAATCCATGCACCTCTATCTCGCCACCACCAACCCCGGCAAACTCCGCGACTTCGCCCACGCGCTCACCCCCGGCCATACGCTCACGCCGCTTCCCGGCCTCGACACCCTCCCCGTCCCCGACGAAACCGCCGACA
>CAXUEE010000245.1:0-2050 GCA_964249905.1 uncultured Acidobacteriaceae bacterium
GTTGCCGTTAGTGATGAACCGCTTGCTGCATTGGCCGCTGGAGCTGAGTTTCTTTCGGCGCGACGGGTACGAACCGGCGGAGCTTTATGAAGCTTTGCGCTGGCGTCATCGACTTTCCCGCGCGGCGCTGTGGCCGATCACGCTTCCTACCTGGCTGGACCGGCGCAAGGACGCGAGTGTGACGGCTGCGCGTGCGGCGAAGCGGGCCGTCGATCCGGAGCTAAGCGCGCACCTTCTGAAGCGCACGATGCTCACTCTGCGGCGCCGCACAGAAGCGGCCCTGGCGGACAGTGCGGGCTCTGCCTGGGCGGAGTACGTACAGACCTCCACGCACTACACCGCGGCAGACAGCAGGGCGAAGCATGACTGGGTGGAAGGTGTGCTTGCGCGATGCAGGCCGGCCTTTGTTTTGGACGTTGGCGCCAATACGGGGGAATACAGTGTGCTGGCAGCGAGCCAGGGTGCGGAGGTGGTGGCGCTGGAACGAGATGCGCCGGCGGCCGAACGCCTGTTTCTACGAACGCGAGGGGAGGCGAGCTCGGGCGGGACGATTCAGACAGCCGGGACGATTCAGTCGGGCGGGAAGATTCAGACCATTCATGCGGACTTTGCCCGGCCAACTCCTGCTGCGGGGTGGGAGAACCGCGAGGCCACTTCTCTGCTGAGCCGGCTGAGCAACCGTTTCGACCTGGTGATGATGCTGGCTGTGATCCATCATTTGCTGTTGATGGAACAGATTCCGCTGCCGGCGATTCTCCCGCTTGCGCACAGGCTGACGAAGCGTTTTTTGCTGCTCGAGTGGGTTCCGGTCAGCGACCCGATGTTCCAAAGCCTGATGCGTGGACGAGACACGCTCTACGGGCACCTGAGCGAAGCGGACCTAAGTGTCGCGGCGGACGGCCTCTTTCAACAGGTGGAGCGCTTCGCTTTACAGAACGGGCGTATTCTGGTTCTCTTCGAGAAGCGATGAATGGTTAGCAGGCAGGCAGGAAAGCGGCTCTGCCAGTGCGTCGGACTTGCGTCACTCGTACTGGTGTTGAACTATGGGGAGATGCTGGGCGGCGGGCGTGACGTGCGCATGCATGTGCCCCTGCCGCTGACCGGCATTGTGTTTGCGCAGATTGCCGACATCCTGCTGCTGGGGCTGGTTTTCTTTGCGGTGCTGGCTCCGCTGCGCCGTACGCGGTTCTGGCCGTGGGTGGAGTCACTGCTGGCGATCGGCATTCCGCCTTATCTTTTGACGCGCAACTACACGCTGATTCCGGTGACGTGGCTGGCAGGGTTGATCCCGGTGCTGACGGTGATCTGGGCGGCGCTGCTGCTGCTGTTGCTGATCGTCTTTCCACGGCTGTATCGGCGGCTGATGCGGCTAGGGGATTTTGTCGGCTATTTCCTGGCCTTTTTTGCCCTGTCCAGCGTGGTGCAGCTGCTATGGACGACGCTGTGGAGGCCTCGGCCGCAGCAGTACAGCGCCGCTTGGATGCGGACGCCGCAGCCGGCGCGAACGCATCCGGTGATTGTGTGGATGATCTTCGATGAGCTCTCGTACGACCAGCTGTTCGAGCATCGGGCGCGCGATCTGGCGCTGCCGAACTTCGATGCGCTGCGCAGCCAAAGTACGTTGTATACGAACGTGCAGCCGGTGGGCTTGAAAACCGTGAAGATCATTCCTTCGCTGCTGACGGGGCGCGTGGTCAATGATTTCAGCTTCGACATGCGGAACCGCTTCACGGTGCACTATGAGGGCGAGAAGGGATGGCATGCGGTCGACGGACGGCAGACGGTGTTTGCGGATGCGCGGCAGAACGGCTGGCGCACGGCGGCGGTGGGCTGGTACAACCCGTACTGCACGATCTATGCGGATGCTCTGGACGATTGCTATTGGACCAATTGGGACAAGTTTGACGGACCGATGGCACAGCGGAAGAGCTTCTGGAGGAATACGTATACGCCGCTGCAGCAGGTGGTGCGGGAGGTGAAGTCGAGGGCGAGGGCGGATCGCGATCTGTGCTCGTACGATGTGCGGCAGCGCTACCAGACGCATGTGGAT
>CAXUEE010000245.1:2060-4562 GCA_964249905.1 uncultured Acidobacteriaceae bacterium
CATGTGGATCTGGAGAGCCACGCGCTGCAGCTGCTCAAGACAGACCAGGCGGACTTTGTATATCTGCACCTGGCGATTCCGCACAGTCCGAATATCTGGAGCCGGGCGGACGGGGATTACACGCAGTGGTGCGACAGCTCGTACCTGGATAACCTGGCGCTGGCGGACCTGGAGTTAGGCCGGGTGATGAAGGTGCTGGCGGGCTCCCCGCGGTGGAAGGATACGACCGTGATTGTGCAGGGCGATCACTCCTGGCGGGTGCGGCTGTGGGACTGGCTGCCGGCCTGGACGGAGGAAGATGACCATGCGTCGCACGATGCTTTCGATCCACGGCCGGCGCTGTTGATTCATGAGGCTGGGCAGACGCGTGGGGCGAAGGTGACGGAGCCGTGGTCGCTGCTGCGGGTGCATGCGGTGCTGGAGGATCTGGTGCGAGGAGAGCCGGTGCGTGAGTGAAGCTGGAGCGGTGAGGTATAGAATGTGGCTTGGTTGCGTCCTGTTCGCCCGGAGCCTGTCATGCATGATGTGATCACCGTTGGCATTCCGATGATTGCGATTCTGTTCGGCATCTTCTGGAACCAGCGAGGAGTGGACAAGCTGGAATCGCACATGGATAAGAAGTTCGCCGAGGTGGACCGGCGTTTCGGCGAGGTAGACCGGCGTTTTAGCGATGTGGATAGACGCTTTGATCGCATCGAGAGCCGGATGGATCGCATGCAGGCTGACCTTTCGGGATTTTACCGGGAGATGGGCCGGATGGACGTCGAGATCACGCACTTGAAGGACCAGAAGTAGTTCCGGCGAGATTCGCCCTCGGCGCCTTGAACCGGCACAGGCCTGGATCGATCGACCCTCACTTTGCTGCGCTTTGTTGGTAAGAACTGTTGACCATACCCGCTGGCGCGGTGCTTTGCACCGTGGTGGTTGAGGAGCTGCCCATCCTTGCTTGCTGTGCCCCGAACCGATCAGCGCTCTGCTGCGAGTACAAGAACGCTGTTTCGTCGGCTTCGTTCCACGCAGTCGACATCGGCTCAGGCGCGACCATCGGCTCTTACCGTCCCGCAGCCCAGCACTGATTTAGGTGGCAATCTGTTCGGTGGCTTTAGACATTTTTGCGGTGCGCTCTAGTTTGTCCCAGTTGAAGGGCTTGCCATCGATGGCGCGCTTGAGGGTCTTGAAGAGAACGACCGAGAAGACCTGACGATACGTGAAGCGCTGAATCCAGATGTGGAAGAGAAGCCAGAAGTCGCCCTTGCTGGCTGGGTGCTTGCGCTCGAGCAGGAAGGCGAGGCTGGAGGCGGCGAAGTCGATGAGCAGGAAGGCGAGAAAGAAGGTCAGCAGCTTGTAGAAGCTGGTAGTGGAGGCAGTCTCGGGGTGAAAGTGCTTGTCGAGGATGTAGTGGATGACGCCGAAGACGAACATGAGGTCGATAAAGGGCGAGACGAGCGGCAAAAGAATCTGGAAGATGAGGATGTTGGGCAGGGCGAAGAGGCCCATGGCGCGATTTTTGGTGATGGCTCCGCGGTGCTTGAAGATGGCCTGGAGGATGCCGAACGACCAGCGGAAGCGCTGGCGCATGAGGCCGTCCATGTTGACGGGGGCCTCGGTGAAGGCGAGGGCGCGGTCCTCATAGATGACGGAGTAGCCCTGCTCGAGCAGGTTCATGGTGAGGTCGGCGTCTTCGGCGACGGTGTTGGTGGGATAGCCGCCGCCGGTGCGCACGGCTGCGGTGCGCCAGGCGCCGATGGCTCCCGGGACGACCATGACGACGTCGAAGAGGTCGAGGGCGCGGCGCTCGAAGTTCTGGCTCGTGATGTACTCGAGCGCCTGCCAGCGGGTCCAGAGGTTGACGCGGTTGCCGACCTTGGCGTTGCCGGCGACGGCGCCGATGTGGGGGTTGGCGAAGTGGCAGATGAGGTTCGAGATGGCGTCGTGCGCGATGACGCCGTCGGCGTCGATGCCGATGTAAATCTCTTCGTCGAGGCGCTCGAGGGCGTAGTTGAGAGCGTCGGCCTTGCCTCCGTTGGGTTTGGTGAGGACGGTGACGCGGCCGGCTGAGATGTCCTCGGAGTAGGTGCTGCGGGCGACCTCGAAGGTGCGGTCGGAGGAGCCGTCGTCGATCACCACGATGCGCAGATTCTTGTAGTTGGACATCAGGACGGAGCGGATGGTGCGGGCGATGACCTTCTCCTCGTTGTAGGCGGGGATGAGGACGGCGACGCGTGGGCAGAAGTCGGGGGTGGCGAAGTTCTTGCGTTTGCGGAGGCGGTCGATGGTGGCGCAGAGGCCGATGATGATGAGCCGGGCGCTCATGAGAATATCGCCGACGTAGAAGACGTAGATGACGAAGTGGTTGAAGAAGGTGATGAGGAGAAAGGTGATCGAGTCGGCGCGGGCCTGCCAGCGCTGGTGAGCGTTGAGCGGCGGCATGACCTCGGCGCGGGTGCGCCCGACGAGTGCGGAGACGGGCACGATAGCGTAGCCGTGAGCGCGGAGGGCAGT
>CAXUEE010000245.1:4572-5344 GCA_964249905.1 uncultured Acidobacteriaceae bacterium
AAGAAGACCAGCGTTCCGCACCAGACGGTGCTCCCGACGACGGTGTAGCCGAGGTTCTGGATGTGCTCGACGGGGGCGGCCTGGTCGTTGGTGTCGGGCTGCTGGTCGATGGAGTACGGGGGACGAAAGTAGAGCGGCTGGACGCCGAGTTTGGAGCCGAAAAGGCGCTCGGTGAGGTTGAGCTGGAGGTCGAGCTGGGTGACGGAGATTTCGCTGATGTCAGGGTGGGTGAAGGTGTGGTTGCCGATCTCATGGCCTTCGGCGAAGACGCGCTTCATAACGCCGACATTGTCCTGGGCGACCTCGCCGATCATGAAGAAGGCGCCTTTGACGCCGTACTTCTTAAGCACGTCAAGGATGCGGGGAGTCCACTCGGCATCCGGACCGTCGTCGAAGCTGAAGGCGACCTGCTTGGGGTGATAGCCGTAAAGCTGGACCGTGTAGGGCAGGGGATAAGACTGCATGGTCTCGGACATGACCATCTTGAAGGGAAGGGTGACCTGGTCGTCGTCGTCGAGGGTGAGGGTGCGATGGCCGGACTGGGGATTGCGGGTGACGCGCAGGACATCGCCGATGCCCTCGTTGTCGACATCGTAGCCGGGCTCGACGGTAGCGAGGTCCTTGGCGGGATCGGTGCGGGTGGGCTTGTCCCAGATCTTCCAAAGGGAGTTGTCTTCCGAGCCGAGGCGCCAAAGAGAAAAGGTCTCGATGCCGAGCTCGCGGGCGGCACGCATTTCGTTCAGCACGGTGACGGCGTCGAGGAACCAGATCT
>CAXUEE010000246.1:0-1482 GCA_964249905.1 uncultured Acidobacteriaceae bacterium
TGTTTGCGCCTGAGCCGCAGTTTTCCGAAGAGGCGCGCAAAGCGAAAGCCGCCGGCAACGTGCTGGTGTACCTGCAGGTGGACCCGCAAGGCCGTCCCAGCCACGTCCATGTCCTGCGCGGGATAGGGCTTGGGCTCGATGAGAAAGCGGTCGAGGCCGTGCGGGAGTACAAGTTCAAGCCGGCGCTTGAGAACGGCAAGCCGGTCGCCGTGGAGATGAACGTAGAGGTCAACTTCCAGATCTTCTGAGAGCTGGTCTGAGTCCAGGGCTGCTGGCGCTATCTGCTGAGCTCGATCGAAACGATTCGTCCCGCAACTCGACTGTCGGTGACTTCCGCGTATTCGACACGGGCCTTCATGCCCTCGATGCCGCTGCACGGCACGATATCTTCCTTGGCTTCGTAGTTCCCTGTGGTGAACTGCACTCGGTAGTAGTTGTTGGTGTAGAGCCGTACCGGTTTACCGGGCCGATCCAGAGTGAGCGTAAGCACGGCCGGGTAAGAACAGGTCACGCCGTGCAGCACACCGGCTAGGGTGTGGTGCGGGCCGCCCACCTGATCGGGAGGAAAGGGGACAGTCGTGTCCGCGCTTGTTTCTGAGAGAACAACTGTCTCCGCTTGCCCATCGGGTCCTGTGACGGTCTGGCTCGTAGAGACTGCACGCAGAGGCTCCCTTGCGTGAGCGGCTTGCTCTTGCTTCGCCCGGTCAAGCGAGGCCTGGTAGGTCTCCAACTGCGAAATCCGGCTGCTCACAGCAGCTGTCTCCTCGAGCGTCTTGGCCAGTGGCCGGGCAGCCTTCAACACGCTCAGGGCGCTGACCACTTGATCGTTCTCCTGGAGCACCCAGGCGGCGTTGATGCGGTAGCTTAGGTTTTCCGGCTCGAGTTGGACGGCTTTAAGGTTGAGCTTGTGCGCCTCATCGTACTTCTCATGGCGGGACGCGTAGAAGTGAGCCAGGGCATCATAGCTGGGCGCAAACCTGGGATTGAGCTCGATGGAGGTCTTCAGGCTCTTCTCGCAACCGGCGGCGGGAGTCCGGTCTCCTTGCTGCAGGGCGATCGCCGCAAAATAGTAGTGCGCCAGGTAGCTTTTCGAATCGAGGTCGATCGCCTCGCTGTACCACTTCTCTGCGCCGGGCAGATCGTGCTGGCGAAACTTGAGTGTGCCCATCGTCTCGTGTGCCAAAGCATTGCCGGGATCCGCCTGAAGCACGTTGGCGAGCATAGCCTGAGCCTCTGCCTCTCGCCCAACCTCCAGAAGAACCGCCGCCCGCATCGCATCTGCCTGCGGGTTAGCCACGGGATGCACCTCGAACGAAGACTCGGGGAAGGTGACCGGCACCAAAAGCTTGAACGCTGAAAAGTTATTGCCTTGGATATTGCTGTTCAGAGAGCTCTCAAGCTTGCCTAAATCGCCGAAGACCTTCTGAGCGGCGACCACGGGATCTTCATGCTTCCTGACCAGGGTGGCGTACTCCTGAAGAT
>CAXUEE010000246.1:1492-5330 GCA_964249905.1 uncultured Acidobacteriaceae bacterium
GTCGTGTTGTGGGTCTTGTCGTTGATCTCGATGTAGTGCGTCAGGGCCCACGCTTCGGCGTAGAACACCGAGCCCTTCTGCTGATCGTGATAATAGGGTGAGCTGTGATCGACCGCCAGCAGCGTTGTGAGCGGCATCAGCCGGAACTGCCGGAGATACAGAATGTTGTTCGCGCTCGGCTCGCCGACGCGGATCTCTTTGTCCTGCAACTCAGTGTTTTGATAGAACTCGGCCAGCCCTTCGTTCAGCCAGACCGGGATCCAATCCTCTGATTTGCGCAGCATGTAGTGGGTGTACTCGTGGTACACCGTCGCGAAAGGATGATCGCCCTCCGCATCCAGCCGCAGCAGAACGTAATTTTTGTCCTGCGCCTGGGTGAATAACCCGGCAAGATCCAGAGCGTTCCTGCCCAGGTAAGCCGCGGGCTCCAGCGTTCGCAAGCCCTTCTTGTCACGCAACGCGTATACCAGGACAGGGGCCGCGGCGTCGTCGCGAGCAGAAGGCATCAGCACATGGAAGACGGCGCGCATTCTTTCCAGCTGCACGGCGATGTGACGCGCGTCCTTCTCGCCGGCATCGGAGAGGATGGTGAAGTTGGGTGTGCGCACTTCGATCCAATGCGGTCCGGAGTTGTCAGCCAAGGCAGGAAGTGCGGTAAGCAGCAGAAACAAGCCGAGCAGGGACTTACTCATGGTGCCTTCGACTGTACTCAAAATCCGTGCGTCTTTGATAGAGCAAAGTTACGCCCTAGGCTACGGCTTTTGGAGCAAGCGGCTGCGCGGAGACGTAAGCCGAACGCGCCGAGGAAGGGACGAGCCATGAGCCCGGCGATCGTCCTGGCAGCTGTGCTGCTGTTGGTGCCCCTGCTCGCTGCGGGGTTCTTCCCCGTGCTTCTGCGCCGCTCCGCGGAGACTTTACCCACATTCGCCCGCATCCTTTCGTTGGTCCTTCTGGCGGTACCGTATGGATTGGTCGCTCTCTCGGCGGGCATCTTCCGCTGGGACTGGTTGCTCTTGTATGCCGTGCTGCCGCTTGCGGCCGGCGGTCTGCTTTGGCAGGCCCGGCGCGCCGATCCTGAGCAACGAGGTACCTGGCGAGACTTTCTTGTGCTCGCCGTGCTGGGTTTGGCCGTCGACCTGCGCTGGTTTGAGCCGGCCTGGCCGCCACACCTCTCGGTGTTCAATAAAGTTCTGCTGCTCGACCTCGGCATCTGGGGCCTCGGCGTTGTGCGCGGCCTGGAGGGGGTCGGCTTCGATCTGCGGCTGCGGCTCGCGGACCTGAAGATTGGGCTGCGGGAGTTTCTGCTCTACACGCCGCTCGCGATCGCGCTGGGACTGGCTACCGGCTTTCTGCATCTGCACCGGGTGCTGCCGCGGCCGCTGCCGATCCTGGGCGCGTGGGCATTCACGTTCCTCTTCATCGCCGTGCCGGAGGAGCTCTTCTTCCGCGGATGGCTGCAGAATCTGCTGGAGCGGCGTCTAGGCCGATGGCCTGCGCTGGGCGTGACCGCCGTGCTTTTCGGCCTGTCACACTTCAACAAGCGCGCGCTGCACTTCAACTGGCGGTACGTGTTGCTGGCCGCCATCGCGGGAGTGTTCTACGGCCGGGCCTGGCGTCAGGAGCGGCGCGTGGCTGCCTCCGCACTCACGCACGCCTGCGTAGACACCGTGTGGGGCGCATTCCTGCGCTGATGCCTTCCGTGGGTGGCCGGATACGTCAGGTAACCGAGGCCCACACGCATGTTGCGGATTACCGGGCCGGGGATCGCCGTCGCCAGCACGATGCCGAAGAGGGCATGGGTCAACGCCAGCGGGAAGAGGTTGCGGTAGTGCAGGAAGAGCAGGCACGCCAGCAGCCCCCAGACAAACGTCACCGGCGTCAGCACGGGATTGGGCAGGTGGGCGGCCGCAAAGACCGTCGCCGCAGCCAGGGCAGCGGCATGCGGGCGGCCCGGAAGGAGAGCGAGGAAGCGCCGCAGGAAGAAGTCTTGTAAAGGATCTGCTGAACGAAGGCCCAAAGCGCGTAGCCCCAGTAGCGCCTCAGGAACTCCAGCGGGCCGCCGACCGGGTGCAGCGCATGCCGGTGCGCCGAGACCAGCACCACGGCTGCCGCAAGCACCAGCGCCATCCCAAAGCACCACAAGGAGCGCCAAAGATTGACCGTCCGCAGGCCCATCGCGGAGAAACTGTGAAAGGAGCTCCACACAACGACTGCCAGGAACAACGCTGCGATCAGGTACAGCACGCGCTGGTAAGGACGCGGAGTCCAGATGACCAGAAGGATGAGCGCGTAGCCGACTGCAAGCTCGGCAAGGTCGCGGCGCGGGCTGCGCCGGGAAGCGGAGTGTTCCTCGCGAGCAGAGATGAGCCGGGAGTTCAGCACGGAGATCCCGGCGAGAGACATACGCTACGAGCTCTCCGCATGAGGAATCCGCTCCTCCGCGAGTCTCGCTTCGAGCTGGCTCAGCCTTTCTTCCAGCAGGCGAACACGCTCCTCAAGAGCCTCTTGCCCCGCGGGCTCCGCACCCAGAGGCGCAGCGTGCGCCGGCTTCGCGCCTGGCGCTCCCAGCAGGTGCGTCCAGCGGACCTCGCGAGAACCGGGAGCTCGCGGCAGCGCGGCCGTGAGCGGCGTGTCTCGGGCCGCCAGCCGCTCGAGCGTCGCCTGCACGGAAGCCAGTTCGTCAAAGCTGTGCATCCGGTCCGATCGGCTGCGCAGCTCACCCGGCGTCTGCGGTCCGCGCAGCGAAAGCAGGCAAAGCACGGCTGTTTCGTCCCGGCGCAGGTTGAGCACGGTGCGGATGCGGTGCTCATAACGTGCAGCGCGGCCGGAGTCACGGGCCGGCACGGCAAGTTCCAGATCCTGCAATGTGTGAAGAGCGGTGCGCACCTCGTCTTCCGACAGGTCCATGACCGGGTCGCGGCTGGAACGCTGGTTGCATGCAGCAATGAGCGCGTTGATCGTCAGCGGATAGAGGTCAGGAGTCGTCATCTCCTTCTCCATCAAGGCGCCGAGCACGCGAAGGCTGGAGGCATCGAGCTGCATAAGTTCTACGGTACTGCAAAAGGAAACCCCAGGTCTCAAACGCGAGACCTGGGGCACCCGGTTTGGAGGTTAGGCCGAAACGGCTGCTGCTTCCGGAGCGTCGGAGTGGATGGTGACCTTGACATGTGCGGTAACATCCCGGTGCAGCTTGACCGGCACGTGGAACTCGCCAAGCTGTTTGAGCGGATCTTCGAGCGCGATCTTGCGCCGGTCGACCGTGTAGCCCTTCGCTTCGAGCTGCTGGGCGATGTCGCCTGAAGTCACCGAGCCGAAAAGTTGATCGTTTTCGCCGACCTTGCGCTCGAAGCTCAGCTCGACCTGCGAGAGTGTGCGGGCGAGTTCTTCGGACTGCGCTTTTTCCTTAGCCGATTTGCGGATGGCGGAGGCCTTCATCTGCTCGATGACGGCTTTGTTGGCGGCAGTGGCTTCAATCGCCAGCTTGCCGGGGAGGAGATAGTTGCGTCCATAGCCATCGGCGACCTTGACCACGTCGCCGCGGTTGCCGAGCTTCTGGACATCTTCTTTGAGGATGACTTCCATGATGGATCTCCGAATGTTTTGCGCGGGTTTAGTCCAGCCGCGAGGGAAAGTTAGAAGCGGTTCGCAAAGGCCAGCAGGGCGATGTTGCGCGACTGCTTGATGGCCAGCGAAAGGCGGCGCTGATGGCGGGTGCAGACGCCTGTCAGCCGGCGCGGAACGATCTTGCCCCGCTCGGCGACGAAGCCCTGCAGCAGGCGCACGTCGCGGTAGCTGATGGCGTCGATCTTCTCGGTGCAGAACTTGCACACCTTCTTGC
>CAXUEE010000247.1:0-1733 GCA_964249905.1 uncultured Acidobacteriaceae bacterium
ATACAACAAATCTGCCACACCCCGGGCGCCGCTAGGCCCGCACCCGCCCTGCCGGCAAGCTCGCCGCAGCCTTGCCCTTGGCCGCCCGGGCATCCTGCCACGCTACCAGCATGGGCGCCGCGACCGCGATCGAGGAGTACGTCCCGATCAGGATGCCGACCACCAGCGCAAACGAAAAGCCGTGCAAGACCTCGCCCCCGAACAGGTAGAGCGACAAGACCGTCAGAAACGTCAGCCCGGAAGACAAGACTGTCCGGCTCAGCGTCTGGTTGATGCTGCGGTTGACCACCGCGCTCAGGCTTGCGCGCGGGCCCATCCCCCGGTGGGCGGGGAAACGGGCCACCCCCACGACCGTGTCGTTCATGGAGTAGCCGATCAGCGTCAGGATCGCCGCAATGACCGTCAAGGTGATCTCCTGGTTAGTCAGGGAAAACGCGCCGATGGTAATCAGCGTGTCATGAAAAACCGCCACGACGGCCGCCACGCCGTAGATCAGCTCAAAGCGGAACCACAGATAGACGAGCATGCCGATGAGCGAATAGATGGTCGCCCAGAGCGCCTGCTTCTGCAGCTGCTTGCCGGCAGTCGGCCCCACGATGTCGACCTGCAGGACCTCGAAGCCGCTGTCGTGGTAGCCCGCCCGCAGCGCATTCTCAACCTCCGAGCGCCCCGCGTCATGGTTTGCGTCGGTCGCGGTCGACTGCGGCAGCGCGATGATCTCCTGGTTCGGCACGTCTCCCGGCTTGGGGCTGATGCGCTGGATGGTCGCGTTGCGGATGCCGGCGCGATCAAACGCCGAGCGTAGATGGTCCTCATTCACCGGCGCGGTAAAGCCGACGCGGATGTGCGTTCCGCCGGAAAAGTCCACGCCCAGCGGCAGATGGTGCCAGAACAAGAGGCTCAAGATACCCGCCACCGAAAAGATTAGCGAGAAACCGAGGAAGTACCACTTTTTGCCGAGCCAGTCGACGTTTGGTTGCCGAAACAGTTCCATACTTCTCCGTAATCCCTGAACAGCCATGCCGGACAGCCGCAGCCGCCTGCTCTCTTTTAGATCGACAGCGCCGCTGTCTTTTCCCTGCCCTGCAGGTGCCAGTCAAAGATCATGCGCGACACAAAGACGGCCGTAATCAGGTTGGCGAAGAGCCCAACCATCAGCGTCACCGCAAATCCCTTGACCGGCCCGGTGCCGAACATGAGCAGGATGACGGCCGACACGATCGTGGTGACGTGGGTGTCGACGATAGTGATCCAGGCGTGCGCAAAGCCTTCCTTGACTGCCGCCGCCGCGGTCCGCCCGTTGCGCAGCTCCTCACGAATACGCTCAAAGATGAGCACGTTTGAGTCGACGCCCATACCGATGGTCAGGATGACGCCCGCGATTCCCGGCAGCGTCAGCACCGCGTGGCTGTAGCCCATAAACCCGAGCAGAATGATCAGGTTCAGCACCAGCGCCAGATCCGCGTTGACACCCGACCCGCGATAGTAGATCAGCATGAAGGCCATCACTGCGAGCATGCCGGCCAGCGCCGCGATCACGCCCTGGCGGATGCTGGCCGCACCCAGGCTGGGCCCTACGGTGCGGGTCTCCAGGTACTCGATCGAGGCCGGCAACGCGCCTGTCCGCAGCATGAGCGAAAGATTGTCGACCTCGGTCTGCGTGAAGCTGCCGGTAATCTCGCCCTGGTCGCGGATCGCGCTCTCGATCCCGGCAACCTCGCGCACCTTGTTGC
>CAXUEE010000247.1:1743-2549 GCA_964249905.1 uncultured Acidobacteriaceae bacterium
TTGTTGCCGAGCACAATGGCCATCTGCCCCGGCTCCGCGCTCTGCCGCGAGTGCGCCGACGTGTACTTATAGAAGCGGTCGCCGGCCTCGGTGGTCAGCGTGAACTTGATGTTTGGCCGGCCGTTGATGTCCGTGCCACCCTGCGCATCGCGGAAGTCGGTCCCTTCGACCTCGCTTGCACGCTTCAACAGCCAGACCTGGTCCGGAGCATTGGGCGTGGCGTTGCCGTGCACCAGCGTCTCGTCCGGAGGCACGCCGCCGGGCAGCGCCGTCTGGGCTGCCTGCTCACTCTCATACGGCCCGCCGGCGACGGCATAGACGGCGAGCTTCGAGGTCGACTGGATGGCATCTTCCACCCGCGACGGATCGTCAAGCCCCGGAAGCTCAACCAGAATCTGGTTCTCGCCCAGCCCGTACTGCTGAATCGTCGGCTCCGACACCCCCAGCGAGTCCACGCGCTGGCGGATGGTCTCGATCGAGGTGTTCAGCGTTCGCGTCTCCAGATCCTTGATCGCCGAGGGTTTCATGGTCAGCTTTAGGCTGCCGTCCGGCTGCCCGGCCACCTCGTAGCCGGCGTATTCGGTTCCGTTCACCAGGAAGCGTACTTGGCCGTTCTGCGCCGCGGTGACGCCCGCGATGGTGATGATCTCGGGATGGTCTTTTGGGTCGGGCTTCGTGACTGTCGCTGCGGTCACGCCCGCCGTCGCCAGCTCGGATTGGAGCCGCTGGACATCGCGGTCGGTCGCCGAAACGACCGCCTCCTCGACATGCACCTGCAACACCAGGTGGATGCCACCCTGCAGATC
>CAXUEE010000247.1:2559-3343 GCA_964249905.1 uncultured Acidobacteriaceae bacterium
GCCCTAGGTGAATCTTTTTCGCGATGGCCGTCTTGAGCGTGTCACCGAAGCCCCGGCCGGTTGCGTGCGGAATGCCGACGATGCCGTAGATGAAGAACAACAGAACGACGAGGATGATAGCTAATTTGGTGGCAGGATTCTTGCCCATGATTGTCGAATTGGGCGCCGCCGCTTGAGATGATCCGGCCCGCGCCCGTTCTCTTCCTGTCCCGTCCGCTGAGCCTTGGCGTTCAAGCCCACGAACAGTCTGATCGTGTGTCGTTCAAGTCTAACGTGTCGTCAGGCCTTTGTCGCTGTTTCTTCGGTCGTGACGGCCGCGATGGCGCTTTTGACGAACTCCATCTTGAGGTTGTCCGGAGCCACCCGCACCACCACTACGTCATCCCGCACCTGCAGCACCACGCCGCGCAGCCCGCCTGAGGTGGTCACCCGGTCGCCGGATTTCAGCGCATTCAGCATCTCCTGCCAGGCCTTCTGTTTTTTCTGGTTCGGCGCGATCATCAGGAAATACATGGCCGCGATAAAGACCAGAGGCAGGGCCAGCCCACCAAAGCTTCCCAGCACGCCGCCCGACCCACCCGAAAACTGCAGCCACATCGCTAAAACGTTCACTGAACCTCGACGAACGTCATGCGGTAAAGCCCAAAAAGACTTTGCCAACACAAGCGTCAGCCTCTTAGCATCGCGTACCGCTCACCTGAAGTCAAGAACTGGAGTCCCCCTGCAAAGGAGAGCTCGGTGGCTTCTCTCCAGGCGTCTGCGCTTCCGGCGGCGCGGGAGCCGG
>CAXUEE010000247.1:3353-5235 GCA_964249905.1 uncultured Acidobacteriaceae bacterium
AGCCGGTGCGTTCGCCTGGTTGAAAACCTTGCACTCATGGAAGGTGTAAGCGTAGCCAAGCGCTCCGGGCAAAGCCAACGTAATGTGCTGCGGGACATAAAAGCCGGCTACTTGCTGGTAATCCAGGCCCAGCTCAAGCACTATCCTCGATTGCCCGACCTTGTCGTCAAGCACTGCGCCGTGAAGATGGAGCAGCCCGTCGTTCTCTTTCACAAACTTGGCCGTGACGTCCAGGTACGACGTGCCTCTTACGCCATGTGCCCCGGTAACCAGGTAAGAGCTGTCCATCTCGATCGTGTCGCCCTTACCCTCCCTGGTATGCAATGTGACAGCGTAGCCTGCCGGAGTGGAGACGAGATCGAAGGGCTGCCTGGTGCCAGGAAGAAGCCGTCCATCGGACATCGACCAATACTCATGGAAAAAGGAGGTGATCTGCTGCCGAACCGCCTCCTTTTGCCGCGCGAGCACAGTGTTCCCTGTCACCGTGACCTCGGTCTGCGCGGCGCCTCGTGTGACAAAGGTGATCTTCAACGTCTTGACCGCTTCCAGCCCGCGTCGGTAAGCTTCCGTCTGTGGAAGGCTGGCCTCCTCTGCAAAGGCGTCGGTCGTTGCGTCGCACGCGATGTAAGCGGGTCGCGAAGTGGGAGTCACGTAGAGGGAACGTGCCTGCTTGATCAGATCCTGATCGGCTTGACTCTGCGCAGGGAGAGCGAATCCTCTCAGCAGGAAGATCGCGAGAAAGGTAAGGGACAAACTAGGACAACGCATGCATCTCCTCTTCCTGGCCGAAGACAGCATACGTCCTCACCCCAGCCCTAACCGTGCCGCCAATACCTCCAGCGCAGTCTCCTGCTCCCGGGCTGGCACCAGCACACTCACTCCTGAACCGGCATGCTCCCCCTCGACTTTGGCCTGAAATCCCGCCTCGACCAGCATCGTTCTCACCCGCTGCGCCTCGGCCGCGGTCTCGAACTCACCGACTACGAGGTCGCCTTCCGTGGGCGCCAAGCCTCCTTCGGCAAAGCTTTCCGCCGGGGGAAACAGCCCGAGCTTCTCCTGCAGCACGGCACGGCCCACGCCCCCCTGGCCCGCGTTGACCCAGATCTCGTAGCGCGACGGCGTCCCCATGCTTGCGTCGCCGGCAATCTCCTCGATCGCAAACCCGACGCTCGCCGCTTCAAGCGCCTCGCATGCCCGCGTCAGCTCATGACCATCGGAAAGCGACACCAGCGCGGACATCCCCTGCCGCACCTCGCCACCCGGCTCCAGCGCGGTTTCGACCGCCGACCCGCTCGCCGGTACTACTCCCGGGATCCCTGCCCCGAACGCGTAGGCTCGCTCCTTCGTATCGTCTGCCGGCACGCTTACCTTGCCGTCTATACCCTCGCGCACCGGAGTCCGTGCATGCGTTTGCAATCCGCGATGCCGAAGCTCCGCTTCAAGCGCCATGCGCGCATCTGTCGTCAGGTCCTCGGGCTCCGAAGCCATGTCCAGCAAATGTTCGTCGCCCATCTCCGCATACAAACGCCGCAGCCGATCCTGTTCCGCTTCCATCGCTCTCCTTGCAAGTCCCGCTTCAAATCCTAGGATGCAAGTCGGCCGCAAGGTCGGCTCGCACCCGCTCCATCGTGTCCAGGTAGAACGCCAGGTTGTGGGCTGAGAGCAGGGTCGCCGCCAGCGGCTCGCCGGAAGAGAACAGGTGCCGGAGATAGGCTCGCGTGTAGCGCCGGCAGGTCTCGCAGCCGCACTCCGCGTCGATTGGCCCCTGGTCCTCGGCGTACTCAAGCTTCTTGATATTCATGCGCACCAGTGCGCCGCCCTCACGCGCAAACACGAGCCCATGCCGTCCGGCGCGCGTCGGCAGGACGCAGTCCATCATGTC
>CAXUEE010000248.1:0-5235 GCA_964249905.1 uncultured Acidobacteriaceae bacterium
CAGCTGCGCGAGGAGCCACTCGGCGTTGTCTTTGTCGTACGGGGAGCCGACGTGGTGCGGGCGCGCGGAAAGGCGGCGCATGTTTTCGCGAATGTGGGCGGGATCGGGCAGGGCGCGGTACTTGTCTTCCCACTGGACTTCGGCGGTGGAGTGCTCGGGAGTGTAGCCGCGCAGAGGTGCTGCGGTGCCGGCGTCGATGGCGTAGGCGGAGCTGGCGAGGAGCAAGGAGCAGGCGACGATGTGGCGCATAGGTGATCCTTTGGGAAAGGCTGGAGTGACTCGGTCTTCTTTGAGGCGCAAGCGTGAGTCAAGCGGACAAAGCGACGAGGTCGAGAACGCAGACTCCTGCGAAAGGAGCCACAGCGAGAAGAAGAAGCGCTGTTTCTGCAAGTGCTTGATTTTCGCCGTCGTGCTTCGGTTGTAATATCGAATTCATATCCTGTCAATTTTCGAACGCTTGCGCTGGAAGTGCTTGGCTGGGAAGCGGTTCAGCGCGATCGCCAGAGGAGATTTGCTTATGAAGAAGCATGCGATGCGTTTTTCGTTTTTCTCGGTAGCGGCTTCGGCGCTCGGACTCGCGGTTTGCTTTGCCCAGGCCCAAACCGCAGCGCATCCGCAACTGGAGAAGATCGTGGATGAGCATGCCGGGCAGTATAAGCAGATCTCGAAGCAGATCTGGGATTTTGCTGAACTGGGCTACCACGAGAACAAGAGCTCCACACTGCTGCAGACGCAGTTGAAAGAGGCGGGCTTTCTCGTGAAGGCTGGGGTGGCCGACGAGCCTACGGGCTTTGTGGCGAGTTATGGCGAAGGTAAGCCGGTGATCGCGATTCTGGGGGAGTTCGATGCTTTGCCTGGTTTGTCGCAGCAGCCTGTGACGCAGCGGGATCCGGTGGTGAGCGGCGCGGCGGGGCATGGCTGCGGGCATAACCTCTTGGGCGCTGGCGCGGCGCTGGCGGCGGTCTCGGTGAAGGAGTACATGCTGAAGAACCATGTTGCGGGCACCTTGCGCTTCTACGGGACGCCGGCCGAGGAAGGTGGCTCCGGCAAGGTGTACATGGTGCGCGACGGCCTGTTCAAGGATGTGGATGTGGTGCTGCATTGGCATCCGGCCGACCGCAACAGCGTGAACAACGGCGGGGCGCTGGCGGTGACTTCGGCGAAGTTTACGTTTCATGGAGTGGCGTCGCATGCGGCGATGGCTCCGGACCGCGGGCGCTCGGCGCTCGATGCGGTGATGCTGATGGGCAACGGCGTCGAGTTTAAGCGCGAGCATGTGCCGAGCAACACGCGCGTGCACTACGTGATCGACAAGGGAGGCGTGGCGCCGAATGTAGTGCCCGACCTGGCGGAGATGGACCTGATGGCGCGCAGTCCGTCGAATGCGACGCTGAACGGGATCTGGGACTGGATCAACAAGATTGCGCAAGGGGCGGCGCTGATGACCGGCACGACGCTCGAGGTGCGCAATATCGGCAGCGATGCGAACATCATCGGCAACGACGCGCTGGCGGCGGAGGCGCAAAAGAACCTGGAGGAAGTGGGCGGGTACACGATGGACGCGTCGCAGAAGGAGTTTGCGCTGGCGCTGCAGAAGACGCTGCCTCCGGACGGGGCGGGGAGCCTGGACCTGACCAAGGAGATTCAGCCGCTGAAGCCTTACGATCCGAACCAGCCTTCGGCTTCGACCGATGTAGGCGATGTGAGCTGGACGGTGCCGACGATCGGCTTCAGCGCGGCGACGTTTGTGCCGGGCGTGGCCGCGCACACGTGGCAGGCCGCGGCTTCGGCGGGCATGAGCATTGGGCAGGACGGCATGGTGATCGCGGCGAAGGCCCTGGCGCTGACCGCGGCGGATTTGTTTGCCGAGCCGCGATTGGTCGAGGCGGCGAAGGCGGATTTTGCGAAGAAGCTGGCGGGGAAGACGTATGAGTCGCCGATTCCGGCGGGGCAGAAGCCTATTCTTGGGTATCGCGGGGAGTAGGACCTGGCGAAGAGTATGAGATCGTGCCGATCCAGGACGGCGAAAGCACGATGCGAAGAGGAGACCCCATGAGATTGGTGAAGTCGTGGGTCCTGCTTTTCTATCTGGCGGCGGCCGTCGCTTGCGCTCAATCGAAGGACGGTAATCCTCCAGGCGTATCTCTACCCGGCCCGCGAACCAACGTCGTACTTCCTCAACAGCCCTGGCAGGCGAGAAGCGCAGCATTTTCGAGAGCTGTCAAAGAGGTGAATGCGGGAGACCCCGGTGCACGGAAGGAACTGGACGCAGTTCTTACGCAATTTGAAACACAACCCCTGGCTCGAACTCCGATGGAGAACATGGATATTCTGGGCTTCTTCTATGCTCCAAAAGAGGGAGTTGAAAAGACACTGATTCTTGTGAGAATAAATGCCGCCCTGGGGTGGTATGACGCTTTGCGGTTCGGCTCTGCCTCCGGCCGCGCTGAAATTGTAAGTAAGGACAAGCTGTTTGTGCGGACTTTTCTGGTCGGTGGTGCAACGATGAGCGACAAGTTCAAGGAATTCATGAAAGGAAATCCAGACCTGGCCAGAAAGTCTGTCCAACTCGGTTTAGCGCTTGCTGATCGTGATAGAAACAACACTCAGTACGACATCCATTGGCCGACTGCCTTCGGTTTAAAACGCGTGATTTGCGCCGAAGGGGGCTCTTGCGACTTGCCGAAGGAGATGCCTGCGGATCAGTGGGACAAAGCGTGGGAAGAGGCAAAGCAACGGGTAATTTCCTACTATCAGGTCAACGTAGCGCCGTTACCGGCGAAGTGAACAAGGTGGCTGCCCAGGGCGTAGGATCGATTTCCGCAGGAGGAACGCCTACTCGTGGTGTCACGGAGAGTAAGTCTGCGATGATTTTCAAGTTAGCTCAGGCCTAGGTGGGTTTATTTCGAGAAGTAAAGCTGTTTTAAGGTTTATGTGAGTGTTCTTAGTCTAACGTTGCTGGGCGCTAGAGCGAAATAGCTGATGGTGTAGGGAAAGCTGCAACGACAAAGACAGAAGCAGATCCCTGACGGGATGACAACAAGAAATGGCTATACGGCAAGAGCTCATCAGCTCTAAAGCATTGTGCTGTGAGTGGGGCTGTCCTGGTAAGAGAAGATCCTCCGTCATTGGCGAAGAGGACAACTCGCTTTGGGATGCTCTAGCTAAAAAGAAAGTGCTCAATGCTTAGAACAGGCAACAGCAAAGACGTATACGGGGATTCTGGCTTCGCCAGAATGACAACCGTGGCCCACGCGGCAGGATGCCTGGTTTTAGCTAAGTCAGACAGGGCGCGCCCGTGAGTTATGCGTGGACAGGGCGCCTATGAATTATTTGCGGTTTACCGGTGGGATAACCATGTTGGGGCTGAGAGGCGGCCTCTTGAGGTGCCACTGCGTGGCTTGCTCGTAGGCGTGGGCGAGGGCGAGGACGCGGCCTTCGGAGAAGCGTGGACCGGCGATCATTAAGCCGATGGGCAGGCCGGTGTTCGAGAAGCCGCACGGGATGGAGATGGCCGGGATGCCGAAGACGTCGAAAGGGCGGCAGTTGTTGTCGATCTCGGGCTCGCGCGGCTTGGGGTCTTCTTCGCGGCTGAGCGCTTCGTTGATGGTGGGCGGAAGCAGACGCATGGTGGGCAGCGCGACGAGGTCGAAGTCGGTGAAGGCGTCATCGATAGTTCTGCGCATCTTGATGAGCTCCCAGTTGGAGAGGATGTAGTCGGTGACTTTTTCTGAGCAGGGTTCTTCGCTCACGTCGTCGAGGGATTTGACGCCGGTCTCGAGCGAGCGGCGGATGCTGAGGGAATAGCCTTGTTTATCGCGGCGATAAAGGAGCTGGTGGTAGGCCTGGGTTTCGCCGTTGAGCGCGAGGGCGGAGAAGCCTCCGGTGGAAGGCAGGTGGCAATCTTTACAGCTTGCGGTGAGCTTGCCGAGGATGGCGATGGCGGCTTCGACGGCGGCGGCTGTCTCGGAGTCGAGGCGGTCAAAGTACGGTGCGCGGGGGATGCCGAGCCGAAGTTTCGCGACGGGCTGCTTCATGGTTTGGGTGTAGTCTTCGGGCGCGTGCTCGACGCTGGCGACATCGAGCTTATCGTAGCCGGCGAGCGCGTTGAGCAGAAGGGCGGCATCCTCGACGGTCCTGGTCATGGGGCCACAGTGATCGAGCGAGTAGGTGAGCGGGACGATGCCGCGAATGGAGACGAGGCCGTAGGTGGGCTTGAGGCCGACCATGCTGCAGTAGGCGGCGGGCATGCGGACGGAGCCGCCGGTGTCGGTGCCTACGGCGGCGGCGCAGAGATCGGAGATGACGGCGGCCGCGCAGCCGCCGGAGGAGCCTGCGGGGGTGTGGTCGGGCGCCCAGGGATTGCGTACCGGGCCGAAGTAGGTGGAGGCCGAGGTGTGTCCCATGGCGAACTCGTGCATGTTGGCCTTGCCGAGAATGACGGCGCCGGCGCGCTTGAGCCGTGCGGTGACGAAGGCGTCTTCGTCGGGGATGCGGTCGTCGAAGACCTGGCTGCCGGCGGTGGTGCGTGTGCCGGCGGTGTCGATGTTGTCTTTGAGGACGATAGGGAGGCCGTGGAGCGGGCCGCGGAACTTGCCTGCTTTCCCTTCGGCGTCGAGTGCCTGCGCCTGGGCGAGCGCGTCGTCGTGCATGACGGTGATGAAGGCGTTCAGCTTGGGGTTGTAGATCCGGATGCGGTCGAGGTAGGCCTCCGTGAGGGCGACCGAGGTGAGCTGGTGCTCGCGCATGCGCTGCGAGGCTTCGATAAGGGTGAGGCTGGTGAGTGGTGAGCCGGTCTCCTGCTGGCCGCCTGCCTGCAGCGGAAAGCCAATGGCGGCTGATGCTGCTGCGGACGCGCTGAGCGCCGCGCTCGTTCTAAGAAACTCCCGCCGGTCGAGCTGCGACATGCTTGCCCTGCCTCTATGATTTTTGTGACGATATTCCTTCGTAGTGTACTCACAGCCGCAGCGAAGACTTTCTATTTATTGAAAAAGGCCGGGTCAGTTATAGTTCGAAGATTACTTTGCATGATTTTGTATCTCCGAGGAGTTCTCCGTGCCTGTTTCGACTGTGTCTCGTCCACGCTCTGGCCGCCCCCTGTTTCTGGCCTGGTTGAGCGGCACTGCCTTATCGATGCTTTTGTTTTGCTGGTGGAGGCAGGCTCAGGGGCAGGGAGCAGCACCTCGGAGCGCGACTGCTGCTGCTGCTCCGGGCGGGGCCGCTCCCGTGGCGGGG
>CAXUEE010000249.1:0-4536 GCA_964249905.1 uncultured Acidobacteriaceae bacterium
ACATACAGCTGCGCCACCTCCGCCCCTTTGCGCTTGCCCGTGTTCGTCACGTCGAACGTAGCCGTTCCTTTGATCTGGTCGCCCTCATCTGAAACAGCCACCTTCAAATTAGCAAACTGAAACGTCGTGTACGACAGCCCATAGCCAAACGGGAACAGTGGCCGCACCCCGCTCTTCTCATACCCGCGATACCCAACAAAAACTCCTTCCTTGTACTCGACCCGCTTCGAATCGCCCTCCGGAAAATAGTGCGCAAACGTCGGATTGTCCTCCGCCTGCCGCTCAAACGTCGCCGGCAGGTGCCCGGAAGGATTGACCTCGCCAAACAGAATCTCTGCCTGCGCCGTGCCGCCAGCCTGCCCCGCATACCATGTCTCGAGCAGCGCCGGCACCTGATCGATCCATCGCGCCGAGTCCACGTTCCCCCCGGAGGTCACCATCACCACCGTCTTCGGGTTCGCTCTCGTCATCTCCTGGATGAGCTCGTCTTGGCCAAACGGCAGTGCAAACGTCCGATCCCCACCCTCGCCTTCGCTGTCCTGCTGAAACCCAGCCTCGACCACGACCACGTCCGCCTGCTGCGCCATCTTCACTGCCAGCGGGTTGACTACTTTCTTCTCGTTCACGATCGCAAACCGCAGATGGCCGCCCAGAGCAGTTTTCTGCCACTCCTCCACCACCACCTTGTGCATGCCGGCCGTCAGGTCCACACCCACCCACGGCTGAAACGCCCGTACCAGGGTCCAGTCGTCGATCACCTGCCTGCCGTCGACAATCACCCGGTTGCCCGAGCCCTCGCCCGACGCCTCCAGCACCAGCAAATAACGCCCCGCCGAGGGAGCCTCATAATACCCCGTCAGACGGGGCGAGACCCGCTTGTCCGGCGCCGCATCGAGTGTCGGCAACACCGCGTCCACATCGCCCAGGTACGTCTTGAAATTCAACCCGGAAAGCGCCACCTGCGGCACCACGACCGAAGCTGCGGGGGAGCCTTGCAGCGTTGCGCCGGCGAACACCTCCAGCGTCACGCCCTCCTTGCCGCCCGCCGCCGCCGTCCGCATCTGCGTGTCTTTGGCTAACTCCGTCATCGACGGCACGCCCGGGTCATACACCACCTTCGCCGCGGGGCCCATCTTCGCCTGCAGGGCTTCATACGCACTCACATGACGGAACGGCACGACGCCCGCGCTTCCACCCCCGACCACCACTCCCGGATACGCATCCGGACCCACCACCAGCAGGGTCTTCACCCGCGTCTTATCCAGCGGAAGCAGGTCGCCCGCGTTCTTCAGCAGCACCGCTCCCTCGCGCGCCGAGTCGAGCGCCGCGGCCCCATTCTGCTCGTCCAGGTAAGAGATCGACGTGTCCCGTTGATCTCGGTCCAGCCACCCAAAGCTCATCGAAAGCGAGAGCAGCCGCCGTACCTTTTCATCGATCGCCGCCTCGGAAACCGTGCCCGCTTGGATCGCCGGCTCCAGGTTCTTCGCATTCATGAACTTGCCCTTCGGCATCTCGATATCCAAACCGCCATTGGCCGCCCCCACTCCGTCGTAGGTTGCGTCCCAGTCGGACATCAGCACACCCTGGAAGCCCCAATCCTTGCGCAAAATTTCAATGTTGAAGTGCGGATTTTGACTGGCATGCAGCCCATCGATCAAGTTGTACGAATCCATGACCGCGCCCACGTGGCCCTGCTTCACCGCCGCCTCGAACGCCGGCAGATAGATCTCCCGCGCCGTCCGCTCGTCCATCTCCGTATCCGAGTCATGCCGCAGATACTCTGAGTTATTTCCCAGGAAGTGCTTCACCGTGGCGCTCACTCCCTGCGCCTGCATCCCGGTGATGTATCCGGTCGCCATTTGCCCGGCCAGAAACGGGTCCTCGCCCAGGTATTCGAAGTTGCGCCCGTTGCGCGGTGAGCGATAAATGTTCACCCCAGGACCCAGCATGTAGTGCACCCCGCGCGCCCGCGCATCTCTCCCAATCCCCGCGCCGACCCGCGCCGCCAACGCGCGATCCCAACTCGCCGCCAGCCCCACGCCTGCCTCATAGGTCGTCGACGGAAAGCCGGCGTTCGACCTCGTCCCATACGGTCCGTCCGACATCCGTATCTCCGGAATCCCCAGCTCCGGCACCGCCCGGATCGCAAAGCCTGTCCCGCCGATGTACGCCAGCTTCTGCTCCAGCGTCATCTTCTTTACCAGCCCGTCCACCCGCGCCTGCTCTGCTGCGCTCAGCATATGCGGAGCCTGACTGCGCGCCAGTCCCGTCCACAAAACAACACAAGCAAGGCCCAAAACGAAAAAGCGGCAAACGCCAAACTTGGCGCCGAACTGATCTTGCAAACCCTGAGCTGTCATAACCAAACCAAGCCTCTTCGTCGAGCGCAATTCTAACCATTCCGTTCTGTCTTTGTCGCCGAGCACTCTTCTCCGCGCTATTCTGGGACGAGACACGTCATACGCCATGGGCCGCAATCTCTACATCCTCGCCGCAACCCTTTTCTTCTTCTGTCTGGCCGCGCTCGCGCTGTCGTTCACCAACATCGCCCAGCAGCCCGGCTCACCCGGCGACGTCGCGCTCTGGCAAACCATGTCCATCGCCTTCTTCGTCCTCTCGCTCCTGGCTACCCTCGCCGGCACGCTTTCGCTGCTCTTCGGCCAAGCTGAGCGTCGCGCTGAAGAGAACCGCCGTGCTCGCCGCCGCCCCTATCCATAAGGTTTCCTCCCTCCATCGCTCGATCTTGCATCCGTCCTGATCAGACCTCCCGGTCTACTTCGCCTTATCGGCTCCGGTATACTCGAACTTGAGCGGAAAAGTGGCTGCGGCGGTCACGCTCGCAGCCTTTTCTTGTCTGCTGTGCACTCGCGCATAAGCGGTAGGTCGTTGCCTTCGCCCACGGAGCGACTCACCGGGTACTCCCGCCAGAAAAGGATCAGCACCGATGTACGAAGTCACCGTCGAAGCCGGGTTCTCCTCCGGACACTACCTCCGCAACTATCGCGGCAAGTGCGAGAACCCACACGGCCACAACTACAAGGTCTTCGTCACCCTGCGCGGCGCAGAACTCGACGAGGCCGGCCTCCTGCTCGACTTCAAGCTCCTCAAGCAGGTCCTGCGCCCGGTCGTCGACTACCTCGACCACCAGATGATCAACGATCTCAAGCCGTTCGACACCGTCAATCCCTCGGCCGAGAACCTCGCCCGCTACTTCTTCGACCAGACCGCCAACCAGCTCGACGATATGACCCACGGCCGTGTCAAGGTCAAGGACTGCACCCTCTACGAAACCGACACCAGCTTCGCCCGCTACTACGAGTAGCCGCAGGAGCCACGCACTCAGGATCTATACTTCAGTCCAGGAGGTAGCCGCATGCAGCTTGAACTTAGCCCCGCCGTAGAACAGATTCTTGAAAGAGAGAGCAAGACTCTGGGCATCACGCCTGCTGAGCTTACCCAGCAGGTTCTTGCGCGGCACGCTTCCGATTGGCAGACCCGCCAGAACCGTTTATCTGAACCTATGAAATCAGGGCGCACCATCGACGACTACATTCAGTGGATGAAAAGCCGCAATCCGAACTACGAGACACAGGACCCGTACGCTGTGGACTGGCAGGCCATAAAAGCTGAAGGTCGTAAGTACTAGTGGCTTTCGTCGTCGACGCTTCGGTTGCACTTTGCTGGCTCCTTCCAGATCAGGGAACACCCCCGTCCGCCTCCATCCTGCAACAGGTAAAAACATTCGGCGCAGTGGTTCCTCCGTTTTGGCATACCGAGGTGGCCAATCAACTTGGACTCAAGCGTCGCGACCAAAAGATCTCACAAGCAGAGCTCGTCATTGCGCTCGAACTGATTACCGATCTGGATCTCACGACGGACGGGCACATTGCTCTTACGCCTTTACCCATCCTCGACCTTATGGCCAAGTATAAACTCACCGCCTACGACGCCGTGTACCTCGAACTGGCCATCCGCCTCAAACTCCCCCTCGCCACCTTTGACCGCGAGCTCCTCGCCGCCGCTCCTCACGCCGGCGTAAGTCTGGTGATTTAATCGCATGTACCTCATCGAGCTTTACAAATCCGTACAAGGAGAATCCTCCTTCGCCGGCCTGCCCTGCATCTTCGTCCGCTTCGCCGGCTGCAACCTCCGCTGCGCCTGGTGCGACTCCGAGTACACCTTCACCGGCGGCCAGCCGTTCACCCAGGCCGAAGTCCTCGCCCAAATCGAAGCCCTCGCCCCGTGCAAGCTCGTCGAGTTCACCGGCGGCGAGCCCATGCTGCAGGCCAGGGAACTTCTGCCTCTCATGGACGAGCTCCTCGCCCGCGGCTACACCCTCATGATTGAGACCAGCGGCGAGCGGCCCCTCGACCAGGTTCCCCGCGCCGTCCACAAGATCGTCGATGTCAAGTGCCCCGGAGCCGGAGCCGCCGCCAACAGCTTCCGCCTCTCAAACCTCGACGCCCTCACCCCCAACGACGAAGTCAAATTTGTCCTTAGCACGCGCGAAGACTACGACTTCGCCCGCACCTTCAT
>CAXUEE010000249.1:4546-4798 GCA_964249905.1 uncultured Acidobacteriaceae bacterium
CGTCGGCGGTATCCTCTTCAGCCCGGCTTTCTCGAAGGCGCCGAGCCCCTTCCGAACTACTGACAACGCCACCCTCGACCCGCGCACCCTCGTCGAGTGGATGATGTCCGACGGCGTCGACGCCCGGCTCTCCCTCCAGATCCACAAGTTCATCTGGGAACCCCTGAAAAAAGGCGTCTAGCGCCCACGGCAAGGAACCGCCTTCCGGCATCGCGCGTATCCCTGTCATGGTCACGGCATCCTTGTTCCTCC
>CAXUEE010000249.1:4808-5208 GCA_964249905.1 uncultured Acidobacteriaceae bacterium
CGCTTCACCATGGCCCCACGCCCCATCCGCGCCATCCTCCTCACCGCCTTCGAGCCCGACGCCGGCCCCATGCCCGGCGAACTCCACCACTGGCGCGAGCGCGAACACCTCACCGAGCAACTCGCCTTTCCCGCCGGCTACCGCCCACTCCACCTCAGCGCAGCCGGCGTCCTCGGCTGCATCACCGGCGTCGGAGCCTCCCGCGCCGCGGCCTCCGTCATGGCGCTCGGCCTTGACCCCCGCTTCGACCTCACACACGCCTACATTCTGATCTCCGGCATCTGCGGCATCGACCCCGCCCGCGGCTCGCTCGGCTCCGTCGTCCTGCCCCAGTACATCGTCGACGGCTCTCTCGTTCACGAGATCGACGCCCGCGAGATCCCGCCCCATTGGCCAGACG
>CAXUEE010000250.1:0-1992 GCA_964249905.1 uncultured Acidobacteriaceae bacterium
CCTCAACTCCACCGACTTCGCGGTCAACATTACAGGCGCCACCGTCAACGCGCTGCTCTCCGATACGGACACTAAGGTCCTCCAGAACCCCCGCATCCGGGCCACCGACGGCCAGCGCGCCACACTTAAAATCGGCCAGAAGATCCCCATCGCAACCGGGAGCTACAATTCCGGCGTGTCGACCGGCGTCGCCAGCATCGGTGTCCAGACTCAGTTCACCTACCTTGACGTCGGCGTCAATATCGACATCACGCCCACAGTTCACTATGACCGCGAAGTTACCCTTAAGACCGTGGTCGAAGTTTCTCAGCAGAACGGCAACGTAACCATTTCGAACGTCACCGAACCCATCATCGCGCAGCGTGTGCTGAACCAGACCGTTCAGCTGCGTGACGGCGAGCCATCGATCCTTGCCGGCATTCTTACCAAGCAGAACAATCGCAGCGTCAACGGCACGCCTGGCCTGGGGGAGATCCCGCTGCTGAAATACTTTTTCAGCTCGCAGAATCGCGAGGTCCAGGATGACGAGATCGTCTTTTTGCTCATTCCTCACATCGTGCGTGAGTCGGTCATCACGCGTTTGAATACCGCCGCGATCGATACCGGAACCGGCAACGCGATCGAACTGCGTCGCGACGATACCCGCATCGCCGTTGATCCGAACGACGGCTCGCTCGCCACCCGTCCCGTGCCCACTCCGGTTACGGCTGCGAACGCCGCCAATGCGGCCATCCAGCAGATGCGCCAGTCCGGCGAGCCGCCGATCCCGACGCCTTCCGCCGCGCTTGCTGCCTCCAGTCTGAATCCAGGCACGGCCACTTCCGGCACGAACAATCTTGGCACGCCGAACCCTGCTACAGCCGCGCCTGCCGGGAACGCGGTTCGCCTCCAGCTTGTACCGAGCGTTCCCAATCCGCGGGTGGGCAGCACCTTCCAGGTCGCGGTAAATCTCGACAACGGACACAATATCTACTCCGTTCCCATGCAGTTGCAGTACGACCCTCGAGTGCTGCAGCTGGTCAATGTGGATATCGGCGACTTTCTCCAGAAGGGCGGGCAGATTCCCGCAATCGTGCACCGCGACGAAGGCAACGGGATGGTTGTGCTCTCCACCTCGCGGCCACCCAATGCGTCCGGCGTGGACGGCCGCGGCAATCTTTGCGTGCTCACGTTCAAGGCCGCTGCTGCCGGCGACTCCAGCATCACTCTGGTCAAGGTCGGCGCGAAAGACGCTCAACAGAACAGCGTGCCGGCGGTAGGCTCTCAGGCCATCGTTCACGTCCAATGACCATGGCGCCGTTCCCAGCACTCGAGCACAGATCGCGAACTCCGGCGGAGGCTATGTTGCAGGCCTTGCACCCGGAGGCCGGCCTGACGCTGATTGAGCTGATTATCACCGTTGCCATTCTGTCGCTGCTCGCCTCGGCCGCGCTGCCGGTAGCGCGCTTTCAAGTCAAGCGCGAGAAAGAACGCCAGCTTCGCCGCGAGCTCTGGGAGATGCGCGACGCGATCGACCACTATAAGGACGCTGCCGAAAAGGGCGGCATTCAAACCAAAACCGACTCCTTCAACTACCCTCCCGATCTCCAGACTCTGGTCGACGGGGTGGATGTGCAAACCAAGAAGGTTCGCTTTCTGCGCAAGATCCCGACCGATCCCATGACAGGCTCCACCGAGTGGACTTTGCGCGCGATGCAGGACGACGCCGATTCCGACTCCTGGGGCGGGGAAAACGTCTTCGACGTCCACTCCAAGAGCACCGGAACCGCGCTGGACGGCACAAAGTACAACACATGGTGAGGACTGCAGCAGCACGGAATCAGGTGCCCCACATCTCGCCGTTGAGATGCAGGCGGGACCATCACGAGTCTCTCCGGACGCTGGACGCCGGCTTCACCCTGCTCGAACTGATGATCGTGATGGTGATCATCGGGGTGCTCGCGACGGTCGCGATCCCGGAAGTCGCGTCGGTCGTAGTCGCGATACTGGACC
>CAXUEE010000250.1:2002-5170 GCA_964249905.1 uncultured Acidobacteriaceae bacterium
GTCAACGTCGGGCGCGACGGTCGCGATCCCGGCCTACGTCGCGAACGTGAAGCACGCCCGGGAGGCTGTTCTTCGCGAAGATCTACATACCCTTCGCTCCGCTATCGACCAGTACACCTACGACAAAACCAAGGCGCCCACCTCGCTCGATGACCTTGTGACCTCCGGTTACATGAAGGTGATGCCCGTCGACCCGATGACGCATCGCAGCGACACCTGGATCGCCGATCAAGGCAACGTGCTCACCACCATTGACGAGACCGACCCCGGCATCGACGATGTTCACTCCGGCTCCCAGCAGGTGTCAACCGAAGGAACGACGTACAACACCTGGTGATCCTGTCCATAAGACGGGAGGGCTCTCCGCGCCAGTGCGTCCTTCGGCGGCAAAGTGCGTCTAAGATGAGGTAGGGCTGCCTCCGGCAGGGAAGCGGCTCGCGTCAGGAGCCTACATGCGCCACATCACCCGTCTCGGTCTCGCAGCAGTTCTGGTTGCTCCCCTCGCCCAGGCCCAGACTCCCGCTCCGGCCAGCAATCCGAGCCCCACGCAGAACCCAACCCCCTCGCCCCCCACGACCTCTCCGACGACGCCAGCTTCACACCAGACGACTCTTCCGCAGGCCGCGCCTGTGCCGCAGACTGCCCCGACGACGACTCCGGATCCGGGCACCGCTTCCTCCACGGCGAACTCCGATCCGAACGCCTCCAGCACCAAGCCGGTCGACGGCCGGCGCACCCTGCCCAGGCCGGCGGAGGATGGCTCCTCGTCGGACGTGGCTTCCACAACCGGAACGCCGCTTGCTCCCAAGACCGATTCGCTCCCCAGCCCCGGCGAGGCGTTGAACCCGCACATCAAGGCAGGCAGCGAGGATGACGTGAACTCCATTGGGACCCGCAACATCGGCGGCCGCGGCATGGGCAACTGGTATTCGACGGACTGGGAGATCCGCGTGGGCAAGCAGTACTCGATGGAGATCGAGAAGTCCGCCCACCTCGTCACCGATCCTGTGATTGTGGAGTACGTGAACCGTGTCGGCCAGAATCTGGTCAAGAACTCCGACGCTAAAGTTCCCTTCACCATCAAGGTCATCGACTCCGATGAGATCAACGCGATGGCGCTGCCCGGCGGCTTCTTCTACGTGAACTCCGGCCTCATTCTGAACTGCGACGAAGAAGCTGAACTTGCCGGCGTCATGGCGCATGAAATCTCGCACGTAATCGCTCATCACGCTGCGCGCCAGCAGACCAAGCTGAACTACGCGCAGATCGCTTCCATCCCGCTGATCATCATGACGCAGGGAAGCTGGACCGGCTACGGTATCTATGAGGCTTCGCAGCTCGCCATTCCGATCTCGTTTCTGAAGTTCTCGCGCATGGACGAGGCGGAGGCGGACTATCTCGGCGTGCAGTACATGTACAAGGCAGGCTACGATCCGCAAAGTTTTGTGACCCTCTTTGAGAAGCTCGACGCGCTCGAGAAGCACAAGCCCGGCACCCTGGCCAAAGCCTTCTCCGATCATCCGGCGACCGGCAGCCGCATCGATGCCGCCGAAGATGAGATTGCGACTATTCTCCCGTCCCGGCCGGAGTACATCGTGACGACAAGCGAGTTCGACGACGTCAAGTCCCGCCTCGCTCGCATTGAGAACAAGCGCAAGATCAACGATAAGAGCAACGGCAACAAACCTACCCTGCGCAGGGCCGACGCGGGCAACAATGGCAATAGTCCTAACCCGAACTCGACTGGAAGCGACCAGCCGACGCTTGGCCGCCGGAACTAAACGGCCTCGTCCACCGGCCCAGGAAGGATGTCACTTCCTGGCTTTCTTCCCAGCGGAATAGAATCTGCAGAGCTACTTCCCTCCACCCTCGGCTTCGCGCGATAGACTAGTGGCAATGATCCTGAAAGCATTTTGCCTGGTTCCTGTTTTTGCGTTTGCCGCTTCTGTTCATGCTCAGTTCAGCGTCTACGGCACTGTCACGGTTGACCGCATCAGCGGCATCAACTCATCGCCTATCCTGGCCACACTGTCTCCGACCACATACAAGAACAGCGTCAATCCGATCGGGTTCACCGGGGGCGGATCCTACGAGTTTCGGAGGGTCGGCCCTGCGCGTCTCTCCGCTGACCTGCGGGGTGTCTACGAGACAAGCAAGCGCGGAGCGCAGACGAGCTCCGACGGTGCAGGAACGATCCACTACGCCGGACTAGGCGGCGTCCGCGCCACGTTTCACACACCGATTCAGATCCTTCAGCCTTATGCTCAAGGATCCGTCGGCTTCGGGCGCAGCAACTACGGTGTGCTTACTAATTCGCTGTATAACGGCATTGTGTACCCAACGAATCCCGTTCGCCCCGGGATCCCGACGCAGAATGGTCTGGAGTACCACGTTTTTGCAGGGCTCGATCTGCATTTTCTGCCTGCCTTCGATTTCCGTCTGTTCGAGGTCGGCTACGGCGGACTGGAGTCATTCGGAACGTACGGCCACAACTATCCGCTTTACTCTCTTTCCAGTGGCATTGTTATCCATATTCCGCCGCGCAACTAACCGCGTTCAAAAGGCCTAAGCTTTGGGGCGCCATCTCCAGTACGGCCTCACCGCCCACTCCGGAGAAAGTAGAATAAAGGTATGCGCACCCAGCACACCGGCTATACCGATACCCACGCCGCCTCCGGACTTGACCACGACTTTCCCTCGATTGACGTCTGGGAGAATCAGTTTCCGGGCTACGAGATTCTCATCGACGATCCCGAGTTTACCTCGATCTGTCCTAAGACTGGCCTACCCGACTTCGGGCTGCTGATCATCCGTTACATGCCGCGTAAGGAGTGTCTCGAGCTCAAGTCGCTCAAGGAGTATCTCTTTCACTATCGCAACCTGGGTATTTTTCAGGAGAATATCGTCAACCAGGTCTTGAACGACATCGTCAAGGCGACGGACCCGCAATGGGCTATTGTCAAAGGCGACTTCCGTCCTCGCGGCGGCATTTCGACCACCGTGACCGCGACTTATCCCCGGCCGGAGAATGCTTTACCTCCGGTGTAGCTTCCGGTAACTGCATGCGTGCCTACCATCTCCAGAGGCGATTCAGAGATCGGTTGGAGTTTCATCGCGCAGATAACCCGTTGTTCATGAAGATGAGCATACATGCGGCCGGTCCGGGGC
>CAXUEE010000251.1:0-5133 GCA_964249905.1 uncultured Acidobacteriaceae bacterium
CTTCCTCATGAAGCTCGCCCACAAGCTCAAAATCTCGCCTCTCGGCCCGTATCATTACAAGATGATCGCCGAGTCCTTCGTCTTCGACACGACCCGCATCAAGCGTGAGCTCGGCTGGCAGCCCACCCTCACCAACGAAGAAATGCTTCGCCGCGCTTACGAGTACTACTCCGAAAATCGCCAGGAGATCGCCGCCCGCACCGACGTCTCCGCCCACCGCAAGCCCGCCTCCATGGGCATCATCCGGATGCTGAAATGGCTTTCCTGACCTCCGAAACGAAAGTCATCGACCTCCCCAAGAATCGCACGCGCTCCCTTCACACCCTCTCCACGGCACTGTTCTCCTGGCGGCGTAAAGACACTTTCACCAGCTTCGACACCGTCCTACTTACCTTTTGGGCACTGCTCGTAGCAACCACGCTGCCGCTCCACGAAAAATGGTGTGACGAAGCTCAGGCCTGGCTCATCGCTCGAGACAGCTCCGCCTACGGCCTCATCCGTCATCGTCTCCACTACGAGGGCGCGCCTCCTCTCTGGCATCTGCTCCTGCACGCGTTCCATCTTGTGCATGGAACCTACAGCCAGATCGGTTGGCTCGGAGCTGCATTCGCCTTCGCCGGGGTCTTCGTCTGGCTCCGCTGGTCTCCGTTCCCGCTCATCCTCCGCGCACTGCTGCCCTTCACCTTCTTCTTCGTTTATCAGTACGCAGTCATTGCCCGAAGCTACTGTCTCTTCGCACTGCTCGCCTTTTCCCTCTGCGCGCTCCTTGTCAGAAAAGTACATCCGCTCTGGTTCGCCCTGGTCGCCGGCCTGCTGGCAAACCTCTGCGTGCAGGGCTTTCTTTTCTCCCTTGTCCTGATTGCTCTTTATCTGCATCGCCTCCATCGCCAGTCTGCGCTCCGACCGCAAATCCGCCGCCTGAGCGCCGCCTCCGCTCTCTTTGCCGTTTTCGCTGCCATCGCTGCCTACACCGCCCTGCCCGCGCCGGACGGCAACTTCGCCGCTGCCGGCCCAGTCCGAGACAGCGCCGCCCACCAGCTCCTGGTGCGCTACATCGGGGTAACCCCGCCCTTTTACCCGGCGCCCGCCGCCGACACATACCTCTACCCGGATCCCGAACCAGCCAAACCCTCACTCCTGTCGCACCCCGCCCTGTGGACCGCTTGGCAGGTCAATCACCGGGACATCATCGACCCCGAAGGACACCTCGGACCGCAATCCATCTTCAGTGCCGCGCTCGAATTCTTTCTCGGCCTCGCGAGCCAGGCGACATGGCCCATCGCCAACTCGAACCTCCTCGCTTGCCTCTTCTTTATCACCTTGATCCTCTGGCTTAAAGCGCTGGCGGGGCTTCGGTTCCTCTTTCTCTGGATCATCCTTCTGCTCGACGGACAGGTCTTGTGGGTCGCCGACCAGCATGCCGGCATGCTGCTCATCGCGCTCGTTGCCGCCATCTGGCTCGCGGCGGAATCGCCCCGGATTAACCACATCAACCCCGCCCTTCACAGATCGTTCGTCTTTCTCTTCGCCCTCGTTCTTGCCTTGCAGTGCGGCTGGTCCTGGGCTTCCATCTCCAACGATCGCCAGGCAAACTACGATCCCGGGCACGAAACCGCGCAGTGGTTGCATCCCTGGCTTGCTTCGCATCCGTCGGCTCGAGTCGCGGCCTTCAGCTTTTTCTCCGTCTCATTGCAGCCATATTTCCAGCGCAATCCGTTCCTGAACATACCAAGTTCGTACTGGCAATGGTCCTGGAGCGGCGACCCGGACCCCGATCACGCTCGCGTCATTGCCAGGCACCCTGACCTGGTCCTTCTCACCGCCGAGTTCCAGGGACCCGGACAGATGCGCAATCAATGGGCGCCCCTAAGCCGAATCTTCAGTCCCCGACAGGAACTGCTCCTGCCGCGCGACCGGATTGCCGCTGACCTGCGCGCCCACGGGTACCGCGAAACCCACCGCTTCTGCGGAGATCGCTTCGCCCGCTTCAGCTTCTCCTACCGCGATTGCGACATCCTCTTTGAGCCGGACCCCAACTTCGTTCCCTCACAGGCCACCCTCGCCGCCGACGAAGAAACCCTCTATCCTGACGAGATCCAATAATGCCGTGACCAAACCTACTTCTTGACCCAGAAGCACGTCGTTTCGTCCAGAACCCACTAACCCGTAACCGAACGTCTACCTCGATGCCGCCCACCATAGTCACTCGTCTCTCCACGGAGGATCCCGACACAACCCCCGGCCAGGACCGAACACGCGTCGCGACTTCCTTCCGCGGAGCCGGCTGGCTCGAGTTCCTCGCCTCGTTCCTGGCCGTCGCCGGGGTAATCGGAAGCGTCCTCTCGGGCTATCACGCAAGAGAATGGCAGGCCTCGGCCTCCGACTTCAAGACCCTGTACGCCTCCGCCCAGTGCTTCCGTCATCACGTTAACGCTTACGACTTCCACAACATCGCCGCCGTGTTCCAAGCCAATCGCGTAGTCCCACCCGTCAGCTGGTACGCTCACGCCCCGGTTTACCCGCCGTTCACCTTGGCATTCCTTGCGCCCTTGACCGCTCTCCCCATGGTTCCAGCAATCTTCGTTTGGATGGCGCTCAGCGGAGTCGCACTTGCTCTTGCAGCTTTTCTCCTTGCCTCTGCCGCCGGCGACCTCTTCCAACTTGCGCTCCCCTGGCGATTGGCACTGATCGCCCTCTTCGCAGCTTCGCCTCTTCTTAGCTTCAGCCTGGAGATGGGCAACGTCTCCGCCATCGCAGCCGCGCTCTGCATAGCCGCCGTCATCCTCAGTCAGACTTCACCCCGAGTCAGGGCCGTGCCGCCGGTCGCCCTCGCCGCCGCGCTTCTTCTCAAGCCGCACCTCGCTGTTTGGGTGGTCCTCGCCTTCTTGATCTCTCGCAGGCGGGAAAGCCGCCGCTTGGCCGGCGCCTCGCTCACGCTGTTTCTCCTTGCCCTGCTTACAATCAGCCTGTGGATGGCTGCCCACCATCAACTTGCTCCGGAGATAGCCGCCTATCGAGCCATGGTCCAACAGGAGATCGCCGGCGGATCCATGGATCCTACAAACATCGAAACCATCGCAGTTGCCGCCCAAATCACGTCCCTGGCGTCTCTGCTCGGCTATTGGCTCACCCGATTTCCTCTCACCCTTGCAAATGCCGCCTTGCTGACGGCGCTCTTCGGTACGCTCCTCTCTCTGTCGCTGAAGCTGGAAACCAAGCCATTCGACAGTACCTTGCTCCGAGTCGCCGCATGGTCCGCCTTCGGTCTTCTTGCTACCTACCATCGTGCGCACGACTCGTTAGTCCTGCTCCTTCTGCTTCCATGGCTGCTCTGGCGGATGCAGACCGTCAGAAAATATCCCATGGCCGTGTTCCTGGTTGGCTTACTTATGCTTGTCGGCAGCGGCCCTTCGGCGACGGCCTACGGCTGGTTCGCGACGAAGCACGGCCTCGCGCATATCGCTACGTTCCTTCTCTTCCGTCAATCGGCTTTGATAACCGCCATGCTCGTGTTGGCGTTAGCTACTGTCATCGTTCGCCAGACTGCAAACGAGAAAGTCGCTATTCCGCGTTAGGCCAAGTGCCCGTCGGCTTCGATGGCTTCTAGCCTAAAAGCGTAAGACCGCCCCTAACCCGGCCTCCTGCAAGGTCTGCGAACGAAACACACCACCCACCTGGCCACCTCCATACTCAGCCCGTACATCGAGGTGCGGCACGATGGTGTAATCGACACCACCTTGAATCTGATAGGCGAACTTCGCCACCTCATTGCTCTGGAATCCGTAGTTCGTCAGAACCCCGCCGAACTCGGCTTGCACATACGGCTTCAAAGGGACAAAGGGAAGCGTGAAGGCCAGGCGAGGACCTCCCAGGCCGCCCCGTACTTTGTTACTCACCACAGAATCGTTCGAACTGTTGGCAAAAAAGTAGCGTGCATCCGCGCCAAGCCTCACCGGGCCTAAATGAAGAAAGGTATAGTAGGCTCCAAATATTGCGCCGTACGCACCAAAGCCGCTGTCTTCGACCGACGTCGATGAGGCAGACAAAGTGCCGGTCGATCCAAGAAACGTACCGGAAGCTGTCGCATACGCGCCAAACTGCGCCGATGCGACGGACCCAGACACTCCAGCAAGGCAGACAACCAAGGCACAACGGGTGCGACTCAGCATAGTGATCCCCAGAGGTTCACTGTACCGTCCCATATCTCCCTCACTGAGTCAAGCAACTGAAGAACCACTGCCGCCTTCTCTGCAGTCAGTGCGGACTCAGCAAAATCTGTCAAGAGCAAAATCTCTGACTTGCGCTTCAAATCATACATTTCAAAGCACTTCCACCAAGAGAAAAATGGCATAGTTGCTCCCGTCCGCTTGATAAAATAGAACCAGAACAATTCCTTCTCGCTGATTAGCCTACCTTGGCAACGCCGTCATTCTGGCGAAGCCAGAATCCCCGTATTGGTTTTCTTTCGTTGGCAACCGCGGATAAGTTTAGACCAAAAGACAGAACTTGGAGCCAAACAAGTCCGGACCTAAGTTCCATGGATCGAAGACTTTAGCCCAAAACAAGGGGGGGAGGGGGTACTGCCTCAGGCAGCCACCCGCTCCGCCACGGCGAAGGACAAACCATCCTTCGCCGCGTCCACTATCACCCGGTCCCCGTGCAGCACCGTGCCGTCCAGGATCTTGACCGCCAGCTTGTCCTGCACCATGCGCTGGATCGCCCGCTTCAGCGGCCGAGCCCCATACGCCTGGTCGTACCCGGCCGTGAAAATCGCATGCCGCGCCGCGTCGGTGAGCTCGAGCGTAATCTTGCGATCCGCCAGCATCGTCTGCAACTCGCCGAGCCGCAGGTCGACGATATGCGTCAGCTGCTCTTCGCCCAGCGGATGGAAGACCACGATGTCGTCCACGCGATTCAGAAACTCCGGCCTAAATTGCTGCCGCAGGCTCTCCATCACGCGCACCTTGGCCTCCTCAAACCCGTCCGGACCCTGCGCCCAGGCCGTCGAAAGCGCCTGCGCCCCCACGTTCGACGTCATGATCAGCACCGTGTTCTTGAAGTCCACCGTCCGGCCCTTCGAGTCCGTCAGCCGCCCGTCATCCAGCACCTGCAACAGCACATTGAATACATCCG
>CAXUEE010000252.1:0-5025 GCA_964249905.1 uncultured Acidobacteriaceae bacterium
CTTTCGAACCAGCCCCCCCGCGTGCTGAAACAGATCTCGGGAGGCTTTCTCCTGCAGGATGCCGACCAGCACCGGACCACCGAAGTCGACCTGACCACCGCCACCGATCGGGAGCCCACCGCCGAAGAGTTGCAGGCCCTGCTCTTCGCCTGGAAAATTTCAAAACACGTCAAATCGAACGCCATCGTCTACGCGCGCACTTCGGAAGGCCATGGCCAAATCTACAGCCAGACGGTCGGCATCGGCGCCGGCCAGATGTCCCGCGTGGATGCCGCCCGCTTGGGCGCCATGAAGGCCGTTCTTCCGCTTGCCGGCTCGGTCGCCGCCTCCGACGCCTTCTTCCCGTTCCCCGACGGACTCGAAGTTGTCGCCCAGGCAGGAGCCACGGCCGTCATCCAGCCGGGCGGTTCGGTCCGGGACGCTGAGGTCATCGCTGCCGCGAACCGCCTTGGTCTCGCGATGGTCTTTACCGGCATCCGCCACTTTCGCCATGGCTGAAGCATAGGACCGGAGCCGCTTCAGCAACAACCTTCGTCGCAAATCCGGGTTCCCAAAGGTGGGAGAGCCGGCGCATCCACCTCGTTGTACACTGCCGACCTATGGCGTTCGGCTTCCGCATCCAAAGTGGGGAGTGCGCCGTCTAAGAAATTGTCTCGCCACCACACGGGACATCCGCGCAAGCAGCGATACAGGAAAAAGACATCCATGACATTGCGCCACGCTTTCACGCTTCGCCCGCATGCATCCATTCTTCCGCTGGGATTGTTTCTGCTGGCGGTGCATACGTCTTTCGGGCAGCAGCCGCAAAAAGCTCTGCAGGCGCGCGATAAATCCATCCAGCTCAGCCCTGCAACCGGCCCCGACCACGCGTCCGCGTACTATCACGATGGTCTTGCCCACCTTTACGAGGAGATGGCCGTCAACAACGGCCGGCCGGACTACGCCGCGCAAGCCGTCGAAGAGTACAAACTCGCTCTGAACGCCGATCCCGAAAACAAGTACCTCCAGGACGGCTTGGCTGATCTTTACTTCAAGATCGGGCGTATTCGCGAGGCGGTCAGTGCCGCTCAGGATCAGGTCAAGAAAAATCCTAACGACGTTGCCGCACACACTCTGCTCGGCAAAGTCTATCTTCGCTCGCTGGGCGATATGCAGGGCTCCCAAAGCGTCGAGATGCTGCAGCTTGCCATCGGCGAATACGAAAAGCTCGCCCAGCTAAAGCCGCAGGATGTGGAAACTCACCTGCTTCTCGGCCAGCTCTACGGCCTCAACCACGACACCGCCAAGGCCGAGGCGCAGTTCAAGCTGGCGCAGGGCATCGACGGCGATTCGGAAGATGCAGTGCTCAACATGGCGCGGCTGTATGACGAGGAGGGCCAGCCGCAGCAGGCCGTCAACGTTCTCACCGCCGTTCCCGCTGACGATCGCAGCGCCCGTATCGACGTCGCCCTGGGCGCAACCTACGACCAGCTCAAGAAGCCGAAGGAGGCTGCTACGGCCTATCGCGCGGCGCTGGACGAAGAGCCGGATAACCCCGATACCCTGAAGCCGCTCGGTGCCGCCTTGCTTGCCGATAACGATCTCTCCGGCGCCCTGCCTGTCTTTGAACAGCTTGTCGCCCTCGACCCCACCGACGTCGACTCGCAGGTACATCTGTCTGAAGTGCAGCGCCGCCAGGGACACTACGACCTCGCCCTTGCCACCCTGACCAAAGCCAAATCCGCCGGCAACAGCGCTGGAAATCTCGAACTATCCTTCAATGAAGCCGTTCTTTACGACGCGCTCGGCCAATACGACAAGGCCATTGTCTCCATTCAGAATGTTTTGGAGAGCACAAAAAAATCTGCCTACTCCGAACCGGAGAAAAGCAATCGTGCTATCTTCCTCGATCGTCTCGGCATCGTCTACAACGAGCAGAACAAGACCGCGGAGGCAGTCGACGCCTATAAGCAGATGGTTGCCATGGGCGGGGACTTCGTTCCGCGCGGTTACCAGGGCGTCATTGATTCCTACCGGAACGTCCATCAGTGGAAAGACGCTGCCGCCGCCGCCGCGGAGGCCGCTGCCGCTCTGCCGAAAGACCGCACGGTTCAGCTCATGTATGCGATGCAGCTGGCGGACACGGGCCAGGTAGATCAGAGTCTTGCCCTGGCGAACAAACAACTGAACGGTACGCCCGCAGACCGCGAGACCTTGATGGATATCGCGATCATCGATCTGCGATTGAAACGCTCTTCGGACGCCCTCGCCGAGCTCGACAAGGCCGAAAAACTGACCTCGACCCCGGACCAAAAGCTGGGCGTCGACCTTATGCGGGCGACCGTGCTCGACCATGACAAGAACTACGACGCTGCGGAGGCCGAGTACAAGAAGGCGCTCGCCATCGATCCTGCAAACGCGACTGTGCTGAACGATCTCGGCTTCATGTATGCCGATCGCGGCGTCAAGCTTCCCGAAGCTCTCACCATGATCAAGAAGGCCGTGGAACTCGACCCACAAAACGGCGCCTATCTTGACTCGCTCGGCTGGGTGTACTTCAAGCTTGGGCAGTATGGACCAGCGGAAGACAACCTCCATAAAGCCATCGATCGGACCTCGACAGACGCCAGCATCCACGACCATCTCGGCGAGGTGTACGAGAAAACCGGTCGTCTTCAACTCGCTGTCGGCCAGTGGGAGCGTTCCATGACCGAGTACGCGCACTCCCTGCCAGCGGATGCCGACCCGGAAGATATCGCCAAGGTTCGTCATAAACTCGACGACGCCCGCATCAAGCTGGCGAAGAACTCCTCCGCGCCGAACAAAAAATCATAGCGTCAGTCCTGCTGCCCACGGTTCGGTTCCTTTGGGAGCATGGGTTCCCGAGCGAAACCCGTCATTCTTAGTTCAGCGCGGATCCGGCTTTCTCATCCGATAAACTGGAAGAGATCCATGCCCTCTTCCTTCAATCCGCAGGCGGTCAGGGAAGAGGATGCGGCACTTCTTGCCCGCGCCTTCCCTGCTCCGCCCCACACCGACCGGACTCCCTTTCAGCGTGATCGCGAGCGCATTGTCCAAGCCCGCGCCTTCCGCCGCCTCGCCGGCAAGACGCAGGTCTTCACCTCGCGCGCTTCCGATCACTTTCGCTCTCGCCTGACGCACACCATGGAAGTCACCCAGATCGCGCGCGCCGTCGCCGCCGCGCTCGAGCTAAACGAAGATCTTGCCGAGGCCCTCGCCCTCGTTCACGACATCGGCCACCCTCCGTTCGGCCATGCGGGTGAGCGCGCGCTCAACTGTTGTCTCGAGCGCCACGGCCTTCGCTTCGATCACAACCTGCACGCTCTCCGCATCGTCGAGCACTTTGAGCAGCGTTACGCTGCCCATCGCGGCCTCAATCTCACGCTCGCCGTCCGCGAAGGCATCATCAAGCACTCCCGCGACTACACCTCCGTCACTCACCCTGAGCTCTCCGCCTACTTCCTCGACCAATGCCCACCGCTCGAGGCGCAGATTATCGATCTGACCGATGAGATCGCCTATCTTACGGCTGACCTCGACGACGGTGTCGAGTCCGGCTTGCTCCAGATCTCCCACGTCCGCGAGCACGTCGCCATGCTCTCCCGCTGCTTCACGGAGGTCGAGCGTCTGCACCCTCACGTCGAGGAGCGCTTTCTCTTTCACGAAGCCTTGCAGCTTATGCAAAATGTGCTTACCTCCGACCTCATCGCCACCACTCAACGCAACCTCAGGGCCCACACTCTACACACTCTCGAAGAGATCCGCCGCCACCCGCAGCGGCTCGCCACCTTTTCTCCCGGGGTGGAGGCCGATCGCCTGCAGGAGAAGCGCTACCTGCACCGCATTCTTTACAGCTGCCCCGAGCTTGAGCTCGAGCACGACAAAGCCGAAGAGGTCGTGACCGAGCTTTTCGGCTTCTGGACCGCCTATCCCGAGGAACTGCCCGAAGGCTACATGGAGGAGATCGCGACCGAGGGCTTGCCACGCGTTGTCGCCGACTACATCGCCGGCATGACGGACGCCTATATCCTCCTCCAGTACGCCCAGGTCAAACGCGTTCCCAGGTTCAAGCGAGCCTGAATCTGTTGCAAGTGTGAGCCGGTACACGTGTCACGGACACGCCGAGCACACCGACTACCGGGAGCAGTCCGCAAGCCTGACACAGTCCCCACCCGGAAATTCACGACGTCCCTACAACTGCAACCCCCCTGTCAGACTTGCTACTCGCTCGACATCATGCGACGCACACCATCGCTTCAACCCCGTCGCAATATTCTCCACCGCCCGCGGATCGGCATAGCTCGCCGTTCCCGCTTGTACCGCCGTAGCACCCGCCAGCAGAAATTCCACCGCGTCTTCCGCTCGCAGAATCCCGCCCATGCCCACCACCGGGATCTTGACTGCGTGGGCCGCCTCATACACCATGCGCACCGCGATCGGCTTGATCGCCGGCCCCGAAAGCCCGCCGGTCACATTCGCGATCCTCGGCCTGCGCGTCTCGGGATCGATCGCCAGCGCCAGAAACGTATTCACCAAAGACAGCGCCTGCGCCCCGGCCGACTCTGCCACCTTGGCCATCTGGCCGATCGAGGTTACGTTGGGCGACAGCTTCACCATCAGCGGACGCGCCGACGCCCGCTCGGCTCGCTGCACCAATCCTTCAAGCAGCTTCGGATCCGTTCCAAAGACCATCCCGCCATGCGACGTGTTCGGGCAGGACGCATTCAGCTCATACAGGGCAATACCCGGCGCGTCGTTCAGTACCTCGATCACCTCCACGCAATCCCGCACCGTAAACCCGAACACATTGGCGATCACTACCGCGCCCCGCAGCTTGCGCAGCCGCGGCATCTTCTCCTCGACAAAGGCCCGCACTCCCATATTCTGCAGGCCGATCGCGTTCATCATCCCGGAGGCTGTTTCGACGATGCGAGGCGCCGGATTGCCGGCCATCGGCGCGCAGGAAAGTCCTTTACTCACAAACGCGCCGATACGCTCGAACGATACGATCTCCTCGAACTCCAC
>CAXUEE010000253.1:0-4696 GCA_964249905.1 uncultured Acidobacteriaceae bacterium
CCCTGCACCCTGCACCCTGCACCCTGCACCCTGCACCCTGCACCCTGCACCCTGCCGTGAGATAATCCGTCGTGCTCAAGCAAGCGAAACTCCTGCAATGATCCTGGGCTTTATGCCAACGGATGCCTCTGGGTGGCCACATCTCAGATCCACGAAAGATGAAAGCATGTTGACGCCTTTCTTTGGAGAATTTCTGGGCACCGTCGTTGTCGTGCTGCTGGGCAATGGCGTCGTCGCAGGGGCCAACCTCAAGCACTCCAAGTCGGTAGATTCAGGATGGATCGTCATCACTGCGGGCTGGGCCTTCGCCGTGCTCAGTGGTGTGCTCACAGCGATCGCCTGCGGGAGTCCGGAAGCTCATCTCAATCCGGCCGTAACCGTTGCGGTCGCCATCAAGACAGGCGACTACAGCCACGTGGCCTCGTTCATCCTGGCGCAGATGCTCGGCGCCATCGTCGGTGCGATGCTGGTCTGGTTGCTGTACTTGCCGCATTGGCAGGTAACGGAGGATCCGGCCGCCAAGCTCGCCTCCTTCTGTACCTCGCCCGGCATCCGCAAACCACTCGCCAACCTTTTCGCAGAGATGCTCGCCACCATGATCGTTCTGCTTGTGATCGGCTCCATCGGATCGAAGCTGTTGGCTTCTGCGGGACCCGCCCCTGGTCTCGCACCGTATCTCGTCGCGATGTCGGTGTGGGCGGTCGGACTTTCGCTCGGCGGTCCCACCGGGTATGCCATCAACCCCGCACGCGACCTGGGACCGCGCATCGCCCACGCCATCCTCCCGATCGCTGGAAAGGGATCCTCAGACTGGGGCTATGCCTTTGTTCCCGTGCTCGGTCCCCTTGTTGGGGCGATCTTGATTGGCTTGTTTCTTCGCCTGACCAGAATCTGACAGGAACAGATCACGAATCTGACCAGACCCTGATGAAGCGGGCAACCTCTGTCGGCTCGACAGACTTCGTGACCTTACTTCCTGCCTTTCCGAGCGATACCAAACCCGCCAGCGGCGAAGACAGCCAGGCCAGTGAGGGCCCAGCCGGCCTTCTGGTCTGGCATCGATCTCCAGATCACGTCGATGGTGTCAGTGCCGGCAGGGAGCACCAGAGTGAGAAGACCGTCGGCGCGCTCCGGAGTGTACGGCGCGGCTTCGGCTCCGTTCAGCCGCAGGTACCAGGCGGGGTACTGGCGGCGATTCAAAACGAGCAGCTTCGGTTGCGCAAGGGTCAGCCGGAGATGACGGGGAGCTTGTCCGGGGAGAACTCCCGAGGGGGCGCTGGTGTTCTCCTGGCCGGGCTGACTTGGCATGGGAAGCAGCCAAAAGGGTGGGTCATGGACCTGGAGAGCTTCAGGGTCGGCGTCGACAGGGGTGTACTCGTCCGTTGGTTCTGTGCCGACCGGGGAGTGGAAAAGAGCGACGCGGGGGAGCACGGCATCTTCGTCGTCGCACAACTGGTGGAACGAGTGCCAAGCGGCGGGAACCAACAGGGCGGCCAAAACGAGAGCAGCCCCCACGGTGCGCAGCATGGTCCATGAAGAAAAGCGGTCGAGAGCCAGGGCCGCGAAGAGGGCGAAGATGAATCCGAGCAGCGCGCTCAGGCGCCAGGGGAACTGCAGAAAGCGGAGTTGGGGAAGGTGCGTCCAGATGAAGGCGGAAGCGGGAGTGAGAAGGAACGCAACGAAAATAGCCAACGCGCCGAGGGGGAGGATAGGGCTGATTTCCGGACAGGGCAAGCTGCTGTCCCAAACGCGGCGGCGGGCGAGAGGCAGGACGCAGGCGATCCCGAATAGCAGCAGCACGGAGACCAGGGAAGCGGTGCGGACAACATCGTTATGGAAAAGGTCGCCGGGACTGTGGCCGGACATGCGATGGAACAGGAAGTGGTCAGCGGCTTGCATGCCAGGCGCTACGGCCATGTCGATGGAGACAAAGCGGCGTTCGTAGGCGGCAGGAAGAAGGTAGAAGGCGGCGAGACTGAGGCCGAGCAGGGTGCCGGCACTGATGTGGATGGCGAACCAGCGAAGCTCACGGCTGGGCTCGGTGCCGGGACGGAAGATCAGGCGCATAGCGGCCAGAAAGGCAACGGCATAGGTGGCCATAACCGCGGCAGGGGCGTTGGTGAGCCAGAGCAGGGCTACGGGGAATGCGATGGCGAAAAGGCGGGGCTGGCGCGCGAGCACGGCGCCGAAGAGCAAGGGGAGCAAGGCGGCTGCCAGCAGCTCGGCGAAGGCGGTGCGCTCATAGGCCGTGAAGAGCATGTAGGGGTTCGCAAGATACAGCGTGGCGCCAAGAAGCGCGGCTGGAGCAGCGGTGTAGCGGCTAGCGAAAGAGAAGAAGCTGAGGCCGGACGCGGACAGAGCGATCCAGGTGAAGGCCGCAGGAACAAGCTGCCAAGGGAGCAGAAGACCGAGCAGGCCGCCCAGGGTCCAGGACACGGGTGGGTAGAAGACAAAGCGGGGCTCGCCGGCGTTGTAGGCCGGGGTATAGGCCCAGTGAGGGAGTCCGCCGTGGGCAAACTGCGTCGCGACCTCCAGCCAGCTGAGCAGGTGAAAGTCAAAATCGTGCCCGCAGGAAGGCCCTCGCAACACGATCGGCAAGACGGCCAGCAGAGCTGCAACGAGGATCAGGACGCGGCAGCTGCGAGGCGACATGCTCTAGTTGTATCGCGACTGCCTGCGGCACGTGTCCGCCGGAATGCGCTGTCGGCCGATGCTTCCTTCAACTTTGGTCGTATTAGCAAATCCCGCGCCACCGCTTAGATTGAAGAACAGTTATGCAGGCTCATCCGAGTTCTTCCCCGGCCTTCGATCTCTGCCCCCTTCCCGCGTCGCCGCCGGATGGCTTTGCGCCGAGCGAGGGATCGGAGTCTCTTCTGCCGGAGCCTGGGACGCATCTCCGGTCTTCGCCGTTGCGCCTGTTGGTCATCGATGACAACACGATCGTGCAGGAGGCGTGTTGCCGGTGTGCAAGCGAACTCGGCATGGAGGTCACAGTAGCAGCGGACCTCCGGGAGGCGCGAGCCCTGGTGGAGGACAAAGTTGTCGACATGGTTCTGCTGGACCCGGGATGCTCGCCGGGCTGCGGGGTCGACGTACTGGCAGAGGTACGAGCGATGCTGCCGCACGCTGCGCTGCTGGTGATGACCGGCTCCGCCAGCGTGACCAGCGCGGTGGACGCGATGCGCGCCGGAGCAGGGGATTACCTGACCAAGCCGCTCGAGAGTGAAGACCTTTCGCGCATGCTGCGGCGTGCGGCGGAGCGGCAGCATCCCCTCTCCGAACGGCAGCGGCTGCGCGCGAAGCTTCGCAATCAGAAAAGCGCGGGTCATCTTGCCGGCAGCAGCCCGGAGATGGAGAAGCTGTACCGGATGCTTTCGAAGGTGGCCGACACGACGCATCCGGTGCTGATTGTCGGCGAGAGCGGCACAGGGAAGGAGTTGGTGGCGCGCGCCATTCACTTTCACGGGCCGCGAGCCGAAAAGCCCTTTGTGCCGGTCGACTGTGGATCGCTGATGCCGTCTCTTATGGAAGGCGAGCTGTTCGGGTATGTAAAGGGAGCATTTCCGGGCGCGGTACGCGGCAAGGACGGGCTTCTCACCTCGCGTGAAGGAGGCACAGTTCTCTTGGACGAAATCACCGAAATGCCGGCGGATGTACAGTCCAAGCTCCTTCGGGCGTTGCAGGACAAGGTAGTGCGGCCAGTTGGCGGCGCGCAGCTCGTTCCGATCGTCGCGCGGGTTCTAGCGGCGACGAACCGAGACTTGAATGCAATGGTGGAGCAAGGTCGCTTTCGCCGGGATCTCTTCTTCCGGCTCAATGTGGTGACTCTGCGTATACCATCCTTGCGGGAGCGCAAGGGAGACATCGCGGAGTTGACAGAGGCCTTTCTGGAACGGCAATCGCGCCAGACGGGTCGGACCCTTTGCTTTTCTGACGAGGCGCTTGGAGCGTTGTTCAAGCATGACTGGCCGGGAAATATACGGGAGCTCGAAACCGTGGTGGAGCGAGCCTGTTCGCTGAGCTCGGGTCCGGTCATTCGCCTTGCCGACTTGCCGGCCGAACTGCAACGTCCGCATAGCTTGCCGGAAGCCCAGCTCGCGCAGAACGTTGCCCACGGAGCCGGCGAAGGCAGAATCGTTCCCCTCGCACAGCTTGAGCGAGAGACCATCCATCGGACGCTGCGGCAGCTGAAGGGCGACAAGCTGCGCGCGGCCAAGCTCCTGGGAATCGGCAAGACAACGCTGTATCGCAAGTTGAAGGAATATGGGATCGCAGAAGTGGGCCGGCAGCATGGAGCGTAAGGGAGCCCCCGCGATCGATGCGGATACCCCCGGCAGGACGGCGCAAAAAGCCTCCCGCGTCCTGATGATCGCCGGCATACGAAACGCGGACGCATGCGGGCAGGAGATTGCGGAGCGCGCGGGTGTGGCGGTCGAGGTGGCGACCAACCGCAAGGCAGGCCTGGCGGCCCTGCGGCGCTCAGACTTTGAAGTTGTGCTCGTCGAAGAGAACCTGGCCGAAGCAGACCCGGCGTGGGCCGACCAGGTGTGGCATCTGGCCGGGACGGCGATTGCGGTCCAGGTAAACTTCGCCATCGTCAGCTGTGTCCGGCTCAGCCGCGAGGTCAAGGCGGCCCTGACGCGGAAGAAGAGCGAGCGGGCGTCTGCGCTGCGCGCTGTGGCCGGCGAGGTGGAGC
>CAXUEE010000253.1:4706-5003 GCA_964249905.1 uncultured Acidobacteriaceae bacterium
GATTTGAAGCTGTCGATTACGAGTCTTCTCCTGCAGAGCGAGCTCGCCCTCCGAGAGCCGGAACTTCCAGAGGCACTGCGGCCGAAGCTGCGCCGGATCGTCGAGCTGGCGAGCGCGCTGCGGGAACGCATCGACCAGCGTGCCTTTCAGCCGCGAGCCGACAGATGGAACCGAGGTGTAGGCTGAGTGGAAGTGCAAGTGCCTGCGGAGGTCTTCCATGTCATGTGAGCACGAAAAAGAGATCGTCCCTGGGGTGAAGGCCTCGGGAAAAGGATGCGTGGAATGCCTGCAGCAGGG
>CAXUEE010000254.1:0-4992 GCA_964249905.1 uncultured Acidobacteriaceae bacterium
GGACGTTAGGCGGATGCTTCATTCCTTCCCTTATCTATCGCATGGTCCTCGATAACCGGGGCCACCACAACCTCGCCGTCCAACTCCCCGGCCAGCTCTCCTTCTTCCTCGTCGGCGCCGCTGTCTACTTCTACTTCAGCTGGTTTCAGCAGCACGCCCGATTTATGTGGACCATCGCTCTCCTCGCGACCGCCATCGGCTGCACCTGGGATCTCTTTCCCCTGCGCGCGCTTGGCATCCCGCTGCTCACCCTCGTGGCCGCCTTCCTGCTGCCCGCCGTCCGCGGAGTCACCCGCTTCGGAGACTTCTCCTACGGAACCTACGTCCTGCATTTTCCTACCGTCCAGCTTTTTATCAGCCTGGGTTTCTTCGCTCGCACCCCCTGGATGGCCCTCAGCACCCTTACGCTCACTGTCGCGTTTCTGGCCGCCTTCTCCTGGTACACGGTGGAGCGGCACTTCTTACGGCCGTCTCGCGTCCGCCAGCAGGAGACTGAGGTTGCAGCAGCCGTGGCTTAGGATCTTGACGGCGTCTACGGCGCCTGCTAGTCTCAAGTGGTTGTTTGAAAGACGGCTTGAGGTCCTATATTGCCATGGACCTACTCTCGACCTGAGTGAAAAATTCAGGTAGACTTTGAGAGTGGATGCAAGTTTTACCGCAGATCCTCAGGCGTAGTTGAGGTTCATCTTCGGCCCTTCGCATACGCGACAGCGACACTCTCCCCTTGGAATGAGCTATGCGGTCGCCGGACAGCGAAACGGAATCGACTTCGACCTGCCGCTTTCTAGCATGTAAGTTTGATTGTCGTCCGCTGAACTCCTGATTTGTAAGAACAGGCGTATAGCAGGGATAATCTTTGGGCGAGGCGCTTCAGCGTCCTCACTCTTTCGCGTGTTGGCTGCTCAATACGGAAAGCCCTAATGTCCGCTGCGTACGGGAACAGGTTTTATTGTACTTTCGTTGTTCAGGGAGCTTCCAGTGCCTACGTTTCATCAGCTCGTCAAGCAGGGCCGCACGCCCACCCGCTACAAGACCGCCAGCCCCGCGCTTCAGGGTTCGCCGCAGCGGCGCGGCGTCTGCACCCGTGTCTACACGCAAACCCCCAAGAAGCCGAATTCGGCCCTGCGCAAGGTGGCGCGCGTTCGCCTGACCAACGGCATCGAGGTGACGACCTACATTCCCGGCATCGGCCACAATCTGCAAGAGCACTCGATCGTGCTCATCCGCGGCGGCCGTGTGAAGGATCTCCCCGGTGTCCGCTACCACGTCGTACGCGGAACGCTCGATTCGGTCGGCGTGGCCAAACGGATGCAGAGCCGGTCTAAGTACGGCGCCAAGCGTCCGAAGGCTGCCGCCAAATAGCGTTCCATTCCAGAATGTCTCATCAAAAAGATGTATAGGTTCAGCGGCTTGAGAAGTCGACGGCCCTGAAGGAAGAAGAGAAGAGCAATGCCGAGAAAAGGTTTTATTGCCAAGCGGGACGTCGCACCGGATCCGATCTATCAGTCCACCCTCGTGACCAAGTTCGTGAACTCCATGATGTGGGGCGGCAAGAAGTCGACCGCGCAGGGTATCTTCTACACCGCCATGACCAACCTCGAGCAGAAGGGCGGCGATGAGGCTCTCAAGCTCTTCAAGAAGGCCGTCGAGAACTGCAAGCCGCTGCTTGAGGTTAAGAGCCGGCGTGTCGGTGGCGCGAACTATCAGGTTCCGATCGAAGTGCTTCCCGAGCGGCGCACTTCGCTCGCTATCCGCTGGCTGGTCACCTTCGGCCGGGCTCGCGGAGAAAAGGGCATGGTCGAGAAGCTGACCGCGGAGTTGCTCGATGCCGCCAATGGCCGCGGCGCAGCCATGAAGAAAAAAGAAGACGTGCATCGCATGGCCGAGGCGAACAAGGCCTTCGCGCACTATCGCTGGTAGAAAGAGCTTCTCAGTCAAGGTTTTCGCAGTTGCTGTTTGCACTTACCGCAGGCTTGCCTGCAGAGAAGAGATACGACCGTGGCACGCACTATTCCTCTGAATCGTTGCCGGAACATCGGAATTATGGCGCACATCGACGCCGGCAAGACGACGACGACCGAACGCATCCTGTTCTACACGGGCATCACCCATCGTATCGGCGAGGTGCACGAAGGCACCGCGACCATGGACTGGATGGAGCAGGAGCAGGAGCGTGGCATCACCATCACCTCCGCCGCGACGACCTGCACCTGGAAGAACCAGCGGATCAACATCATCGACACCCCGGGCCACGTAGATTTCACGGCTGAAGTCGAGCGTAGCCTGCGCGTGCTCGATGGCGCAGTCGCCTGCTTCGACGCGGTCGCCGGCGTGCAGCCGCAGTCTGAGACTGTGTGGCGGCAGGCGGACAAGTACAAGGTGCCTCGGGTCTGCTTCATCAACAAGATGGACAAGGCCGGCGCAGACGCGGTCTACGCCACCTCCACCATTGTCGACCGTCTGGGCGCGCGGGCCGTTCCGATCAACATCCAGATTGGCGCGGAAGCCAAGTTTGCCGGTGTCGTTGACCTGGTGACGATGAAGGCGATCCTGTGGCATGACGAGACCATGGGTGCGGAGTACTCGATCGAAGAGATTCCGGCGGACCTGCTCGATACCGCACGGTCAGCGCGTGCCGCTCTCATCGAGGCCGTTGCCGACTCGGATGACGTCATCATGAACCTGTATCTCGAAGGGGAGGAGCCGACCGAAGAGCAGCTCAAGGCTGGTATCCGTAAAGCGACCATCGCCATGAACATCTTCCCGGTGCTCTGTGGTTCATCGTTCAAGAACAAAGGCGTGCAAACGCTGCTGGATGCGGTGGTCGACTACCTGCCCAGTCCGCTTGACATTCCACCGATGATCGGCCACGACCCGGACAACATGGAGCGCGAGATCATCCGCAAGGCGGACGACGCGGAGCCCCTGTCCGCGCTTGGGTTCAAGATCATGACCGACCCCTTTGTCGGCCAGTTAATCTTTATCCGGATTTACTCGGGCATCCTGAAGACCGGTGACACGACGCTCAATCCGCGTACCGGCAAGACCGAGCGCATCGGCCGCCTGTTGAAGATGCATGCGAACAAGCGCGAAGAGATTACCGAGATCATGGCCGGCGATATCTGCGCGGCGGTAGGCCTGAAGAATCTGATTACCGGCGATACGATCTGTTCGGATCGGGCTCCGGTGGTGCTCGAGTCGATTGACTTTCCTAAGCCGGTCATCGAGGTTGCCGTCGAGCCCAAGACCAAGGCCGACCAGGAGAAGATGGGTGTTGCGCTCGCGAAGCTTGCCCAGGAAGATCCCACCTTCAATGTGCGCACCGACGTCGATTCCGGTCAGACCATCATCGCCGGCATGGGTGAGCTGCATCTCGAGATCATCGTCGACCGCATGATGCGCGAGTACAAGGTCGAAGCCAACGTCGGTAAGCCGCAGGTGAACTATCGCGAAACGATTCGCGGCAATGCCGATGCTGAAGGCAAATACATCCGGCAGACCGGCGGCTCGGGAAACTACGGCCACGCCAAGATCCGCATTGAGCCAAATGAGCCCGGCAAGGGCTACGAATTCTCGAACGACACTAAGGGCGGCACGATCCCTAAGGAGTACATCAAGCCGATCGACCAGGGCATCCAGGAAGCTATGCAGGGCGGCGTCCTTGCCGGATACGAGATGGTCGACATCAAGGTGTCGCTCTATGACGGCAGCTATCACGACGTCGACTCGAATGAAATGGCGTTCAAGATCGCCGGCTCGATGGCTTTCAAGGAAGCGGCGCGCAAAGCCAAGCCCGTGCTGCTTGAGCCGGTGATGGCGGTCGAAGTAACGGTGCCCGAAGATTACATGGGCACCATCATCGGCGATCTCAATTCGCGGCGCGGACGCATCGAGGGCATGGAGATGGTCGGCAATACGCAGGCGATTCGTGCCTCGGTTCCGCTCTCGACCATGTTTGGCTATGCCACGCACATGCGCGGAGCGACCCAGGGCCGCGCCAACTATTCGATGCAGTTCAAGCAGTATGAAGAGGCGCCACGTTCGGTCTCCGAAGAGATCATCGCCAAGCAGACCGGCAAGGATAAAGAGCGCTAGTTCGATCGAGATAGGTTTTAGTCGTACCAGATTTTGCATAAGGAACTGAGGAGACGAGCAATATGGGCAAGGAGAAGTTTGACCGGTCGAAGCCGCATGTGAACATTGGGACGATTGGGCACATTGATCATGGCAAGACGACGTTGACGGCGGCGATCACGAAGGTTTTGTCGAAGCACAATCCGCGCAACACGTTTCGGTCGTTTGACACGATTGACAACGCTCCTGAGGAGCGTGAGCGCGGCATCACCATTGCCACCTCGCATGTGGAGTACGAGACCCCGAACCGGCACTACGCGCACGTCGACTGCCCCGGCCACGCGGACTACATCAAGAACATGATCACCGGCGCGGCGCAGATGGATGGCGCGATTCTGGTCGTTGCCGCGACCGACGGCCCGATGCCGCAGACCAAGGAGCACGTGCTGCTTGCGCGCCAGGTCGGTGTCCCGTTCATCGTGGTCTTCCTGAACAAGTGCGATGCGGTTGAGGACGAAGAGCTGATCGAGCTGGTCGAGATGGAGGTGCGCGAGCTTCTGTCGAAGTACGACTACCCGGGCGACGACACCCCGATCATCCGCGGCTCGGCCCTCGGTGCTCTCAATGGTGAAGCCCAGTGGGAAGCCAAGATCGACGAGTTGATGGCGGCGGTCGACAAGTACATTCCGCAGCCGGAGCGCGCGGTCGACCTTCCGTTCCTGATGCCGATCGAGGACATCTTCTCGATCTCGGGCCGCGGCACGGTAGTCACGGGCCGCATCGAGCGTGGCAAGATCAAGGTCGGCGAGCCGTGCTCGATTGTCGGCTTCCGCGACACGCAGCAGACGGTCTGCACGGGCGTTGAGATGTTCAAGAAGCAGCTCGACGAGGGTCTGGCCGGCGACAACGCGGGGCTTC
>CAXUEE010000255.1:0-4973 GCA_964249905.1 uncultured Acidobacteriaceae bacterium
ACTTAGCAACGCCTCTCTTCCCCGTGCAGCGGCAAGGATCGGCTCTAAGCAGCCTGAGCCACCGCTCGCGCGCGCGGCGCAAACTTCCGCTTGTAATACGCCGTGGTCGCCACAATGGCCGGCACCCCGACCGCGGTCGGCAACAGCCACAACGCGATGCCATAGTGCTGCATCCTCGGCGCCACGGTTACCACTAGAAAGGCCGTCCACGCGGCAATGTAGCTGCCGATGAAGTTGCCCAGATGCGTGTACCACCAGAACATCTTCTCTTTAGGCTTACCAACGAAGCTCCACATTTCCTTGGCCGCCAGCACCATCCCGATCAGGCCGAAGACCACCGACACCACACCCATCCGCTGCACCCACGCCGGACGCCACACGCCGAAGCCGGCCAGGCACGCCGAAGCGGCAAACGTAAACACAGCCGCGCCCCAGTCGATCGGCTGCGCTTGACCCCCGCGCGCCAGATCTTTAAGTTTCAACACGCGATAGCCCGAAAATGCCGCGTAGAAGCTGAACACCGCCACCAGCGCCAGAAACAACACCGGCCGGTAGAGCGCCATGGGGAGTGCGGTTGCGGCTACCCCTCCCATGGCCCAAAGGTAGACCATGCCCTAGCGCTTATGCTGTCTGCCGCCCTTGGCCGTTGCCAGCGCCACCGGCGCCAGCGCAAATGCGCCAAAGCCGCACGCAATATGGATCCCGAGCAGCGCTCCCATCCACACCGGATCGTGTCGCATCGCAACGCTCCCTCGCTTTGAAATCCCGCAGCTTCAACACTCCCATCGCAGCAGTGTCGCCCCTACTGTAAACCCCGCGCCCACACTTGCCAGTAAAACAAGGTCGCCGCGCTTCAACCGGCCCTCATCGAGCGCCGTCCGCATCGCCAGGGGAATGGTCGCCGCCGTGGTATTGCCGTACCTGTCGATGTTGATCACCACACTGGATTCCTTCATGCCCAGGCGCTCGGCCGTGGACAGGATGATGCGCTTATTTGCCTGGTGCGGGATGAAGCAGGCCAGGTCCGCACCCGTCAGGCCATTGCGGGTCAGCAGCAGTTCCGCCGCCTCCGCCATCTTGCGTACGGCAAATTTATAGACCGCACCGCCATCCTGATGGACGAAATGCATCTTGGCCGCGACTGTCTCCGCCGTTGGAGGGTGAAGCGAGCCGCCGCCCGGCATATTCAGCGCGGGCGCCCCTGAGCCGTCGATCTCATGCCAGTAGTCGATCAGGCCCACTTCCTCGTCCGCGCACGGCTCCAGCAGCACTGCGCCCGCCCCATCGCCGAAGATCACGCATGTCGCCCGATCCGTGTAATCGATGATCGAGCTCATCACATCCGCGCCGATCACCAGTACCTTCCGGTGCATGCCCGACTCCACCAGCTTCGCCCCTACCTGCAGCGCATACGGAAATCCCGAACAGGCCGCGGAAAGATCGAATCCCCAGGCGCCTTTCGCTCCCAGCCGGTCCTGCACCAGGCACGCCGTGGCCGGAAAAAACATATCCGGCGTCACCGTCGCGACGATAATCACTTCGACCTCAGACGCCTCGATACCGCGCCGCTCCAGGCAGACTTTGGCCGCCTCAAGCGCCAGATCGCTCGTTGCCACACCCTTCTCCACCAGGTGCCGTGTGCGGATGCCGGTGCGCTCCACAATCCACTGATCGTTGGTGGCGACCATCTTCTCCAGATCCTGGTTGGTCAACAGGCGCGGCGGAACGTACGTTCCCACAGCACTGATCTTTGCGCGCACCGGAACCCGGGGCTTCAACGTCAGACTCAAAATCCTCACCTCAAACAACCAACGTTCCCCCAGCTTACAAAATCCTGGTAGGCCGGAGGACGAGTCGAGCAACTTAGAGCAATTTTCCTGTTGCTGGGGTTCCCAGATAAGGCGCGCGGTGGCGTATTTCCTTCGGAGAAAACGCTCATGGAACTCATGGCGCCAATACACCTGAAGGGAAAATGCTTTCTTTTGCGGAGACTCCCCAAACACGCCCGCGGAGAGCAATAGAGTTATGGCCGGGCGACCTACTGCGCCCGTACGAGCCCGTTACCGTTGCTTCCTTCCGGACCTGGCGGGGTTGGCGGGATTACGTCGCGTAGGACCCGGCACGCTTCAGAGTCTACCATTGAACGCATGATCGGCACGCCGGCATCAGCCGCGCCTTCCCCCCACGAAGAAATGCTGGAGCACTACCGCCGGCTCCGCGCATCGCATCAGCAACGGCACACGCGGCTTGCCGCCGCCCGCGGCACTGCCTTCAGGCTCATGGGAGCCGCCCTCCTGCTCACCCTCTTTCTCACGTTCCGCTCCCTGCACAGCGCCGGCATCGGCTCCCTCCTGCTGCTGTGCTTCCTGGTCGTCGCGGTCTGCCTCTGGTATACCCTTCGTCAGAGCGGCGCCATTGCCCGCCAGAGCCGTCTGCTCGCCTTCTATGACCGCAGCCTTCGCCGCGCGGATGGCTCCGAGCCGCAGTCCGGACGCACCGGCCTCGAGCCCGACGCGAACCTCCGCCAACCCGGCCACCTTTACGACCGCGACCTCGACCTGCTCGGCCCCGACTCGCTCTTCGGCCTGCTCGCGACCGTACGCACCGGCCCCGGCGAGCGCGGCCTCGCCCGCTACCTGCTCGAGCCCGCCACCCACGCAGAAGCCGTCGAGCGCCAGACCGCCGTCCAGGAGTTGCTGCCTCAAACCGATCTACGTGAACAGATCGCCCTGCTCGGCACCACAAGCTTCCACCAGATCTCGGCCGGCTTCTTCGACCAGTGGCTCGAGGACGTGCCGCCCACCATCGCGCCTGCCTATCGGTACGCTCTGCTCGTCACTGCCGTGCTCGACGGAGTGCTGCTCGTCGCCGGCCTGCTCCATCTGCGCACTTGGTCCGGGCTGCTGCCGAACATCGCGGTGGTCCTTTCCGTTCAGGGCGCCCTTTGCCTCCGTCTCCGCAGCCGCGTTCTGCCGCTGCTCGTCTCAAGCGCCCGCCTCGAGCAGCACATCCGCATGATCGCTGAAGGCCTCGCCCTGCTCCAGACCGCCGTCTTTGCCGCTCCTAAGCTTCAAAGATTGCAGCGCATGGCCCGCGAACCCATGGGAGCAGTGATGCTCCTCAAGAAGCTCGAAGGGCATCTCACCATCGTCGAGCAGCGGCCCAAGGAGTACTTTTTCGTCCTTTCCCTGCTCACCGCCGCTGGCACCCAGGCCGCTATCTCGATTGCCGCCTGGAAGCGCGCACACGCTTCCTCGATGCGTTCCTGGCTCGCTGCTTGGGCCGAACTCGAAGCCCTCAACGCCCTCGCCACTTACGCTTTCGAGCACCCACCGGATAACGAACACTACGCCTGGCCCGAGCTCCTGCCATGCACCCATCCAGCCCTCTTCCGGGCCAAGGCCCTCGCTCACCCACTGCTCGCTTCCGCTATCCCCAACGACATCACCCTTGGCACAGCGCCCGGCCAGCCGCCCTTCTACCTCATCAGTGGCTCCAACATGGCCGGCAAATCCACCCTCCTGCGCTCCATCGGCATCAACGCCGTGCTCGCCTTCGCCGGAGCCCCCGTCCGCGCCGCCTCCCTACGCCTGACGCCGCTTACCCTCGGCGCCTCACTCGCTCTCACTGACTCGCTCGCCGAAGGCCGGTCCAAGTTCCTCGCCGAGGTCGAGCGCCTCTCCGCTACCGTTCAATCCAGCGCCGCCGCGCCGCTCCTGTTCCTGGTCGATGAAATCTTCTCCGGCACCAACTCCGAGGATCGCCGCACCGCCGCAGCCGCCGTGCTGGAGAAGCTGCTCCACAACGGCGCCATCGGCGCACTCTCGACCCACGATCTCGCCCTCACCGACCTTGCTACCCCCGCCAACCGCGGCCTGAACGTTCACATGGCGAGCCCCAACCCCGATGATCCCCTCGCCTTTGACTACACGCTCAAACCCGGCGTAAACACGTCCACGAACGCCCTCGCCATCATCCGCATGCTTGGCCTATAGAGCTTTTTTTCGCCATCACGATAGGCTGATAGTACCCGCTCTCCTCGGGCATCAGCCAACGAACCTCACCAAAGCCTTCGTGCTCCAACATCTTCGAAAACTCCTCCCGCTGCACGCAGTAATACACCGCCGACACATGGTGAGTCTTCCACCCGCCCTCGACCTCTCGCGTGATGTACATGTGCGGCACATAGCTTCGTTCATCGATCCAGTCCCACACCTGGTGCACAAAGCGTCGGCTCCCATGCTCACCATAGAACGCCGGTGCCTGAATCGTCGGCCGTTCCTGCACCAGACGGTCATAATCGCGAAGACTCGCCATGAAAACGCCATTCGGCCGCAGCTTAGCCGCAATCGCTGCGAACGCTGCGGGAAGCTGATCAAGCGGCAGGTGCGGCAGTGCATTATCCATGCTGACGACCACATCGAACTCGCCCGGCACGGCATCGCGCAACGACCGTACATCCGCGACCGCCACATCCAGCGTCAACCCGCGCTCCAGTGCCTCGCGGCTCGCCCGCTTTACCGCCGCGGCGCTCAGGTCGGATCCCGTCACCGTATGCCCTAACGCCGCGAACCCTAGCGCCTGCGTGCCGATCCCGCACGTGCAGTCCAGAATCCTCAATCCTGAACCCAGCCCCTCCGCCCTCAGCAGCGCGTCCAACACCTTCGCCTGCCGCCGGATCGCTCCTTCCCAATCCTCGAACTGGAGGTGATACACCTCCGCTAGTTCCTCATAAAACCGCAGCACCGTCTCGCTCATCGTCTAAGCCTACCGTTGCGGCGTATCTCGTAACAGGTCTAAGCTTCCGCACATGACCACTCGCCTTCTGGTGTCAGTTCTCTTCTTTCCGTGTCTCACCGCCCTCGCCCAGGACGTCCACGTCCGCGTCCAGCCCGGCGCACCGCCATCCTCGCCCGACAAGCCCGGCGGCGAACAACAACTCATCTTCCCCACCATCCAGAACGCTCTCGACC
>CAXUEE010000256.1:0-4949 GCA_964249905.1 uncultured Acidobacteriaceae bacterium
AGGGGGAAGCAGCGTAAGCAGAGTGCGGCGGGTGAGGGTCATAGGGCGTGCCGGGGCTAGAGCTTCACGCGCTGGTTGGTGTCGGGCTGGGGAGTGTTGGCGTAGGCGGCGCTTCCGGGGTCTCCGGGGAGTTCGCCGAGGTAGGTCTCGGGCTTGATGTCGTCGTTGATGATGGGGAGGGAGGGGAGATTGGCGGTGTTGCCGGCCTCCTTGACGACGGCGTTGGCATGTTCCAACACCTCCTCGATGGTCATGGTGTACATCTCGCGGCCGTTATCGTAGCCGGAGTCGATGGCGGTCTTGAGGTAGCGGCCTGCGGCCTGGGCGGCGACGTAGTCGGTGATGACCTTGCCGGTCTGCCGCTTCATCTCGATCCAGGCGAGGTTGGGCATGGCGATCCAGACGGCGCGGCCGTTGACGGCGAAGCGGATGTCGGTGGCGTCGGCGTGGCGGGTGGCGATGGCGACGACGGTTCCCTTCCAGGTGCAGTGGAGCGGCTCGCCTGTCCAGCGGTCAGTGACCGTGAAGTCTTCATACATGGGAATAAGAGTAGCTGAGGGATTTTGTAAGGGCAAACAGGAGGGGTCCCCCCGCCCCCCTTAAAGTACCTAAAGTCTTCAAACGAGGGAGGTTAAGTCCGGACCTCGGGTCTGCGGAGGTCCGGATGTGGGTGCACCGTTTTTGGGCACCCACTTTTGGGTTGAGGGCTACGCGAAGAAGCATGCAACGGTAACAGCAGATCCCTACGGGAGGACAAACAGCTTGCGGTATGGATTAGAAGGTGATCTTGACGGCGGCCTGGAGGACGCGAGGACCGCCAACACCGTTGACATTGCCGACGCCAGAACCGAGGGTGGAGGTGATTTTGCCGAGATTGCTTCCCAGAGTTGAGTTGGGAAGACCGAAGGCGGGTGTGTTGGTAAGGTTGAAGGCGTCGAAGCGTGCTTCAAGCTGAGATTCGCGGAACAGGGCAAAGTCCTTGAACAGAGACAGGTTGTCGGAAAAGTAGCCTGGACCACGGAACTGGTTGCGGCCCGTGTTCCCCAGGGCGCAAGGCACCTGATTGGTTGGGGTGTAGGCAGCACAGGTTGCAGGCGCCACGAAGCTGGCGGGGTTGAACCAGGGGACGGCGATGTTTGTTCCACCGACGACCGCATGGGTGACCTGATACGGACCAGTCTGATTGACGGTCTGAGTGGTTCCGGTAGTTGAGCTACTGGTGGTGATGGCGAATGGCTGGCCGGAGACGGCGGAAAGAATGGCCGAGGTTCTCCACCCACCCAGGACATAGGAGGTTGGACCGGAGGCGAAGAGGCGATGACCATGACCCGCGGGCAGCTCGTAGGTGACCGTCTGCTCGAAGTTGCGGGCGCGGTCAAAGTCCGCGATGGCGTAGTGGCGATGGACCGGACCGGCGTAGAAGAGCAGGCCTCCGTCCTGAGCGCCGGTTTGATAGTTCTCGGCCTTGCCCCAGGTGAAGGCAGAGGTGAAGGCAACGCCGTGGCTAAAGCGGCGCGTGAGCTGAACCTGCAGGGACTCGTAATTGGTTGAGTACCCGAGGAAGAACTCATTCACTTGAGCGGTTTTGAGAAAGGTTGGCGTCACGCCGTCCGCAGCGTGGTTGAGGGGATCGTAAGCCGGACCTTGGCCGTACGTGGTAGGAAGATTGATGTTCTGCGACACGTCGATGCGCGTGCCGTGGTTGGCGACGTACGCGATCTGCAGGCTCATGACCGAGGAAAGGGCCTGTTGCACTACCGCATTCCACGACGTGACGTACGCGTTGCGGAAGTTGAGTGGGATGTACAGGTTATTCAGGCCGATGAGGCCGTTGGCGGCACTTTCCGTGATGGTTCCATTCGAGGAGAAGGCTGCCGTCGGTGTGGCAGGAATGCCGGTAACAAAATTGACCACCCCGCCGGCGGGATTCAGTGCCGATCCATAGGTCGAACCGACGGTGTATCCCGTGCTGGTCTTGATGGGATAGTTGTAGGCGTAGGTATTGTCGACGAACGGGACGTAGCTGACGCCGAAACCGGCGCGAACCACGGTGCCTTCGTTGACGCGATAGGACGCTCCGAGGCGTGGAGCGAAGTTCTTATAGTCGGTCTGCTGCCCGAGGTTGGACGGGTTGCCATCGACCCCAGCCTGAACGAGCTGGTTGGTGGATGGGTTGTAGTTGACGAAACCTCCGGCTTTCCGCGGCGTAGCCGGCGGGTAGAGCTCGTAGCGCAGGCCGATGTCGAGGGTGAGCTTCTGGGTGGCCTGCCATTTATCGGAGACGAAGAAGAAGAGCCAGGTCTGGCGGTAGGCGGGAAAGGTGCTGTTGGTGTCCTGCCCGACCTGGTAGGGCGTGTCGAACAGGACACTGGCGATGTCGTTGGCCTGTCCGGTTGCCGAGCCCTTGTACGGAACGGCGCCGATCTCCGAGGTCTGGTTTTCCCCGAAGTAGAAGGTTCCCGCCGCGGCGTTGTTATTGCCCTGCAGGAGGTCATCGCGGACGCGGCGGATGTCGGCACCTGCTTTGAGCGTGTGATTGCCGAGAATTTTGGTCCAGTTGTTGGCGAAGTCGATGTTCGATTCCGCACGCAGCCAAGGCAAGGAAGGAGAGTATCCGATGAGCGGATTGCCCGTGCCCAGCTCTCCATTGCCGGCGAAGTTGCTCACCTGAAACGCAACCTGTCCGCTGCTGGTGGGGACCGCGTCGGTGCCGTTCGGCCCGTTGCCAGGGATGCCGAGGGTGTTCGCATCGTTGGTTCCGTAGTCGGTCTGGGTAGCGGAGTTGCGCAGGTGCGCTACGCCGACGCGGGCTTCGGTAAACAGGGTGGGGGAGAAGACGTGATCGTAGTTGAAGCCGGTGCTGTAAGCGGCCGCGGTTCCGGTCGCCTCAAAGCCGCCGCCGGTCGGTCCGCCGAAGAACGAGCCAAAGAGCGGAGCCTGGAAGGTAGTTGTCGTCTGATGACTGAAGCGTCCGCTGAGATGATCTTTTGGGCTAATGGTGTAGTCGGATTTTATGTCGTAGCTGATGGAGTCTTTGCTGAAGGGCGAGTTTTGCGAGAAGTTATTGGTGGTCGCACCGGAAAGGTAGGCTGCTGAGGCGAGATTGGTCGTGGGATTGCGCGCCAAGGCATCCAGGCCCTGGATGCCCTGTGCGCCCTGAAAGACTTTGAGCGCAACGGGGCTGATTCCCGGGTTGTTGAGTGGGATCAGGTTGCCGGCGAACGGAGTGCGGCCGGTGCCGGCGGCGGTGCCGGTGTTGGGATCGTAGACCTGGCCGCTGTACTCGCTGAGATTGAGAACGCCGTTGGTGACGTTGTAGTAGGGGATGGTGGTGGTTACGGTGGACGATTCGTGGTCGGAGGTGCGGAGGAAGTCGCCGAAGAAGAAGAGCTTGTCTTTGAGGATGGGACCGCCGATCGAGCCTCCGGTGTAGTTATAGACGAGGCGTCCGTTAGGTCCCTGAGCGAAGAAGTTGCGGGCGTTGACGCCGTTGTTCTCCATGTTCTGGAAGGCGGAGCCGTGGAAGCTGTTGGTTCCGGACTTGAGGGTGACGTTGACGACGGCGCCGACGGCACGGCCGAACTCGGCCTCGAAGTTATTGGTAGTGATGTCGACGTTCTGGATAGCGGCGGCGGGCGGGACGAGGATGATGTGGATGCCGGTGCGCTGGTCGTCGTCGATGCCCTCGATCTGGTAGAGGTTGACGTAAGAGGACTGGCCGTTGGAGTTGGCGGAGAGGTCGTTATTGGCGTTGAAGAACTGCGAGTTGTTGAAGACGACCGGAGCCACGCCGGGGACGGTGGTGAGCAGTGATTGGAAGCTGTTGCCGCTCGACAGGGGCAGGTCGGCGATCTGTCGATCGCTGAGGGTGGGGGAGATGTCGGCGCGGTCGGTCTGGAGCTGCGGCGGCGCGGCGGAGATGGTGACGGTATCGGAGGTGCTTCCGGCGGCGAGGGTGAGGTCGACGCGCGCGGTGGTGTTGGTTTCAAGAACGATGTTTTGGCGGGTCTCTTTTTTGAAGCCGGCGGCCGCAATAGTGACGGCGTAGGTGCCGGGCGGGAGATTGGGCTCGGTAAAGTTTCCGCTCTCGTTGGTCACGGAGGTGTGGACGGTGTCCTGACCGATGAGAACGATGGTGACGGGAGCGTTGGCGACGGCGGCTCCGGTGGGGTCGGTGACAGTGCCGACGATGGTGCCGCTGACAGCCTGAGCATGGAGAGCAAGGTTTCCAAACACGACGAGAGAGCAAACTACGACCAACTTCGACCACGTACTGCGCATCTTGATCATCCTCACGAGGTTCACAACCGTACACTAAGGTTTTTTGAACTGTGGGAAACTTACGTGGGACAAGAGATGTTCGTCAAGAACTCCTTTGGGGAGTGCAGTGACGAAAGTTTCCGTGCTCTCCGCAACCGTTCCTGGTTGGCTGCGGGCATCTTTCGAAGAGAAAGCTGCGCCGGATGGGGCTACCCAGGAATCCGGCGCGGGTCTTTGGCACAAGCTTGGGAACGGGGCTAAGAGCGATGCCGGAAGGCTTTACGATGCGGATGCTCACGTCGTCTGCGGACCTCTCTGCGCTTGGACCGGAGTGGGCCGCGCTGTGGGCGAAAAGTCCGCGGGCCAAGCCGTTTCAGCATCCGGCATGGCTTGTGCCGTGGTGGGGGCAGTTTGGGCAGGAGCGGCTGCTGCTGTGCACGCTCTGGATGGGCGAGCGGCTGATCGGCCTGCTGCCCGCTTATGTGTACCAGCCTGAGGCGGGCGGGGAGCGGCAGCTGCTGCTGGTGGGCGCGGGCACGTCGGATTACCTGGACGGAGTGTTCGCCCCCGAGTGCACGGTGGAGCAGGTGGGCGCGGCGCTCGCACGGCTGCGGGATGAGGGTGAGTGGGATGTGGCTTACTTCACGCAGCTGGCGGCGGGGTCGCTGCTGGCGGAGGCGGTGGAGCGG
>CAXUEE010000257.1:0-1733 GCA_964249905.1 uncultured Acidobacteriaceae bacterium
CTATAATCCGCTGGCGGACTTCCTGCTCGGCGGCATGACCAGCTTCAACCAGGCCTCCGGTCAGTTCTTCAACAACCGCTACAAGGTCACCGGCTACTACGCGCAGGACAGCTGGAAGCTCTCACGCCGCCTTACCCTGAACTACGGTGTGCGCTACGAGCCCTTTTACCCGCAGCATGAGCTCCTGAACCGCGAAGGCGAGTTCAGCCCTGCCGCCCGCGCCACCGGGCAAATCTCCACCACCCACCCCACCGCGCTGGCCGGCCTGCTCTTCCCCGGCGATACCGGCTTCACCAACAACATGGTCAGTCCGGTCTACACCCACCTCATGCCGCGCTTCGGCTTCGCGTACGACGTCTTCGGCGACGGGAAGACCAGCCTGCGCGGCGGTGGCGGCCAGTTCTACGACACGCGCCTGCCCGGGGTCTTCGACAACATCTTCGCCAACACGGTGCCGTACGTCGCTTCGGTCAACGCCACCTTCACTCCCACGGCGGCCAACCCGACCGCGCTGGCAAGCTTCAGCAATCCCTATGCCAGCATTCCAGGCGGCGATCCCTTCCCCGCGCCGCAGCCGCCCTCCGCCAGCTTCTTCACCCAGACCAACTACCGCAACGCGTCCTACACCACCTTCAACCCGGCCACCTTTCGCGTGCCCCGGACGTACGACTACAACCTGGCGCTCGAGCAGCAGCTGACCAAGACGCTCTCCAGCCGCCTCGCCTACGTCGGCTCTCTCTCGAACCACCAGTACGTTCCCACCGACATCAACCCGATCTACAACCAGGGCCCCACCAACGGCCAGCGTGTCTTCGCCTCCACCTCTAACCCGGCACTGAACTACTCGAGCGCGATCGCCACCGTCGACACCGGCGGCAACGCCAACTACAACTCGATGCAGGCCTCGCTAAAAGACCAGATGGGCCGGGATCTGACCGTGTTCATCAACTACACCTGGTCGAAGGCGATCGATAACTTTCCTTACGGCGCCACGGCCACAGCGGTCGTGCCCGGCTCGTCCTACGTGCTGCCCATCTATGAGCCGAACTACAAGCGCCTCGACACTGGGCCGTCAGACTACGACCACCGCAACGTCCTCACCGTCAGCTATGTCTGGCGGCTGCCGAAGTTCACCGGCGGCAATAGCGCCCTCAGGTACGCCACCAACGGCTGGCAGCTCGACGGGATCTACTCCTTCCGCTCCGGCGACCCGCTCACCATCACCGGAGCCGGCAACAGCGGCACCGGCCTGGGCCGCGAGCGCGCCATCTGGAACGGCCAGAATCCTTACGGCAACACCGCCTGCGCCGGCGTAACCACGGCCTGCAAATCGTTCCTCAACCCGGCCGTCTTCTCCGTCAACCCGCCTTCCAGCACCAACGTAGAGGCCTCTTACGGCAACGTAGTCAAAGGCAGCTTCACTGGGCCTCAATATGACGACTGGGACGTCAGTGTGATCCGCTACTTCCCCATTCACGAAGCGCTCAGCTTCCAGTTTCGCGGCGAGTTCTTCAACGTGCTCAACCATACCAATCTCGCCGATCCGAGCCAATCCGTCACGGCCAGCACCTTCGGCCGCATCACGTCCATCATTGCTGACTCTGAACGCATCGGCCAGCTGAGCCTGAAGCTGCTGTTCTGATCTCGTCGTTTGAAGGAAGAGGAGCTGGCCGAACCTCCTTTCTTGCTATCCGGGCTCTCTAAACCTATGCAAACACGCCGCCGTTTCACCG
>CAXUEE010000257.1:1743-4925 GCA_964249905.1 uncultured Acidobacteriaceae bacterium
GCAGCTGCCGGCGCGCTGCACCTGCGCGGCCCGGCCGGGGTTTTCGCTCAGCAGACGGGCAAATCCCCTACCCCGCCCGCCGCCGATGACATGACCAACAACACCGCGCAGGCGCGTCAACATTTTCCCCCACCGGACTTCGGCCCTGCACCGCTCACGCTTCCGCCACAGACGCAGGCCCTGCGCGGCCCGAACTCGCTGCGGGAGCATGCCCAGCATCACGGTTTGCTGTCCGGCGCCGCGGTCGTCGTGCACGCCCTGGAGCAGGACCCCGCGCTCCAGCAGCTGGTCGCCCAGCAGTGTGCCATCCTGGTTCCGGAAGTCGAGCTGAAGTGGGTGGCTCTGCGGCCTTCCGCCACGGCCTTTGACTTTTCCGTCAGCGACAAGCTCTTCGCCTTCGCCAAGCAGCACCGTATGCAGGTGCGCGGCCACACGCTGACCTGGCACAACTCCGTCCCGGACTGGCTGCGCGAGAACGCCGCCACCCTGGACGTCCGAGCTCTCTTTATCGAGCACATCCAGACCGTCGTAGGCCGGTATCGCGGTCGCGTCCAATCCTGGGATGTCGTTAACGAAGCCATCTTGCCTGCTGACAACCAGCCGCAAGGTCTGCGCAACACGTTTTGGTATCAGCACGTCGGACCGGACTACATCGAGCTCGCCTTTCGGACCGCGCGGGCTGCCGACCCCAATGCAAAGCTGACCTACAACGATTACAGCGTCGAGTACGACAACGCCGGGAACGGGGAACGGCGCACCCTGATCCTTGCCCTGGTCCAGCGTCTCAAGGCTGCCGGGGTGCCGCTCGACGCCGTGGGCATCCAGGCACACATCAGCGCCGCGCAGCCGGACTCGATTGGGCGTGGCCTGTCCGAGTACATCGAAGCGATTCAGAAGCTTGGACTGGAAGTCTACCTGACGGAGCTTGACGTGAACGAGGACGACATCGCCTCAAACGACCCGGCAGAGCGTGACCGCATCGTCGCCGAAACCTACACGCAGTTACTCCGCACAGCCCTTTCCAACCCCGCGGTGAAGCTGGTCCTCACCTGGGGTATGAGCGACCGGCGTACTTGGCTCAACGACGGTCCTACCCACCACCGCAAACAGCCCGGCCGGCCGCAACGATCCTTGCCCTTCGACCCCCAGTACCGCCCGGCCCCGGCGTTCTATGCCATGCGGGACTGCTTCGACCAGCGTTCCGCCCCGTCTGCTTCGAGCTAAGGAACTCTCCGATGACGCTCTAATAGGCCCGCGGCACACCGTACCGGGCCGCCTGCTTCATCGCGTTGATCCGGTTCAGGTGATATTGAAAGTACAGGCCGCCGAAGAAGAACGTCATGGCTCCGCTGAGCCGCAAGCCCACAGGCTCGGCGTTGTTGAAGTGCTCCTCAAGCGACGCACGCTGGCCGAACCGGGCAATCAGCTTTACCACCCAGGCGATCAATCCAACGATGCCGCCCACGGGGTTATACGCCATGTGCACTCCGGGAGCCATCACCGCGTGCAGCGTATAGGGCACGGTCACCGCCAACTGGATCAGGCTCAGGACGCCAAAGCCGATGTAATAAAACAGGGACGTCGCGTTCGGCTGCACGCGCTTCAGCCATGCCGCAACAATCAGGTTCCAGATAAACATAAACAGCGTGCCCGTCAGCAGACCGAAGAGCAGCACCAGCCCCCAGTGCAAATTGGGTGCATCCGGAAACGCCGACGGAGCCACAACAGCTCCACCTGCGGGAGCATACACCGGGTCCGCATATCCAGGGCTCGTGAAGCCCGCACTGGGCGGACTGACACTCTCCGCCGCTTCCGGCAGAGCTGATCCCGCCATCACCTGCGACACCGAAACCCACTCCGGCATATCGTCGTTTTTCACCAGGTCGGTCGGCAGAACATGGCCGCTCGCCAGGTAACGCCGTAAATCATCGAGCGTATACGGACCGTAGCTCTGACCGTTGCGGGAAAGTTGATAGTGCATGGAGAGCTCCTGAGACGGATCGAAAGAGCCTCGAACCATGTCTCCTTTGAAGATACGTCCGATCCTTTCACGGAGTTCCTAAACGCACAACCGACTTACGCGCGCGAGCGAAACGCTTCCCACCGGGACGAGCGGCTGCGACTCAAATCGTCTGCCCATCCGCGGAGGCCAGCTCCGTATCCTTCGCCGCTCGGCTCAGCGCAATCCGCAGGTCCGAGACATGGTGCAGCGCAAACGCCGGAGTCTTGGGGACCGTAATCGCCAGGAAGTCCGCCCGTTCCACCCCGTCCAGGTAAAAGGAGGCCCGCTTATCCGGCACAACCGCCGCCACCTCCACATGGCTCATCTCTAAATTCTTCACGTGCCGCAGATAAAAGCCCTGCGCCGGAATATCCCCGAACATCCCCGGGTCCGGGTACTTGTCCGCATTCTCCGGAGGCTGCACAGCCGCTTGCTCCGCTCCCATCCCGCCCGCATGCTGCATGTAGAAGTTCGCGATCTTGACATCCTCGATCGGGTAATCGGGAATCCCGGACAGGATATTCGGCAGCCGCGCCGCCGAGTTCGAGCTCGCAATGTTGGTCACCAGGATGCGCTTTAGCGTCCCCACCTTGGTGGTCTCTTTCGGCCCCCGCAGCCGCGCCCCAAGCCGGAAAAACAAAGGTCCGTTGATCAGGTTGCGGCAGGTAATATTCGAGATCGTGATGTCTTCGCACAGTGCGCCGTCTTCGCTTTCGAGCGCCAGTCCATTGCAGCCCTCGAGCACGCAGTTCGCAATCGTGATGTTCTTGAAGCCGCCGTTCGACTCCGTGCCGCACTTGATCCGTCCCGTCCGCCCCACCCCGCGCGCATCCGCCGCAAACACCTTGTACGTCCCGTCCAGCACCGTCCCCAGCTCGTAGTACCCCGTCACCACGCAGTTGGTAATGTTCACGTTCTCCGTCGCCCGGTTGTACCCCAGGGCATAGCTCGACTTCGGACAGATCCCGTCGTCCCACGGCGAGTTCACCGTGCAGTTCGACACGTGCACGTTCTTGCAGCAATCAATGTCCATGCCGTCCCGATCCGTATCGATCGTCAGCCCATCGATCGTCAGGTTATCGACGCCGGTCAGCAGCAGCCCGAAGTGCCCGCCCTTCAGGATTGAAAAGCCGCTCAACGTCACGTTACGGCAGTTCTTGAGGGCGATGGCCTTGTTGCC
>CAXUEE010000258.1:0-2548 GCA_964249905.1 uncultured Acidobacteriaceae bacterium
GCGTAATGGTCGGCTTGTCCGTGTTGCCGTTGAGCCACCACCAGTAGCAGCGGAGGCGTGCCGAGGGAGGCGGCGAAAGAAAACCTGCCCGCAGCTCCTCCACCGTCGGTATGGGCGCGCTGTCCCGTGGCAACGCCTGCGCAGGGAGCAAGCAGGGCAGGAGCACAAGGCCGGCGAGGATCGCCAGAGGGGCTCGCCTGCTGGAGTTGGAGCTGGTCCTGGTGTTTCTCTTGTGCATGATAGGCCCTCTTGTTCGCGTCGCTTGTTTAAAGTACCGACTCTTAGGGAGCAGGGTGAAAGACGCTGAGGTCCCACGAGGCGCGCCAGGGAACCGTGAAGCTCTCGCCATCAAGGACGATCGGCAGCCAGACGTAGCGGCCATCGATCGCGTTCTTGGGCTGCCAACGGTCGGCGATCAAGATGAAGGCACGCTTCTTTCCCGCCACCGGAAGCACGTACGCGCTCTGCGAGCCGAAGGTCAGCTCAGCACCCTCGCCGCGCGCCGGGTTGCCGAGCAGGCGCCACGGGCCGGTGATGCTTTCGGCGACCGCGCTGACGGCCGGGTTCGGCGCCCAGCCGGTCGTGTGCGAGCCGACATAGAAGTAGTGGCCGTCGCTTTTGAAGATGGCCTCGCCTTCCAGTGCCTGGTGCGCCAGCATCCGGGTGTAGTGCCCGGTGGTGTCCAGGTAGTCGTCGGTCAGCTGCGAGACATGCTGCGTCTGGTTGTCTTCCGACGTGGTGATCAGATACGCCTTGCCGTCGTCCTCCTGGAACAGCGTCATGTCACGGGACATCTCGCCATCGGGGCGGAAGCTGCGGAGATAGGTATACGGTCCCGTTGGTGAGGAGCTCGTGGCGACACCGGCCAGCGCCGCTTTGTAGCCTTGTCCCTTCAGCTCGATATGGACCCACATCACGTAAAGGCGCGTCTTCGGGTTGTAGAGCACTTTGGGCCGCTCCAGGATGCAGCCGCGGACGATGTCGCTTGCAGGGTCGTCGGAGACCTTGAGCGCGATACCCTCGTTGTGCCAGCGATACAGATCGCGCGAGCTGTAGACGGAGATGCCGACGTTGGCGCGGTTGCCCGCTTCGCCCTCCGTCTTGAACTCGCCGAACCAGAAGTACTTCCCGTCGTGGTACAAAAAGCCCGCTCCGTGCGCGTTGATCGGGACTCCCGCATCGTCCGGCCACAACTCCCCGGGCCGGAACGGAGGCGGCGTCATCAGCGTCCTCCCGGAAGGCGGCGCGGTCTGCGCCCGGAGCGCAAACAGCGAGCAGAAGCACACGAGCAGCAGAGGCAAGACTGACTGGTTTCTCATCGGGTTGGGTCCTTAGCTTCGCAGCTATTGGTTCTCACGGGCATGGGTCACCGCTCCAAAGACAGGATTTTGAACCGAGTGCAGCACCTCGGTCCCGTCGCCTTGCAGGTCAAAGAACGTGACCGGATTGTTTCCTGCTTTGAGCCACGGCGCCGGAGCGTACAGAGTGAACTCAGGTCCGATCGACCAGAAGCGTCCCAGGTTATGCGTACCGAGCCAGAGCTGTCCCTTGTGCAGGGCACGCGTGTCCAGGTAGGTGTCTGCCGGGTGGTCGACCCGCACGCTGGTCTCGAAGAAGCACGGCCCGGTACACGGCTCGGGAAGCATCCTGAGGTGGGCGAGGCTGTCCATCGGCAACGCAAACATCTCCCACCCGTGCAGGACGCGGCCGCCCAACGTCACGTCCCCAATCAGCCCTGTCTGCTCGGTGCGAATGGCGTGCGAGTAGTTCACGCGGCCTGTGTTCTCCACCAGGATGTCCAGCGTAGCCGCGTGCGTCTGGCGAGGCAGCTCCATCGTCAGCTGTCCCAGCCTGCGGTCGAGTGTTCCCAGCAGCTGCTGATCCACATAGATCTGCGCATAGTCGTGCATGCCCGCAAGCACCAGCGCTCCGCCATCCCCCTCGTCCAGCCCGGCGCGGTAGAGCACGTAGCCGTAGTTCTGATCCAGCTGCTCAAAGGTGAGCGGAGTCTTGGCCTTAACCGGCATCGGCAGGTTGCGCCACAGCGAGGCGCTGCGCTCCACCGGTGCAACCGGGTACGCCGCGTGCGGATGGGATGGCGGTACGCCCGCAGCCGGGCGATGCGTCGCCTCGGCGAAGACCTTCTGGAAGAGCGCATACTTCGCGCGCGGATTGCCGCTCTCATCCAGCGGTGCGTCGTAATCGTAACTGGTCGTGTCGGGGTGGTAGTCCGTGCCGGTATGCGAGTCGGCTCCGTTCATCCAGCCAAAGGTCGTTCCGCCATGAAACATGTAAATGGAAACGGAGTAGCCGCGCTCGAGCAGGAAGCGCAGCTCCGCGGCCTCCCGTTGCGCGTCGGTCTCGTGATGATCCTCGCCCCACTTGTCGAACCAGCCGGCCCAGTATTCGCCGACCATGCGGACGCCCTCCGGACGAAAAGCCTCGAGACGCGCTACCGCCCCGGCCGCACCGCCGGAGCCGAAGTTGACGATGGTTGGCAGCTCCGGCAGCGACCCCTTCGCCAGATCGGTGGCTTGGTTCGAGGTAA
>CAXUEE010000258.1:2558-4902 GCA_964249905.1 uncultured Acidobacteriaceae bacterium
GGTAGGCCTTGTCCTCGCCAAAGGCGCCGTACTCGTTTTCGAGCTGGATTGCAAGGATCGGCCCACCGTTCTGCACCAGCAATGGCTTCACCTCCTGTGCCAGCCGCAAGAGCCAACGATCGACCGCAGCCGTGTACTTCGGGTCCGGCGAGCGCAGCACCAGGGTGGGATCTTTGAGCAGCCACGCAGGGTAGCCTCCGAGCTCCCATTCCGCGCAGACGTAGGGACCAGGCCGCAGGAGCACGTGTAAACCTTCAGCCTGGGCTTCGCGGAGGAACTCAAGGAGATCGTTCTGGCCCGTGAAGTCATAGACGCCCGGGCGGGGTTCGTGCAGGTTCCAAAACGCGTAGGTGGTGATGGTGTTCAGACCCATGAGCCTGGCCTTGTGCAGACGGTCTCGCCAATATTCGCGTGGGATCCGCGGGTAGTGGAGCTCGCCTGAGAGGATCTGGAATGGTTTTCCATCGAGCAGAAATTGCGAGCCACTGACGGCGAAGCTGTGGCTTGGCGACGCGTGCGTCTGAGCCCGCAGATGCGAGTCAAACAAGCAGGCCCACAGGACCGTAAGCAACGTGAAGCTAAGCAAATGGCGAGACGTTGCGACCATGATCAAAGGGCTTTGACGGCGGAGAGCAAGCAGGGTGGAGAACACGATCGTATACAGAGGGATCGCTCCGACGCCACACCTCGCCGGGTGTGACGGGACTTTCCCCGAGAGGGCATAAAGCCCTTCTTGCGGTATGACGCACTCCTGACGATCTGTCATGCTGAGTCCGACACCTGACCGCGGACCTGGAGGCGCCACGTCTGCCGTTGTACCGCATCCCTGGACGTAAGCCGCAAACGAAAGATGGCGTCACCCCAGGACTGCTTCAGCGTGTCGTCTCTAAAGACAATCTTTTCGAACGACGCCGTTACTTGCCCAGGGTCAAAGAGAAGCCATACATCACCGATGCTTACGCCTGCAGATTGCACCTTCGGCTCGAAGGCCGTCATCAACGAAAGCGAGACCACCATTGGGCGATCCAGTACGAAGTCTTCCATTATCGAGATAGAACCTTGTCCGCGATCAAGCGTGAGGATGCGGGTCCAGCGCAGCACGCCTGCTGTGGAGGGGTAAGCCGAGGCAAGATCGGCCTGGAAGCTTGCGGCTGCGTCGGTCGACTCGTATCGCAGATTCCTGGCCCGGTAAGGCTCTCCCTCGTGCTGCATCACACCGGCGATGGTGGGCAGGTTATGGTAAGCCGACTGCATCGTCCAAAGCGTGTAACGGTCTTTGCTGAACGTCTTCGCAGTGTAAGCTTCCGGGCCAACGTCGATGAAGACAGGCTTGCCATCATGGAAGACAACGAAGCTGCCCGAGTCGTTATGGCCGTGGCTGCGGCCGTTCCCGGCAGCTTGCGCGGCAAGGTAGAAGCCGGTCGCTGACCCTTCGTGCTCGCGCGCAGTCATCAAGCCCAGAGCGGGGTACCAGGCATCGCGCGGCAAGGCGTCCTCGGCTGGCGAGACCGCAAGCTCAGCCGCGGTCAGCACCGTGCCAATTGCTCGGGAAAGCGAAGCCACACCGCCGCGATTGGCGACGATCGCTTCACTCAGCGCCGTACCGGTGGCCAGTGTTCCGTGGACACGCGCATTAAACGCGCCGAAGCGTGCCAACTGCGTGTTGCCGGTGTCGCGACCAAAGCGAAAGACCAGGTCAGGCGGCGGCACATCGTGCAGGTGCGCATCGCCGAAGTTCACGTAATCGTCGCCTCCGATGTGGACGTTCGCGATGTACTGGCCCATGGCGCGGGTAAACGGATGGGTAAGCACAGCCGCTCCTTTGCCTTCGTGAGCGGAGACCAGGGTCACGCAGCAATCGAAGAAGGATGCCGCTGAACGTGCCCAGTAGCCCGGCCCTTCCACACAGCCGGCATCGGGTGAATAGTCGGCCAGAAAGGCATCGACACTACGACAGAGCTTGGCGACCACCGCCTTACGTCGAGTGGCCTCCGTCTCAAGCAGCAGATTTGCTATCAGCACATTTGAATTGATCCATGGATTCCAGTTGTTCAACGGATGCGCCTGCCGAACCTGCTCCGTACGCGGGGCGGACAGCCCCATCCAGCTAAAATCATTGCGCGTGAAGTAAGGCTCAAGTATGCGCCGCCTGGCTTCAAGCAGGACGCGTTCCACGATGCGAGGGGAGACCGTATTCAGCTGCGGCTCAAGCAGGTAGACGGTCCAACCCAGGATGGCTGCCGTCTCTGCGCCAAACAGCTCAATGATCGGCTCGGATTCATCTGCCAGGCCCGCGCCGCCCTTTTGCGCCCCCAAGTGCCCGGGCACCCCCCAGAAACTCACC
>CAXUEE010000259.1:0-3208 GCA_964249905.1 uncultured Acidobacteriaceae bacterium
TCGACATTCTGGAGACCGAGCCGGAGCGGATTGAGCGGCTATGGGCAAACACGCGGTACTTCAAGCAGCAGCTGGAGTGGGCGGGATTCGATGTCGGGGGGCGCTCGACGCCGGCGAGCGAAACGCCGATCCTGCCGATCCTGGTCGGGGATGGGCGGACAACGATGGAGTTTTCAAAGGCGCTGTTTGCTGAAGGCTTGATGGCGACGGGCATCGCGTTCCCGACAGTGCCGGAAGGCAAGGCGCGGGTGCGGACGATTATGACGAGCGAGCATACGCGCGGGCAGCTGGACCAGGCGCTTGAGATCTTGACAGGAACGGCGAAGAAGATGGGCGTGCTCTAGATCCAGCAGGCATCGCAAGGAGATCGCATGAATCGCAACTTCATCGCGTATGTGGAGATTCCCTCAAACGACGTGGCAGGAAGCAAACAGTTCTATGGATCGTTGTTTGGGTGGACGTTTGAGGATTGGGGACCCGATTACGCCGCCTTCTCGAAGGTGAATGTCGATGGAGGCTTCAACGGAGGCGGCGACCATCGCACGGCCGCGCCGCTGGTGATCCTACAGACGAGCGACCTTGAGGGCATGGCGGCGAAGGTGGCCGCGGCGGGCGGAACGATTACCATGCCGATCTTTGCATATCCGGGCGGCCGGCGTTTCCACTTTAGGGATCCATCCGGGCAGGAACTGGCAATGATGCAGACGGACTAGAGTGCGGGCTTACCAGATGCGGCGGATGCCGAAGCTGTAGAGGTTGAGGTCGGCGCTGATGACGGGGATATCGAGTTGGAGAGCCTGGGCGGCGATCATGCGGTCGAAGGGGTCGCGATGAGCGCCGAGGAGACGGCCTGAACGAAGCGCCGTGTCCGCGTGGATGGGGAGAAGTGTATAACCTGCTGCCTGCGAGGAAGAGATAAAGTTCTGCTCAAGCTTGGTCGCTTCAGGAAGTTTTCCGAGACGAACTTTGGTCGCGATCTCCCAAGCGGAAGCGGCTGAGATGAGTAAATCGTTTCGCGTGTCGGAGATGGCAGCAGCGGCAGCAGCAGTCATTTTGTCGGGCGCGAGAGCGGCCCAAAGAACGACGTTTGTATCAAGCAAGATCTTCATCGTCCGCACCTTCCCACAACTTCAGTTCTTCCTCTGGAAGCGGATCGAAGAAGAACGAATCCGGAATATCGATGTCGAGGTGTGCCATGAAGCCAAGCCGCTGAACTTTGACCGGCTCGGTCGCAACGATTCGAGCTACGGGTTTTTTCTCGCGGCCGGAGGTGATGATCACTTCTTCGCCGGCCTGGGCTTTCTTGACGAGCTCGGAAAGATTGGTTTTGGCTTCGAAGATGGTGGCGGTGATCATAGGAGTCTCCTGTCTGCTAAGTAAGCTTAGCAGGATCGATTCTGGTTCCAGCCACAAAGGTTGCTATTACTTTGCCGAGCATGGGTGCGCTGTTGAAGGGGGTGTTGCGTGAGCGGGAAAGCGAGGTGGAGACGTTGAAAGTCCACTCGGCGACGGGGTCAAAGACGGTGAGGTCGGCCCAGGAACCGTGGGCGAGGGAACCGGCGTGAGATAAGTGCACGATCTTCGCGGGATTGGTGCTCATGAGCTCCACGATGCGGGAGAGCGGGATCCCGTGCTCGCGGTGGAGAACGCGGAGGGCCAGGCCGAGCGCGGTTTCGAGACCGACGATACCGTTGGCGGCGCGTTCGAACTCGACCTCTTTTTCAAAGGGTGCGTGGGGGGCATGGTCGGTGGCGAGGCAGTCGACGGTTCCGTCGGCGAGGCCCTGGATGAGGGCCTGGCGATCGGCTTCCGAGCGCAAGGGCGGGTTCATCTTGGCGTTCGTGTCGAAGTTGCCGATGGCTGCGTCGGTGAGGGTGAAGTGGTGCGGGGCGACCTCGCAGGTGACGAGCAGGCCCTCGGCTTTGGCCTGGCGAACGGCCTGGAGGGCGAGAGCGGTAGAGAGGTGCTGGACGTGCAGGTGGGCGTGGACGCCTTCGGGAAGGATGTCCCGTAGGAGCTGGAGATCGCGCTGGACGATGCCGGCTTCGGCCTCGGCGGGATAGCCGCGCAGTCCGAGCCGGAAGGCCAGAGGGCCGGCGTTCATGATGGCGCTGTTGGAGAGACTGGAGTCCTCGGCGTGCTGGGAGACGGGAAGGCCGAGGCGGCCGGCGCGCAGTTGGGCGACGCTAATGAGGGCTGAGTGTTGTATGGGCTTGCCGTCGTCGGTGAAGCCGAGGGCTCCGCCGGTGGCGAGGGCTTCAAAGTCGGTGAGCTGCTCTCCGAGGCTGCCGAGGGTGGCGGCGGTCATGGCGAAGAGCCGGACGGCGGGCTTGCGGTCGGGGGAGAGCATCCAGCCGAGGGTGGAGGGGCAATCGTTGACCGGAAGAGTGTTCGGCATGGCGACGATGGAGGTAAAGCCTCCGGCGGCGGCGGCGCGGGTGCCGGTGGCGATGGATTCCTTGTAGGTCTGGCCGGGTTCGCGGAGGTGGACGTGGATGTCGATGAGGCCGGGAGCGACGGTGAGGCCGGAGGCGTCGAAGATTTCCGTGCCGGGCGTCTGGGGGAAGGCACCGGGTTTGTCGATGGCCGAGATGAGGCCGTCCCGGAGGAGGAGGTCGCGGGCGTCGTCGATGCCCGAGGCGGGGTCGAGAACGTGGCCGCCGGTGATGAGGAGATCGCTCAACGCTTCTCTCCGGAGCGGAAGATGGGGGCTGCGGGACTGAGGGCTGATAGGTCCGAAGATGGCTTTTCGAGGGCGCGAACGAGCAGCGCCGCGCGAATGGCGAGACCGTTGGTGACCTGCTGCTCGATGGCGGACTGCGCGCCGTCGGCAACCTGGTCCTGGATCTCGAGGCCGCGGACCATAGGGCCGGGATGAAGGACGACCGCGTGGGGGGCGAGGCGAGTGAGGCGGTCTTCGGTGAGCTGGTACCCGTCGATGTAGGAGGCGAGGTCAAGCTGGAGGCCGGCGAGGCGTTCGCTTTGGAGACGCAGCATCATGACGATTTTGGCGCGGGCGAGGCCGGCTTCGAAGTCGCGGATGAGCTCGACTCCGGGGCCGAGGGTGGCGGCTTCTTCGGGCAGGAGCTCGGGAGGACCGCAGAGCAGGACTTTGGCTCCGAGGCGGGGCAGCAGCATGCCGTTCGAGCGGGCGACGCGGCTGTGACGGATATCTCCGGTGATCAGGATGGTGACGCCGCTGAGGAGC
>CAXUEE010000259.1:3218-4899 GCA_964249905.1 uncultured Acidobacteriaceae bacterium
GCGCGGTCAGGGTGAGGCGCTGCAGGATGGTGCGGAGGTCAAGCAGGGCCTGGGACGGATGCTGATACATGCCGTCTCCGGCGTTGAGGACGGGCAGCCGGCAGGCGCGTTCGAGCACGAAGGCGGCTCCGCTCGCCGGATGGCGGAGGATGATGCATTCGGCTCCGAGCGCGCGCAGGGTGCGTCCGGTGTCCTTGAGGCTTTCGCCTTTTTCGATCGAGGAGGATTTGTCGCTGACGAGGGTGGTGGTGGCGCCGAGGGATTTGGCAGCGAGCTCGAAGGAGGTGCGGGTGCGGGTGCTCGACTCATAGAAGAGCAGGGCGATGCGGCGGCCGGCAAGCAGTGTGGCTTTCTCAGCGGGTGCGAGTTGTTCCAGGCGCTCCGCCAGTTCCAGGATGTGCGCGACGTCCTCAAGGGGGAGCTCGTCTACGGTGATGAGGGAGCCTCGCGGGCCGGAGTGGGAGGCCATCAGTCCGTGAGTTCCACGAGCAAGACCTGCTCGTCACTGTCGACCTCGCGGAGCTTGACTTCGATGATCTCGCGTGAGGAGGTGGGGATATTGCGACCGGTGAAGGTGGACTGGATGGGCAATTCGCGGTGGCCGCGATCGATGAGGACCAGCAGCTGGACGCTTCTGGGCCGGCCGTGGTCGAAGAGGGCATCGAGGGCGGCGCGAATGGTGCGTCCGGTGTAGAGCACGTCGTCCATGAGGACGATGTCGCGGCCGTTGACGTCGAAGCCGATATCGCCTTTGTTGACGGTGGGCCGCGGACCGGAGGTGGTGAGGTCGTCGCGGTAGAAGCTGATGTCGAGTACGCCGGTTTCGACCGGGTGCTTCTCGATGGTTTCGATCAGAAGCGCGAGACGCTGGGCGAGAGGAACGCCGCGGCGCTTGATGCCGATGAGGCCGAGATTGCGCGCACCTTCATTTTTTTCCACGATCTCATGGGCGAGCCGGACGAGAGTTCGCTCGATCTCGGAGGCGGACATGAGGCGCCCTTTGGTGCGTAGACTGGGGTTGGTGGGGGAGGCCTCTTCGCTCATACTCTCCGATACTTTCCGACTGCCATCATAGCAGCCGTCTTCCCCCTCGCTTTTTGGTGATTTACTCTCGCTCGCGGAGATTGCGGCGCAGCGAGCGCGGCCCGCGGAGCATGCCGGCAAAGCCACCGCCGCCGGTGGCGACGAGCAGGATCAAGCAGGACTGCATGCCGATACCGGTGAGCGTGATGCCGGTACGCGCCTCCGGCGTGTTGAGGAAGCCGATAAATTCGTCCAGCTTCTGCTGAACGTCCGGCGGCCGGCCCTGCTGAGCGACCGAGAGTTTCATCTGCTGCTCGAGCAGAGCCATCTCCTGGGTGAGTTGCCCGTCAAAGGCTGCCATGTGGTGGCTTCCGAAGCGGGCGATCAGACCGGTGAGCGTGAACGCGATGCCGAGAAAGGCGATCATGAGCAGGCCGGTGACACTGCCGATTCGCAGGCCGACGCTGGCGTCCATACGCGCCTGCGGGCGCACCTTTGCGTAGAAGCCGAGCGCAAGGATAGCGCCGCTGATGGTCCAGACGAAGTAGGCCAGCGAGAGGAAGGTGAAGTGCAGGCTGGCGACGCCCAGGCCGGCGCCAACCGCGGCAACGATGGCAGCCGAGCGAACCGCAGCGTGCCAGTCAATGCGGTGGGGAGG
>CAXUEE010000260.1:0-4770 GCA_964249905.1 uncultured Acidobacteriaceae bacterium
GGAACGCCGACTCCGACGATCGTGGAATATGAGGGATTCGAGTTTGACAACATCAGCACCAGCGCCGGCCTGCGAAACATCCTCTTCTTTGACACGGGCAACGGCGGCGGCCTGAATCTGGACGGCACCGGCCTTCCGTACGGTCCACAACTGTTCAGCGGCACCGACTCGAACCCGACCTTCCTCTTGAATACCTTTCAGCTCTCCGACAGCTCCGACCTGACCACCAACGACTACACCCTGTCCATCACCCACCTAGCAGCCACGCCGGAACCATCTTCCCTGCTGATGCTCGGCACAGGAGCGCTCGCAGTGTGCGGCGCAATGCGTCGCAAGCTTACCGTCTAGCGCGAACCACCTCCACGCGGGCACGTCAGACGAACGGCCGCTCTGCTAAAAGAACATCCTCGTGATCTCCCCACAGACTCCGTGTGGGGAGGTCTACCGAGAGAAATCCGAACCTAAGCCTCTCGAACACAGCTTCGGCCCCCACCTTCACCCCAGTGACTTCCCTTTCAAGCCCATTGCTGCCATCACCATCTGCAGATCCTTCCACGCCTCCCCTTTCTGACGGGGATCCCGCAAAAGAAATGCCGGATGATAGGTAATCGCCACCTGCGCCCCACGCACCTTATGGAAGCGTCCCCGCAGCGATGCCAGCGACTGCTTCACCCCCAGCAGGTACGTCGCCGCTGTCGAACCGAGCGCCACGATGAACTGCGGCTGCACAATATCAATCTGCTTGACCAGGAACTGCGTACACGTGTTCGCCTCAACCGGCTCCGGGGCCCGGTTCGATGGCGGCCGGCACTTCACAATATTGGCAACATACACCTGCTCGCGCCCCAGCCCCATCGCGCCGATCATGTTATTCAGCAGCTGCCCGCTCTTGCCCACAAACGGCAGCCCCTGCGCATCTTCATCCGCGCCCGGCCCCTCCCCGACAAACATCAGCTTTGCCTTTGGATCGCCATCCCCGAACACAATCGTTCGCCGCCCTCCGTAGGCCAGCGGACACCGCGTGCAGTCCCCAATCTCCGCCTGCACCGCACCCAAAGCAGCCATCCGCTCCGGACCAGCTACCTCTCTCGCCGGCCAAGGAGCCAGCTCATTCAGCGAAACTAATTTAGCAATCGTGGACTCCGCGGGCGCCATCGTCAGCGCCACCTTTTCCGCCGAAAGAGAAACCGCCTCAACCTGCGGAGGCGGTAAGGTTAACACACCAGGAACTTCGGGTGGCACCAAGGGGGAGACTGGAAGCACTCCCGTCGGCTCGGCTTCCCGATGCACGGCCGCGCCTGTCCTGTAGAAATCATGCACACCCAGATCGCGGTAATACTCCACGTACGCGCGAAGCGGATCGAGCTCGCCGGCTGCAACTGCCATCGCTCCAGCTTACAGCGGCTTCAGGGAGAGCGACTCATCCATCGCCGGCGCGACAATCTGCTCCGGCAACACAAACGTCACAAAGCCTTGACGAATCTCGTCTTGCGCCACCCGGCACGCCTTCATTGACTTCGAATTCGAGAGCGGCGGAGCGCCGGACTGAAGCTGCCGAGCGCGGCGAGCCGCACCCTTAACCAGGCTGTACTTGTTGAACAGTGCGTTGTCCACGGACATATGTTCACCCCTATTAAGTTTTTCGGCTGTGTGTTGACTGTATCTCAAAAGGTTGCTTTCAGCCAGCCGTTTTCTGAGACATCCCCAGCATAGAGCCTCAACCCCCCCGCCCGCGCATCCGCACCCTACAACTTTCGATCGCCGCATCCAACGCTTCAGCGGCTCCGCCGGGACCTGCAACTTCGCGTCGACCCGGTCCCTACATAAAGCGTGCAGAGCCGCATCCTGAGCGGAACAGCGCTGCAGTGCGCCGCCTTCCATTCCCTAAAGGACGATTTGCTCTAATGCGCTTCCGGCGCCTTGCCGGAAACACTGACTCTCTTCACGAACAAGGCAAGCAGAGCGACCACAAACGTAATTACCCCCATGATGACGAAACAATCCATAAACCCTTGGAACTGGGTCTGGCGTCCCAGCTCCCCGTACAGGCGAACGCCGGCGGCAGTACGCGCACCGGCCGGGGAAAAGCCGTGAGCGCGAAGATAGGCGGTCGTCTGCGCCAGAAAGCTCTGCACACCTCCCGAGCTCGCCGTAATCGCATTGCCCACCCGCGCCTGGTGCAGGTCGCGGCGACGCTCCGCCATCGTCGTCACCATCGCAATCCCGAAGCTGCCGCCCCAGTTGCGAAAGAAGTTGGTCAGCGAAGAGGCACGGTTGTTTTGTTCCGGAGAAAGCTGCGAGTAAGCGATCACCGTCAGCGGCACAAAGAAGAAGCCATACCCCAGACCTTGATACGCGCGAGCCCACGCGAAGTGGCCGTAGTCCGTGTCCAGATTTAAGTGGCTGAAGTGAAAAAAGGAAAATGCAACCGTAAGAGTTGCAATCAGGAGAAGAAGCTTCGGCTGGACGATCTTTCGCTGCACCAGCTGCGCCCCGATCGGCGCCAGCACCGTGATCACAGCAGCGCCGGGCCCCAGCACCAGGCCCGCGTCCGTCGCGCGGTATCCGTAGAGCGTCTGCAGCATCTGCGGAATCATCGTCGTCGAAGCGAACAGACCGAAGCCGAACAGAAAATAAAAAGCATTGGCGATCCCGAAATTTCGCACTCCCAGCAGACGAAAGTCGATGACCGGGTCCGGATGGCGAAGCTCCCACACAATGGCGCCGATCAGGCAAAGGGCGCCAATGCTGAACATCGTCGTGATGAAGCGTGAGCCGAACCAGTCGTCGATCTGGCCGCGGTCCAGCACAATCTCAAGCGCCGCCGAGCCAAGACCGATCAACGCGATGCCGATACCGTCGATGCGCAGCTTCCCGCTCGCGGAGCGAGCCGCCTTCCGCTCCTCGGCAAACGACGCCGGATCGTGAACCAGGCGATAAGTCAGAAACATCGAGAGCAGGCCGACAGGAATGTTGATGAAAAACACCCATCGCCAGGAGAAATTGTCCGTAATCCAGCCGCCCAGCACGGGGCCGATCGCCGGCGCCGTTACAATTGCGATCGTATACAGAGCAAACGCAGAGGCGCGCTTCTCCGGCGGAAACGTATCCACCAGGATGGCTTGCTCCACCGGAGCCAGTCCACCCCCGCCGATTCCCTGCACGATGCGTGCAATCAGAATGATCTGCAAGGTCGGCGCAATGCCGCAGAAAAACGACGCGATCGTGAACAGAGCCACGCAGCTCATGTAATAATTTCGCCGCCCGAACACGCGGGAAAGCCACGCCGACATCGGCAGCACGATCGCATTCGCAACAAGATACGTCGTCAGAATCCACGTCACCTCGTCAAACGATCGGCCAAGTCCGCCTGCGATGTACGGCAGAGACACATTGGCGATCGACGTGTCGAGCAGTTCCATGAACGTCGCAAGCGAAACAGTCAGGGCAACGAACCAGGGATTGATGCCGGCCCGTTTTACCTCCTCGCTTGCTGGCACTCGCACTGCGGCTGTTGACAAAGGCTCGACCTCAACGTCACGATTAAAGAAACCAGTTGGTCTTTCGCTTTCAGATGCGCTCCCTGCACGGCGGACTCATCTTTTCTGCTGGGGAACGCCGAGACTTTGTATCGCTAAAATCCTTCTGAAACCAACGGAGACTCGCGGTTCCGGTTCGTACAGGCGGACCGTGCTTCATACTTGCCAGCAATGCAGAGCTGCTGCGGAGGAGAGCTTGAACAAAGGCGAGCAAACCAGGCAACGCATCATCGCAACCGCTGCACCTATCTTCAATACCAAGGGCTTTGAAGGATGTTCCATGCAGGACATCATGTCCGCCACGGCTCTGCAAAAAGGCGGCATCTACCGCTATTTCCAAAGCAAAGAACAGCTCGCAGCAGAGTGCTTCCAGTACTCCTGGGAGCACATCTTCGGAGCCCGCATCGGCGACGTGGACGCGCTACCGACGGCTTCAGAAAAGCTCCGCTATCTGATCGCACGCTTCGGCAAGTCCGGCTTCGAGCTTCCCGGCGGCTGTCCCCTCATGAACACGGCCATCGATTGCGACGACGGCAACACGCGCCTGCGCGCTCTCGCCAGAAAAGGTCTGGCCGAGTGGAAGAACCTCCTCAAGCGCATCCTGGCGGACGGCCTCGAAACGCAGGAAATCCTCGAAGGCACCGATCCGAACGCGATCGCAAATAGCATCGTCGCGGCGTTAGAGGGCGGCTTGATGATCAGCCGGTTGGAGCATTCCCCGAAAGCTTTAAACGACACCAAAATCGCCCTGGATATCGTTTTGAAAAGCGTCTTCGCTTAGCGTCCGCGCGACGTAAGTTTTCCATCCGGGGTGTAGGATTCAGAACTGTCCAGGCTCCGCCGCCCTGAGCCGTGCAAGGCCGCAGTCTGTCACCACCAAACACAATAGCCACTCGCAGGACAAGTCGTTGATCACACTCCGCGAAGCCCTCACCCGCGCCGCCGGCCAGTTGTCCGCGCATCCCGATCTCCAGCCCACGGCCCTCGCCGACGCCGTTCTGCTCCTCTGCCATACCCTCACTCTCACCCGCGCCGACCTCATCGCCCACCCCGAGCGCCCCCTCGACCGCAAGCAGCAAGCCCGCTACCAAGCCCTCCTTGAGCAGCGCCTTCGCTTCGAACCCATCCAGTACATCCTCGGCACGGAGGAGTTCTTCGGCCTCGCGCTCCGCGTCACCCCCGCCGTCCTCATCCCGCGCCCCGAAACCGAGCACCTCGTCGAAGCCGTCCT
>CAXUEE010000261.1:0-2614 GCA_964249905.1 uncultured Acidobacteriaceae bacterium
GGACCATACTGCGCCCATAGCGACCCAGTCGATCCACTCGCCGCAACCAGACCCAGTGCCAGAAGCGGCCCTACTAACCATGGTTTTCCTGTCTTTGTCATACGTCCCTTTCTGCGCCGGCTCGGAGTCTCTCAAGGCATTCTGCCCCTCACCGGCGATTCGTTCTGCTTCAATCGGTCAAACCCGGCGTCGCGTAGCAGGTTGCTCGCAACTGCCCGCGCCCTTCGGGGTTGCGCCCCGCAAACCCCTACACAGGGCTGGGATTCCGCTCCGCAAATTGCGTCTGGTGCCAGTACGGGTACGCCTTCGGCAGTTCACTCGCCGCATCCAGCTTCGCTACCTGCTCCGGCGTCAGCTTCCAGCCCACGGCGCCCAGATTGGCCCGCAGCTGCTCCTCATTGCGAGCTCCAATGATCAGCGTCGCCACCGTCGGCCGGCGCAGGAGCCAGTTCAGCGCAATCTGCGGCACGGTCTTGCCCGTCTCCTTCGCCACTTCGTCGATCGCCTCCACCACCTTGTACACGTGCTCCAGCGGCACCTGCGGCCCGGCGTCGTGCACCACCTTGCTTTGCAGCCTGGAGTCCTGGGGCATCTCTCCGCCTCTCCGGATCTTCCCCGTCAGCCTGCCCCAGCCCAGCGGCGACCACACTAGCGTGCCGACACCCTGGTCCAGCCCCAGCGGCATCAGCTCCCACTCGAAATCCCGCCCGACTAGCGAATAGTAGGCTTGCTGCCCCACGTACCGCGCCCACCCATACCGCTCGCTCACGCTCAGCGACTTCATTAGGTGCCAGCCCGAAAAATTCGAGCACGCGATATACCGCACCTTGCCCGCCAGCACCATGTGGTTCAGCGCCTGCAGCGTCTCTTCCACCGGACTGGTCGCGTCAAAGGCATGCAGGTGGTAGACGTCCACATAGTCCGTGCCCAGCCGCTTCAGGCTGCGCTCGAGCGACTGGATCAAGTGGTAGCGGCTTGATCCCACGTCGTTCGGCCCTTCGCCGAAGCGGAATGTCGCCTTGGTCGAGATCAGCACATCTTCACGCTTGTATTTGGCCAGCGCCTTGCCCAGCGCCGTCTCGCTGGAGCCATAGGAGTAGATATCCGCCGTGTCGAAGAAATTCAGCCCGGCATCCATGCAGATGCCGACGATCCGGTCGGCCTCATCTTCGGTCGTCTTGCTCCACGCCTCGAAAAACTCGCCCTGCGGCCCCAGTGTTCCCGCTCCGAAGCAAAGCTCCGGCACCTTCAACCCCGATTTGCCCAGCTGTCTGTATTCCATACGCGCTCCTGTCCTCGTCAGATGCCATGCAGCAAGACCGGGTCGCTGCCGCGAGCTAAACCCCAGTCTTCTGCCGTCCTCATTGCTCCGAGAGCCCAGCCACTGACTGAATAGGTCGTCCTTCTGGCGAAGCCGGCATCTCCGTATGTGTCCTTGTTCGACCACTGCACAGCGACCAGACCTTGCTCTATCGTGAGAAAAGACGTATCGGAGCCGCCGTTTGCCTTACCTCTACATCGACCGCGTGCTCAATGAGCTTCGCGATGAACTCTTGTCTGCCATGCACGCGGCCATCCAAGCCGAGATGCGCAACGGACGCGTGGACGTCCCAAGGCTTTACCGTGCCTTTACCCGCGCCGCCGCCAAGGAAATGGCGAACCCCGTCCTGGTCTCTGACAAATGCCTCGAGCAAAACTCGCCGCGCTCCAAAAAGGGAGCCAGCACCCGCCCAGACGAGTAAGCCTGCCAGACGGGAACTCGGAAGCATGGAGTTAGCCGGCTAAGCGTGTGCTGCTCGCTCGACTACCCTCTTAGGATTGTCATTCCGTAGGAATCTGTTTTGGCTCATGCCGAGCAGCCGCAAAAAAAGAAACTTCAGTAGACCCGTCCCTGCGATCACCCTCCCTTTCTAACCACCCGCCGCCAACTCCTCAATCAAGTCCTCCAGATGCCCTTTAACTCTGTCGCTCAGCACAAACAGAACACCCAGGACTCGATCCGAGCGCACCACTCGAACCTCGGCACGGACCCGAAAGGGCAACTGATTGACCGTAAAAGCCACCTCAATGGTTTGGCCGTGAAGGGTGTCTCGCGGCTGCTGCAGAACGATCAACCCTCCCCCCATACTCAGATTGAGGATCTCCGCAGCGCATGGCACCGAGGAAGGCAGAAAGTACACCTGCGCCTTACCTGTGCAGGGAAATCTGGAGTGCATCCGTCTTTGCTTAGGAATGGTCAAGAAATCCATCTCAATCCCGTGTACCGCACCTTCGAGCGAAGAACGTGCCGAGAATTTGATACCGCTTAGGCGTCATGCCGGCAAGGCATACGCCGTAGCCCTCCTGGGAGGTCTGACGCCTGTTCCCGCTTGCCGTCCTCTCCACGATTCCAGCCTAGCAGGGGAGAACGGATTTCCTCCCAACTCCAGCGAAGAAGCCCACCAAAGGTAACGTCCTCTGCTGAGAAAGGTCCGAGGCTGCCCGTCTCCGGTGAGATCATTCGGCAGCAGCGTACAGCACGAAGCAGCCCCGCGGGTCTCCGTCAGCAAAAATCTGCATCCGGGCAACTTCTCGCGACGTCCTATAAGCACGAAACGGAGAGACATCATGAAGC
>CAXUEE010000261.1:2746-3929 GCA_964249905.1 uncultured Acidobacteriaceae bacterium
TGATGAGTCTCGCGGCTCTGATCCTAGTTCTCAGTCCCGCCCTGGCCCTCGCCCATCCCGTCCAAAGTACCGGTTATCGCGTTCGTCCCAACCTGTTTCACGACCGCAGCCCGAAGCTCCACGATCACATCTCGGTCGCCCACCACTAGAGCAAACCTCTGATCAATCTGTCTCTTTTGTTTGATCAACCTGTCCCTTATGTTGTCCTTCCTTGTTGTCATCCCGCAGGGAATCTGCTTCTCGCATTTACGGCCAGGGCAAATTCGCTGAACGCGTAAAGCGAGTCAATTTGCTCTGCGCCGCTTTCTCACAAGGAAAACGACACTGCAAGCCGTTAGAACTTCACAGCATCAGGAGATTCGCTCTCAACCAGCCGTCATTCTGGCAAAGCCAGAATCTCCATAGTTGCAGTCTCTAACGGCGCCACAGGCTCCAGAGATCCCTTGACCGCTTCCCGGGCGTTCTCCAGAAATGAACGCAGCTTTTCGAAATCCTTCCGCCCCGGCTCCCGCTCTACCCCGCTGACAACGTCCACGCCCCAGGGCTTCAACACCCCGATCGCCCTTGCCACACTGTCCGGCCGCAAGCCCCCCGCCAGAATCACCCGCAAGCCTCGTCTCTCCTGCGCCGCGAACACATCCCGCGCGCTCTCCCAGTCGAACGCAAGACCCAGTCCGCCCGAAGCTCCCCCAAGCTTGGCATCGACCAATACTCGTGTCCCCGGCGCGTTCCTCGCAACCTGATCGAAGACTTGCGCGGCCTCCAGCGCCGAGCCGTTCCGCTCGCTCACGTTCCAATGCACCACGGGAACGACCGCCAGCTCCGGCAAAAGCTCGCCCAGCCTCTCCGTCAGAGCAGCATCAAACCCGCCGTGCAGCTGGACGCCGGTCAGCCGTGCCGTCTCCGCCACTCGCGCAATCTGTTCAGCGAGATCTGCGCCGAAAACCCCAATCCGCTCCACCCCGGGAGGCAGCTCCGCCGCGATCGCCCGCACCTGCTCCGGCGTTACCTGCCGCGCGCTCGGCGCAAACACAAAGCCAACCGCGTCCGCGCCAAGCTCCGCCGCCCACAGCGCATCCTCCACAGAGGCGTTCGCGCAAATCTTGACCCACACCCTATGCGCCTCCAAAAACTAAACCTCCGACGAGTAGTCCCGGCCCAGCAGCAGCGCCCGCGTAGCCGC
>CAXUEE010000261.1:3939-4750 GCA_964249905.1 uncultured Acidobacteriaceae bacterium
GCATCAGCGTCTCGCCTACCAGAAATGCGTCGTACCCAACGCCCATCCGCTGCTCGATGTCGGCCGCCGTACGGATCCCGCTCTCGGCCACGCGCAGCACCTCCTCCGGCAGGTACGGCACCAGCTCGAAATGGCGGCGCGGATCCACCTGCAAGGTCTTCAGATCGCGTGAGTTCACCCCAATGGCCTCAAACCCGAGATCAAGCGCCCGGGCCAGCTCCTCCCGGTCATGCACCTCGCACAGGACGTCCAGCCGCAGCCGCCGCGCCTCCGCGCCCAGCGTGAGCAGATCCTTATCCGCATGGGCCGCCACAATCAGCAGCACCGCATCCGCCCCGGCCGCGCGCGCCTCCAGAATCTGAAACGGATCCAGGATGAAATCCTTGCGCAGTACCGGAATCCGCACCGCCTGCGAGACCATCGCCAGGTCTTCAATCGACCCCTTGAAGAACTCCTCATCGGTCAGCACCGAGATCGCCGCGGCCCCCACCTCCTCATACGCTCGCGCAATCAGCGCCGGCCGGTAGTCCTCGCGCAGAACTCCCTTGGAGGGAGAAGCCTTCTTCAGCTCCGCGATGATCGCCGGGCCGGCCGCCGCTGCCACCCGGCGCAGCCCGGCAAGAAAGCCCCTTGGCGCATGTGCCGCCGCCCGCCGCTCCAGGCTCTCCACGCTCGTCACCGCTTTGCGGTCCAGCACCCGCAACAGCGTGTGCGACATGATCCGGTCGAGATAGGTCGCCATCGTCTCCTCTTCACCCCTTCCGATCTCTGCCTCAAAGCGCTACTTCGCCCAACCCGCAGACGGCCCCAC
>CAXUEE010000262.1:0-3794 GCA_964249905.1 uncultured Acidobacteriaceae bacterium
TATCTATGCCGAGCTGATGACCATGTACCTGATGGCCATCGGCTCGCCCACGCACCCGATCCCGGTTGAGACCTGGAACGCCCTGCAGCGGCCGCTCGTCAACTTCGGCGGCATCGAGTACATCTCCGGCCTGGCGCCGCTGTTCATTCATCAGTACGCGCATGCCTGGTGCGACTACCGCGACCAGCGCGACCTCCACGCCAACTACTTCACCAACTCGATCGCCGCCACCCGCGCCCACCAGCTTTGGTGCGTGCATCTGGGCCAGCAGTTCAACTGGATCGACCAGGATATGTGGGGCATCACGGCGTCCGACTCCAGGGACGGCTACCGCGTGTGGGGCGGCCCGCCGTCGATCGGCCCGCTCGACGGCACGCTCGTCCCCTGCGCCGCCGCCGGTTCGCTGCCGTTTCTGCCCGCCGAGTGCTCGCACGTGCTCCTCAGCATGCGCGAGAAGATGGGCGCGCGCGTTTGGACGCGCTACGGCTTTGTGGACGCGTTCGACCGCAAAGGCAATTGGTTCGCCGAAGACGTCCTCGGCATCGACCAGGGCATCAGCGTCCTGATGGCCGAAAACCTTCGCTCGGGCTTCGTCTGGCAGTACTTCATGCAGAACCGCGAAGTCCTCCACGCCATGAGCGAAGTGCAGTTCCACCCCGACCCGGACGCGAACACGCAGGTGCTGTGAAGGGCTACTGTTTCCAGTCTCGCCGCCCATCGAAGACGCGAAGGATGCGCACAGTCCGCCCTGAAAGTGCATAGACAACAATGTACGGCAGCGGGGTAAGCACCAGCTCTCGGATTGCGGGCGGTTTCCCGGCCTTCCAATGCCGGGGAAATCAATCAGAATACTTACGGCTCGCAGGATTTGACGCACCGTTGTTTCTGCCTGCTCCGGAGCATTTTCGAGCAGAGTGGATTAGTCGGCTTTGGATCTGACCTTGGATTATATGGAGACGTGTCAGCAAAAGGGCAAGAACTGGGGGGGGGCGTATATGTTAACTTAACCTCAACTGGAGGATGTAAACCACGATGATTTACGGCCCTGTTGCTGAAGCCGCTCGTGGCGGCCATGTCAATCCTATATTTGATATCGCGATAGGCTCCTTCGCTATCGTTCTCATCTGGATCAAGCCGACCGGTAGATCGGTAGATGGAAAAGTGAATATTCCAGTGGCCCTTGCATGTACTGCAGTGGCTGCGTCTTTCATAGCGTCAGGTCTGCTTACCTTGCTCCATTGAAAGACGGAGCGGGAGCGTTATAGGGGCTGGGCAGCTTCACCTCGAGTACTTATACACAAGCCTTCTTACAGAACGGGGCCACTGCTCAACAGTGACAATTTAGAGACCTAGACTTCGCTCTGGCTTCTGGAAAGATAACCTATTTATGCCAGCCACACCCGTGAACCGTTCAGGCAATTCTGAAGAACAGACGAATGTCACACCCATGGTTGCAAACTACGAGAGGATGCCGATCAGGTTCTTCTCCGCACCGGAAGTCCACTGGACCGTCACGATGCTTTAGCGCGGTACCCGGCCAGAAGCTCCTCGACATGAGCCACAACTTTCTCATGCGAGGTAAGCTCTCCGACGTCCGCCTCAGCCAATCCTGTATCTATCTCTTGGAGATACCATGCGTCATACTCAAGAACTTCCTCGAGCAGCCTGGCGGCTACCGCACTGGGTTCACGACCTTCACGTACCGCTCGTTCGTTCAACTTGGCTTCGACGTTGGCGGACACATGGATTTCCATGGCTGGAGTGTACCGCAGTTGCAAAGTAAACCGCTTCTACATGAACCAGGAAACCTTGCTGGCCTGACCTTAGCTGTTCTTACAATGAGGAGCTTCAGCCTGATGCAGCTTTGCCGTTGGAAGCTACCTCATCTTGTACCAGGCCGAGCATGAGTCAGAACAGCAGTTGATTCCGATCCCACGAATGATCCTACCAGTCGAGACTACAGGTACCTTTCGCAGTGAAGATTGCGTTAGATAAAGTAGTCTTAACATGCGTTTAAAACGTTCCGGTACCTAACAGTTCGTCCATTCCCCGTCGATGGGAAATATGACTATGTACCAGTAAATCTCAAGCCGGCGTATTTGCGAAACCTCGCAGGGTAATCCTTCTGCTATCACGCCAGTACTAGTTTTAATTGCTTCTCGAAGACGATCCTTAGGATCGTAGACAAGATACACGTATGTATCTTGTCCTCCCCACCCCCAGCCGTCCCATTCGACATGTTGTAATCCCGGTAGAGGACCTTGTTGCTCCAGGACTTCCCGCTTATACATTTTGGAGTGGAAGGTCCAGCGAAATGCTGTGCGTACCGTGTAAGACTCCGCGAAGAGAGCAAAGCTTGCGATCATGGAAAGGCTTAAAGCGGCAAAGGCGGTAAGACCGACCTTCCAGCCGCGAGTCCAACCAAGCGTCCAGGGTGCGCCGAGAAAGATGAGGAGAAGGATAAACCAGTACAAAAGCTGGCTCATGTCAGCCTTGAGCAAGATCATTGGAAGATAAATCAGTGCGGGCAGCGCACTCGCGCAAATGAAAATGCAAGATAACTTAGTCATTCAGTACGCCCGCCTTTCTATCTGGTGATTGAGCCCTGCCAAGGGTCAAGTACCGGCACCCCGGCCGCCTCAAACGGCCCATGATCCCGCGTTGCCACCGTAAAGCCATGTACATGAGCAATTGCCGCGATCTGGCCGTCTGCAAAGGAGATCGTGCGGCCCTGCAGCCTGGCTCGACCGACCAAAAGCGCATAAGCCGCTGCTGCGGCCTCGTCAAACGGCAGAACGCGCGAGCCGAACCACTTCGCGAGCAGCGGTTTCAGCGATCCTGTTAAAACCGTCTTCCGATGCCCTGCCGGAAGCTTCTCAACGCCGACCAGCAGTTCGGCAAGGCTCGTGGCCGTCAGGTAAAGGGTTGGGCCAGCCTGCCTGTCAAGCCAGGCCAGCACCGCAGTATTTGGTTGAGGCTTGAGAGGTTCAGAGACGACGTTTGTATCGACAATGATCACTCGAAGTCTGCCGCTCTCGCAGGCGATGGATCACGCGTGATGTCGAGTTCAATCCCACCAAACCGCGCACCCAGCTCTGCCAGCGCCGTTCCCAGCCCCACCTGCTCCTTCGGCCGCACCGCTTCCTCCAGAATCGCCCGAACCTCGGCCTCCGTACTCTTCCCGTGCAGCATGGCACGCTGCTTCAGCGCCCGGTGTGTCTCGTCCGGTAAGTTCCGGATCGTTATGGCACGCATGATCCACCTCCCCCTCATTCCCGCCAGATGATAGCAGGTTACCCTGGAGTGATATCACTTCAAACTGGCTCGTTTCGGAACAAAGCTCTCACGCTACTCTGGAGCTTCCCGAACGGAGACTCCACGCAGCATGACCGACATCCAAGCCCCCGAATACCTTTGGCTTCCCCAGCAAGGCGAAGCCCCCGGCGCGCCGGGACTGCCCGGCCGCTGGACCTCCAGCATCAAGAACTCGGTCGGCTGCGCCTATTCCGCTTCATCCCGGGTCTGGTTCACCACGTCGCACGGCATCCTCAACGAAATCTACTACCCCACCATCGACCGCCCGCAAACCCGCGACATGGGCTTCCTCATCACCGATGGCGCTACCTTCTTCCACGAGGAAAAGCGCGATGCCGTCCGCCGATTCTCCTACATCGACCCTGCCGCCCCCGGCTCGCGGCAGGTCAATCGCGACCCCGACGGCCCCTATACGCTCACCAAACAGACCATCTGCGACCCGCACGCGTCGGTTGTACTCGTCCCCCTCCGTCTCGAAC
>CAXUEE010000262.1:3804-4717 GCA_964249905.1 uncultured Acidobacteriaceae bacterium
GTCCGTCTCGAAGCCGACCCCGCGCTGCTCGACCGCCTGCACCTGTACGCCCTGCTCGCGCCGCATCTCGGCGGCGGCGGCGCAGGCAACTCGGCCCGCGTTGTCGACGTCGCCGGCTCCCGAACCCTGCTTGCCTGGCACGGTATTGACTCGCTCGCCATGGCCACCTCCTGCGGCTTCGCCCGCGCTTCCTGCGGCTTTGTCGGCTCCAGCGACGGCTGGCAGGATCTCAAGCACGATTTCCGCATGCACTGGGAGTACGGCTCGGCCACCGACGGCAACATTGCCCTCATGGGCGAGGTCGACCTCCCGCGCTGCGGCGCGCCCGCGCCCGGCACCCGAGAGTTCGTGCTCGCCATCGGCTTCGGCGAAAGCCACCACGCCGCCCTGTCTGCAACCCTCAGCTCGCTGGCCGCCCCGTTCGCCGCCAGCTTGGACCGCTACATTCGCCAGTGGCAGCGCGTGCAGTTGCCGCCCGCGCTTGAAGCCTCCACCCACGACGGCGGCCGGCTGCTCCGCACCAGCCAGAAAGTCGTCCTCATGCACGAGGACAAGACCTTTTCCGGCGCTTTTATCGCCTCGCTCTCCATCCCGTGGGGCTACGCCAAGGGCGACGACGACCTCGGCGGCTACCACCTGGTCTGGACCCGCGACATGGTTCAGTCCGCTTCGGCTTTGCTCGCGATGGGCCGCGTCGACACCGCCCTGCGCGCGCTGGTCTACCTGGCCTGCTCACAAAAGCCCGACGGCTCCTTCGCCCAAAACTTCTGGGTCGACGGCCGTCCCTACTGGACCGGCATCCAGCTCGACGAGGTCGCCTTCCCCATCATCCTGGCCTGGCGGCTCTGGAAGGCCGGCGGCCTTGGCGCGTTCGACGTCTTCCCATTTGTATCCCGCGCCGCCGGCTTCCTGG
>CAXUEE010000263.1:0-4709 GCA_964249905.1 uncultured Acidobacteriaceae bacterium
GTGCTGGACAAGGACAAGGAACGGACGCGACCGGATAGTGGCAAAGGATGCGAGGAGGGCTAAAGGAGGGGTGGATCGGGCTTGTAGCTTTCCTTTTCCTTTTTGCCGCTGGGGTCAAGAGGCTCCTCTTCCTCTTTTTGACGGGCGATTTTCGGGACGGCATACGGAGTTTTGAGGCCGGTTTCGGCCGCGGCTCTCGCATCGGGTGGAAGACCGGAAACCGTGAGGGCGGTATGGTATTCGGTGAGCGCGCGCTGCCGCTCGGTCGGCTCCTTCGCGTCATACAGGCGGCCAAGATAGATATGCGCCCAGGCAAGGGTGTGTGGATTATGGCTGGTGTGGACGACATCTTCAAACTCTTCGAGGGAGTCCTTGGGATCGCCCTGGAGAAGATTAACGCGTGCTTTGACGAACATAGCGTCGCCGTGATCCTGATGGGGATCAGCAAGGGAGCGGTCGGCAAGGGACTCCGCCGAGTCAAGGTCGCCCTCAAAGAGCTTTTTCTCCGCAAGTATTAGCCCGGTCGGAGCGGGGCGGACGCGGCTCACGAACTCTGTCGAGCTCTGAGGCAGGAACTGGATCTGCTCGGCCTGATGACGGACCCGGTCGACGTCCATACCGTAGACCATCTCGCCCATGCTCTCGCTCAGGCCCTCCGGATTGTGTTCGAGAGTCGCAAACTGGCTGTAGAAGTAGTCGGTAAGGACCCAGCCCTGACGCATGTCGAGCTCAACCTGTTTGCGCCGAAGGACCTCGGCCTGGCGCTCATAGGAGCTCATCTCTTCGTCGTAGCGGGCAAGCTCAGCGCGAGCGCGGGACCCGGAGGGCTTCAGTGGAGCTTGACCCACGTCGAGTGTACGCGCCTCGATGGCCTTGATCATGCACTCAGTGACGAGCGCGACGACATCGGACTTGTAGACGAACTCGATGGGGGCTTCCTGCACGGGCTTGAGCAGAGGGGTGAGCCGAGTGATGGATTGAGCGCGCGCATAGACGAGAGGCTCAAGCTCGTAGTGAAGATAGAGATGGCGAATCTGGTCCATTTTCACCGCGCCTGCTGCCGTGGGCGAGGTAACGATGACGTAGTCGCTGGCGTAAATGCGCGCGTTGGGAGTGTTGGGGGCGAGCATAGGCTCAACCAGAATGAGCAGACGGCGACCGTCATAGCTGCTGACAGGAACCTTGAGATAGACGTTGGTGGCGAGGATCATGCGCGTCATTGGGTCGTGGACGCGGTCGAGGATCTCGGTATATTCGGGACGATGCCTGAGCCAAAGCGCATGGAGCGAGACCTTGTCGGCAAAGTCGCGCAGCAGCGGCAGAACATTGACGACACCAAGAGCGTCGGGCGGCATATCGGTCTGCTCAGCGGTGGGTTTCAGGTCCGGCGGGGGCGAGAGATAGAGGGCAAGCGAGATGTACTGGGCAAGCGCGCGGCCGGGACTGCTGAGCTCGTGCTCGCGGAGGTAAGCGCAAAGAGCGTGGCGGCTTTGACGAGCGAGCGCGGACTCAGCTGAAGCGGCGTCAACGTCGGCCCGAACCTCGGCGCGGACGGGAAGGGAGTTGGCCAGATCGGCGTCGTAGCCGCAGGCATTGAGGGCGGTAGCCAGGTCGAAAAGGGACTCGCTTGTTTCCAGCGTAATGGCGGCTCCGCCAGCCTCCGGTTGCCCGGCGCGCGGCCGGACCGGGCCGTGGTCCGGGGCTGAGGTGGAAACGGAAGACGAGGAAGCCTGGCCGGAAGGCGCTTGCGCCGAAGCTGTGCCGGCGAGCAGCGCGGAGATGAGGAAAAATGCTGGAAGACGACGCATGCAGGGGTCCCGTACGGAGGCCATCAGGCGTTCGACGGTCCTTGCCAAGCATAAGAGAGCGAAGGCATGCGCGGCAAGCGGTCGATTAGCCCTTTGCGGTGACGGAGACACCGGAGAAGGTGATCAGCACCTGGCTGCGTACGGGCTGGCCAAAAACGCGTGCGGGCTCGTACACCTGCAACAAAAGCTGATCGCGGAGCTCGGTGGCTGTGGAAGGGTCGACCCGGCCTGAGAGAACATCATATTTGAAGACCCGGCCGGAACTGTTAACGTCCGCTTCAACCACGATCGTGTTGTCCGAAGCGGTAGAAAGCGGCTGGAGCGGCGCAGTGGAGTAAAGATAGTGCGGTGCGGTGAGCGCCCCGAGGGGCTCATCATTCGCGAGCACGGCCTGTGGCGCGGCGACGACACCGATCAGCAAGATGAGACTTCCGACGAGTACGAGTGCGCTGGCGAAGCCGGCCGAGACCTGAACAAGCATGGGGCGAAGATGGTTCTCCCAGCGGACCGTGAACGTGTCCATCCAGGTGGTCGTGCGGCGGGCGCTCTCATGCGAGATGGCAAGGCGCAGCTTGAGGCCAAGGTCCTCGGGAGCCTTTAGGGGGCCCACGGTCTCGAGCGCACGCTGCAGGCCGCGCCAGGTGTCGAACTCGCGCCGGCAGTCCTCACACTCACTCAGATGTGCCGCAATCTCCTGCATCTCGCGGCCGGTGTTGGCACCGTCGAGGTAGGTGGAAAAGGTCTGGCGAATTTCGGCGCACAAGGAAGTCTGAAGCAGGCTCACCGTGCACCTCCCAGAAGAACACTTCCAAGTCCCTCGGCGACCAGAATCTGCTTCAGGGCTGCTCGTCCGCGGGTGAGCCGGCTTTTCACGGTTCCCGCGGGTACGTTGAGGATTTCCGCAATCTCCTCATAGCAGAAACCCTCCATCTCGCGCAGGACGACGACCGTGCGGAAGGCGGGCGGCAGCTTACGAAGCGCTCCTTCGATCGAGGCTTTGAGCTCTCCGCGCGCAGCATGATCGTACGGAGAGCCGGCGGCGTCCGCGAGCAGAGCGCTCAGGCATGGATGATCGTCGCCGTCCTCGATCTCCGGGGAGCCGACGGGTGTGTCGATGGTCAGCTCCTGACGCTTGTGGCGACTCCACCACCGGCGCTGGTTTGAAGCTTCATGCAGCGCGATGCGGTAGAGCCAGGTACGCAGGCTGGCCTCGCCATGAAAGCTGCGGATGCTGCGGAAGACTTTGATAAAGACTTCCTGGGTAATATCGGCGGCGTCGGCCGGATCCTGAAGACTACGGGCAATGAGCGAGTAGAGAGGTTGGGAGTACTGGGCGATCAGCACAGCGAACGCTTCTTCGGAGCCGGCCTTGAGCGCGGCCACCAGGGCTGCGTCCTCGGTGCGGATTCCTACCGCGCTTGCCAGATTTCCCATAAGTGTGCCCGCCTGCATTTCGGGTGTCCTTTAGCGTACGACTTCGGTGGGATATGCAGCAAGCCTTGTGTGTGCGAGTAGAGAGCTTGGAACCAGATTGGAACTGCATCGGAACTGCGCCGCCGGCGGCCGAGTGCTCGCTCACTCTAAATCCTTAGACACCGCTGACCCCAGGAAATGTTCCCGCTGTGGCGTCGCCTGCATTGTTTCCGGTTTGACTCGTGGGCCGAGGTGCCGCAGAATGATGATAGTGGGCCTGTGGCGCAGCTGGGAGCGCGCTTCCATGGCATGGAAGAGGTCATCGGTTCGATCCCGATCAGGTCCACCAAACAACCCCTTACAAATCAAGCAGATACCGAAGGCGGGCTAACCCCCTCTCTCGGTCGTTTGGTGTCATTTGGTGTCAAACGCTGAACTGCCTTGCGCCGACCCACAACCACGCTGCCGGTCTGTGCCGAATTTTTCCGGCTCTTAGCCACTGAACCGCGCAGTTCTCGGTTGATGGAATTGACCGTCGATTGCACGCTTGCCGGAATTTCTTGCATGTAGACGTCCGTCGTGGTGGCCGTTCGAGAATGCCGCATGACACCCTGCACGTCCTTTACCGTGCCCTTCTTCTGAGCCAAGGTCGCGATCGTTCTGCGAATGACCTGGAAGGTCAGCTTCGGCAACTTGAGATCGCGAGCGAGTTTGTGGAGAACCCGCTTGCGAAAGTTGTCCGTGTCCAAGAACCGTCCGACTTCGTTTGCGAAGATGAAGTCTTCGGGTGAGAGATGGGGCGATTTCGTTTTGTCCTTCGCCGCATCCTCCCGAGCCTGTTCTTCGCATTCGAGACGCCACGCCTGCAGATCATCAGCAAGCTCCTTCGGGATATGAATGACCGTCAGACTTTTCTTCGTCTTCCCCCAGTCGCGGATGTTGCCCTTGTAAACCGTTTCCGCAACGGTGAGAGTGCACGCCTTGTAGTCAAACCGCTTCCATCGAAACGCAAACAGCTCGCTTGGACGGAGCGCGTTGGTCATATCGAGTTCGAGCAATATGCGATCCCGAAGTTTGAGGTTCGAGAGCGCCAATCGAAGTTGATCCCAGGTGAGTGTCGTCGTATCCGTGGGTCGCAGTTGTGTAGGGACCTTGACCTTGCGTGCGGGATCCTTCACGAGAAAGTCCTGATCGACTGCCTCGGCGAAGATGTCCCGAAGGTATGCACGCATCTGCAAAACACGGTCCTTTGATCCGGTTGTCGCCAGCTTGTTGAGATGGAGCTGCAAGCTGAACTTGTCGAAGTTGACCAGCGGAATCTCACCGAGTGGTTCGATCAGATCGCGTTGGATAAGAATCGTTTTCGTCTTCGCTGTCTCCTCTTTCCATGCAGCTTCCTTCATAGGGAGAAAGCGATTCTTAACGAACCAGGAAACGGCAGAAGAACAGTTCGCGGCGCATCACCCTCGGGGCCGACAAGGCCTACGA
>CAXUEE010000264.1:0-4210 GCA_964249905.1 uncultured Acidobacteriaceae bacterium
CTCCATGACAGACAAGAACTTCCCCGCTCCGTCAAGCTCAGACATGCCCGATTCCCATAGCCCTCGCATCCTTGCCGCGGAGAGGCTCAACACCGGCCTTGTTATCCAATTTGAAGACGGCCAGTGTGCCTTCTTCTCCGACGCGTTTCTGTTTTCGAAGCTACCCGAGTGCGAACCGCTGCACGAAGCCGACGTCGACTGGTAACTCCCGCCCTTCCCGCATCCTTACACCGCGAAGCCCGTGTCGAATTCAGCAAAGTTGTCCAGGTGACTCTTCACGACCTGATAGCACTCACAGGATTGCTTCTTCAAGCCTTGCCGGTCAAGGATGCGCATCGTGCCTCGGCTATAGGCAATCAGGCGCTTCGCTTTCAGCTGGCGAGCGGCCATCGTCACCGTAGGCCGCGCGCTCCCGAGCATATCCGCTAAAAACTCCTGAGACAGCTTCAGCACATCCTGATGGGCGCGATCGGAACAGATCAGGATCCAGCGCGCAAGCCGTTGCTCATGGCTGTGGTGCACGTTGCATGCGGCCGATTGCATCGCCTGCGTCAGCTGCGCCTGCACATACCGCAGCGCCAGACGATGAAAATTGCCATGGCGGAGAAACTCCTGCTTCGCCACCTTCACAGAAGACGCATAGCCATGGCCGCCCAGCTGCATGAACACCCGATTCAAGCTCTGCTTCGTGCCCATCAGGGCAGAGATCCCAACCGCCGACTCATAGCCGAACATGCCGACTTCCACCTCGAAGCCATCCCGGAAGACGGTCGTCATCGAACCAATGCCTTCTTCCACAAAAAAGATATGGTGGATCGCCTCGCCCGGAACCTCCAGGTTCTGGCGCAGCTCAAGCGTGACCGGCTGCAGTTGGAGCCGTTCGATCGTGGCTGCGTCCAGATGCTGCAGCAGGGTATTCCGGTAGTTTTCTTTCGGCATCGGCTCTGTCCTCCCGCTAAGCACCCCAGGCGACAGGGAAAGTTCTTCCATCCGGCCGGCAACGCTACAAAACAGAGCCGGGATCGAACTCGGAGAGATTTTCCAGGTGGGTGCGCACCACGCGGTAACACTCGCACGCCTCAGCTTCCAGACCCTTGAGATCCAGAACCTGGATCGATCCCCGGCGATAGTCGATCAGTCCCTTCGCCTTCAAGTGAGCCGCCGCAATCGACACTGTCGACCGCGTGCTGCCCAGCATCTGCGCCACAAACTCCTGGGCCATCTCCAGATGATTTTGCCTCGCGCGGTCGCAGCAGATCAGAAGCCAGCGAGCCAGCCGTTGCTCATACGTATGCATCGCATTGCAGGCTGTGCTTTGGATCGAAAGCGTGAGTTGCACCTGCACATAGCGCAGGGCAAGTATCTGGAAATTGCCGTTCCTGCGAAATTCAGAGAGCGCTGCCTCGATCGGAGATATGTACCCGTGTCCCGCGAGCTGCATAAAAACGTTATTCAGACTCCGCCTCACGCCCATCAGCCCGGAAAGGCCGATCGCCGACTCATAGCCGAACATGCTGGTCTCCACCTGAGACCCGTTCTCGAAAGACGTGGTCATGGAGCCGATGCCTTGTTCCAGAAAGAAAATGGAATTGATCTTCCTTCCCACCACCTCCAATGCATGAAGCAGGGGAAGTTGCACAGGTTGCAACTCAAGGCACTGAATCGTCTTCGCGTCCAGACGCTGGAGAAGAGTGTTCCTGAAAGGGCTTGCGGGCATCATCGTCCTTACTCTGCGGTTGGACTCGCTCTCCCAGGACTTTTCAGGGAAAGGCGCCCCGCCGGCCGTATGGGTCTGATCGGGGAAAGAGGACCCTGTGGCCTGCTTTTCCACCTTCTCAATATAGCCGATCCAACCTCGTTTATGTCGCGTAGCCGACAAACTCTTCTCCCGGGTGATTGCCGGAAGCTAGCGCACATGATATGTGCGAGTTCATACAGACTGGAAAAAGCATGTTCCCACATGATGGAGTTACTTTGAGCCACGCCGGCGGTTACGGCAGAACGGACACATGTATGAATCTGCTCGAGGCAGCCTACCCGGAACTTGCTCCCTCGCCGCCGCCGTTTCTGGATCTCAATGCGCAACAGGCATGTCGTCCAAGCGCCGAAGATGTCTCGGAACGAAACTTCTCTTTTCTTCACTCACCCAATAGGAAATGAGGTAGAACGATGGCGCAGTATACCGGTGTCGTCAAATGGTTCAACAATGCCAAGGGATACGGATTCCTCGGCCGCGAAAACGGTCCAGACGTTTTCGTGCATTACACGTCGATTCAGAACGATGGATACAAGAGCCTCAAGGAGGGAGAAGCCATCTCCTTTGACATCGTCGCCGGGGAAAAAGGTCCTCAGGCGGATCAAGTCCAGCGGCTTAACCCTGTGCCGAAAACGGCCTAGCCGCCGTCGAGAACAAGCACCGGCACCAAGATCCAGGGAACAAGGAACAAGGAACGATGACCACAGGCTACCTGCAACGCAGACATCTCACTCTGTCCACGGTACCTGATACCGATCGCGCAGCCCATGAAGTCCCCCTCCACCTGAGCAGCGGCTTCGGGGCGCATCTGCGCACATTTCTCCAAAAGCGCCCGTTCTCCCAACAGCGGATGGCAGCTGATCTGGGCGTCGACCGCACGCTGATGGACGATCTCGAGCAAGGGCAAAGAACGATCTCCCTGCCCTTGCTTGAGATCCTGGCATTCGGCCTGAACCTTTCGCTGCCCGAGCTATTGCAACAGCTCTAAGCGATCCGGTGCGCGTCGTCAGACCGTCTCGCGTCGATCTTTATTTGTTCCCTGTGAGTCATCTTTCCGCGGAAGTTTGTCTTACTTCTCAGTTTTGATCCCGCAGAGATCCGCTTGTGTTCTTGATTGCCATTCCGCAGGACCCTGGCCTAGTGGTCCAGCTTGGACGGTCGGTAAGCAATCGGTCGGTACGGGGACTTCTCCTCAATCTGCACAATCTCGTTGCTTCCAGGAATCGCCTCGTCGTAGACAAAGCTAAGCCCCAAGGCATCGAACTTGGCAAAGAAGTCTTCCCAGGGGATGAGGCGAATATCGCTTCGATCCCGAGCCTGTGCTTCAAACAGAAAGCAAAGCAGAGCCGGCTCGCCATCCACAATATGGGGAAGCACTTCGCAGGGCACGGCGTTATGTCGTCCCGCCCAGCTGCGAATCTCGTCATGATCGGTGGTGGGCTTAGCAGTAGCCACGGAAGTCTCCTCGCGCCGGCGTACTGGACAAGCGTGCGTATGGGATGCCCACTCTTGCCCAAAGGAAACATTCTTGCGGCAGACCGCAAAATCACCCCTCCAGGTACCACGGCACGTTGATCACCACCACCTGCCTGTTTCCTTGCAGCAGCAGCAATCCCTTGAGCGCCGTCGAGCGGTGATTGTGCAGCAGGTACTGGTACCAGTGACTCGACACCAGCTCCGGAATCACCACCGCGATCTTGCGCCCCGGAAACTGCCCCTGCGCCTCCTGCACGTACTTCACAATCGGGGACGTGATGAACCGGAAGGGAGAAGGCACGGAAACCACCTTCGGGGACGTTGACCCGTTCCGTGCCGCCGCGCCGTCCAGCTTTCCCTGCCAGTCTTTCGAGGTCGCCTGCCCCTGCTCGTCCGGACACTCCACGTGCAGCACATGCACCTCGTCCGTCAGCGCGCAGGCAAACTGCAGCGCGGCTTCGGACGCGCCGTTCCAGCTGGACACCGGCAGCACCGCCAGCATCGGCGGCATCGGTACAATCTCGAGGCCATCCACCTTGGTCTCCTTGGCCACCCGCACATAATGCCGGTGCACCGCGCGCATCAGCACGATGAGCAGCGGAATCATCAGCACCGTGATCCAGGCGCCCTCGGCAAACTTGGCCACCAGCACGATCACCACCGTACATCCGGTAGCCGCGGCCCCCACGCCGTTGATCACCATATAGAGCGTTGACCGCGGCCCACCCTCCCGGCGCCAGTGCATCACCATCCCCGCCTGGGACAGCGTAAACGCAAGAAACGCTCCAATGGCAAACAGCGGAATCAGCCTGTCCGTCACTCCCCCGAACGCAGCCAGGATCAGCGCCGACAGGATTGCCAGCACCAGGATGCCCTCCGTATACACCAGCCGGCGCCCGCGAATGGCAAAGAAGTGCGGCAGGTAGCCATCTTCCGCGATCGCCCGGCACAGCCGCGGAAAATCCGCAAACGCCGTGT
>CAXUEE010000264.1:4220-4685 GCA_964249905.1 uncultured Acidobacteriaceae bacterium
CGCCGAAAGCGAAAGCAGCACCAGGATCGACCCGATCGTGACGTAGTAAAACACTCCTTTGCCGGCAACCGCCGCCGTGATCATCGAGAGCAGGCTCTGGTAGTTTTTTGATCCCGGATCGGTCGCCACAATCCCGTACACCTTGGTGAGGTGCGCGATTCCGGCCAGAAAGACGCCCAAGAGCACCACAATGACTGCCAGCGTGCGCCGCGCCGTTACCGTGTTCGGGTCCTTGAACGCCATCACGCCATTGCTCACCGCCTCCACGCCCGTCAGCGCGGTACACCCGCTGGCGAACGCCCGGATGAGCAGCCACGCCCCCACCGCCGCGATCGCGTGCGTCGCCGGATGCGGCGGCGCCACCACCGCCTGGGGATGCCCATGACTCAGCAGCGTCTTCATATTTTTTAATGAGATTTCGACCAGCTCGAACTACACTATGTCGTTCGTCGGCAGCATGTAGAT
>CAXUEE010000265.1:0-4602 GCA_964249905.1 uncultured Acidobacteriaceae bacterium
CACAACCGGGGGGTGGGGCGGGCCGTAGCGGGGTGGGGGGGGACGGGGGGCCGGCTGGGCCGCCGGCGGACGGGGTGAGTTACCCGTGGCCTTGATTGAAGGTCGTCAGTCGAGTACCTGGAGATCTTTCCCGGGCTTGAAGCGGATGGCTTTCCCCGGCGTGATGGTAACCTCCGCGCCGGTCCGGGGATTGCGGCCCACGCCCGTCTTCCGTGGCTTGACGGTGAAGACACCGAATCCGCGCAGTTCGATCCGGTCGCCCTCGACCATGCTCTGCTTCATCGACTCGAAGATGGCGTCCACAGCGGCCTCTGCTTTGGTGCGGACGAGCCCCGTGCGCTCAACAACCCGCTGGATCAGATCTTGTTTGATCAACTTTGCCTCGTGTGGTTCGCCAACGTGGATGGGAGTCCGCCTCCCGGCAGCGCGGCGAGCCGGAAACGATCAAGAGGCAAAAGCAGTTCCGATTGCTCAGCTTTCCTCAGGCCGAAACTATGAGCGATGGTAGAAAGGGGAGGAACGAATGTCAATGGAACGAATTGGTAAGAGCGTGGCGATCTGAGGACGAAGGATGGCGAAGATGGGTGAGCGTATCTGTTGCCCGAAGTCGCCTCAGAAGAGTGAGGATGCACAATGTCTATTAAGAGCGATGGCTGGATTCGCGAGCAGGCGCTCCGGCACGGGATGATCTCGCCTTTTAGCGAAAAGCAGGTAAAGGATGGCGTCATCTCCTACGGGCTTTCTTCCTATGGGTACGATCTGCGGGTGTCGGATGAGTTCAAAATCTTCACGAATGTGAACAGCGCCATCATCGACCCGAAGGCGTTCGATGAGCGTTCGTTCGTCAGCGTGCAGGCCCCAAGCGTGATCATCCCTCCGAACTCGTTCGCGCTGGCGAGGTCGATCGAGTATTTCAAGATTCCGCGGGACGTGCTGACCATCTGCGTGGGGAAATCGACCTATGCGCGATGCGGAATTATTGTGAATGTTACCCCCTTCGAGCCGGAGTGGGAAGGCTTTGTGACGCTGGAAATCTCAAACACGACGCCGCTTCCGGCTAAGGTGTATGCGTATGAGGGCCTGTGCCAGATCCTCTTCTTTCAATCCGACCAGGTGTGCGAAGTGAGTTATGCGGATCGGAAGGGAAAGTATCAGCATCAGCAGGGAATCGTCCTTCCAAAACTCTAGAGAAGGGCAGGAAGAGAGCCGTTCGGCATGGAAAGCGGTTTGCCCAAGATCGGATTGATGGCGACAGACGCTATGCGGATTGTGGGGATCCGATCGATCCTCCGGGACACGGAGGAGTTTGATCTGGTCTCGGTAGCCGGACCCAGCGACAGACTGTGCGCGCTGCTCGGTTTTGTCTTGATCGACTCTTCCGTAACCGGAGAGCTCTTCGCAGTGTTACGTGAATTCCGGGAGGATCAGCCCAAAATTCGGCTGCTGGTGCTGGGTGAAGAGAGCAGCCTGACGTATGTGGAACGGGTCATTGGGGCGGGCGCAAAGGGATATCTGACGCATGCGACCAGTGAGCAGGAACTGCGGACGGCGCTGGAAGTGGTTATGGACGGCTGCCTGTGGGCGCCGCGGCGGGTGCTGTCGCACCTGGTCGAGCGCACGTTGGGCGGCGCCGTCGCCGGCGAGAATGAGATAACGTTCACAAAACGTGAGTTGGAGGTGCTCCGACTGCTGGTGCTCGGGCAGCCGAACCGGCAGATTGCTTCGCGGCTGGGGGTGGATGAGGGCACGGTGAAAGCACACATGGGCCGGCTGATGCGGAAGGCCGGGGTCGACAATCGTACCGCGTTGAGCATGCGCGCGTTGGAGCGGCGCTGGGCGTCTGAGTTCCCGGAGAGTCCTGATGGTTACTAAAGTAGGGTAAACCTCGGTACTGTTGCGGTTACTTTGGGTATCTCTCATACTCATTTCAAGCAACAGACCTGGGAGAGTGGGGTTGCAGCGAATCAGTTCTCTGATCCGTTCTGCAACCCCCTATTTTTTAGGTGTGTGGTGCGTACTGCGCTGCCTTTGCTTTAGAGCCAACTCCACTCCTTGAAGGTTCATCTAGTTAAAGGTTACTAGCTGTGAGGAGTGTGTTTCTGCCTCGCTAGAACGAACTGGAGGATCTCGATGAAGCGAAGCGCAACAGCTATGGTTTCAGCTGCAATGGTGGCAACGGGTCTGATGTCGTCTTTGGCGGCTCAGGACAAGGGCAAGGACGTGGAGCGGCTGAACTCGGCGGCTGCAGTGATTCAAGAGGTGATGGGCACTCCGGATAAAGCGATTCCGCAAAGTATTCTCTCCGGCGCCTCCTGTGTGGTAGTGATCCCAAGTTATAAAAAGGGCGCGTTCCTGGTAGGAGCTCAATACGGCCAGGGCGTGGCTACCTGCCGCACACCTCAGGGCTGGAGTGCCCCGGTCTTTGTCAAGTTGGAGGGGGGCAGCTTCGGCTTCCAGGCTGGCGGCCAGGCGACTGACCTTGTCCTCGTTGCCATGAACCGCGATGGTTTGCAGCACATGCTTTCGAGCAAGTTCAAGATCGGCGGAGATGCGGCCGCTGCGGCCGGACCGGTCGGTCGGAATGCCCAGGCCGGGACCGACTGGAAGCTGAACGCGGAGTTCTTGACGTACTCGCGTTCGAAGGGTTTATTTGCGGGCGTGGACCTTGACGGTACGGTGCTTTCGCAAAATACCGATGACACTCGCGCCGAGTACGGGGCGGATGTGCCGTACAAGACTGTGCTTGAGGGAGGCGTACCGACGCCGGACAACGCTCGTCCCTTTGTGCGTACGGTAGCGAAGTATTTCGTTGTTTCGAAGGACGCTCACTAAGCTCTGCGAGGAGAATTAGGGCGGGCACCTCAAGCGGGTGCCCGTTCCTTTTTGATGCGGTAGCGATACACTAGAGACTTGGCGGCTGAACGCAAGCACGAGCTTCAGGGCGGACCCACGATTCGCCATTGGCTTGAGTTCTGGTTTGCAGGATTGCTCGTCGCGGGACTAGGTTTCTTGCCTCGTGGGATGGCGCGATGGACGGGGCGGGTGTTCGGAAGGGCCCTGTTCTTTTCCCTCCCAAGACTGCGCCGCGTCGGCCTCCAGAACCTCCGAATGGCCTATCCTGAGTGGAAAGAGAGCAAACGGACAGAGGTGCTGCAGGAGGTCTACGGGAATCTGGGCTGCCTCCTGGCGGAGTTCTGCCTGATGCCGCACTATTCGGCCGAGCAGGCCGGGAAATTGATTCGGTACGAGGGTCTGGAGCACTACCTGAAGGCGCGAGATGAGGGGCGTGGAGTCCTGGTGCTGACCGGACATCTGGGCGCGTGGGAGCTGTCCAGCTTCTATCACTCCCTGGCGGGGTACCCGATGGGACTGGTAATCCGTCGGCTGGATAATCCGCTGGTGGACGCCTTTGTGAACCGGAGGCGGTGTCTGCACGGAAACCGGGTCATTCACAAGGATGATTTCGCGCGTGGGCTGATTGCGGCGATGCACGCGAAGGAAACCGTTGGCATTTTGATGGACACGAACATGACCCCGCCGCAAGGAGTGTTCGTGCCGTTTTTTGGTTTGCCGGCGTGTACAGCGTCCGGATTAGCGAAGGTGGCGCTGCGGACCAATGCCGCCGTCCTCCCTGGATTTCTGCTGTGGGATGCGCAACGCCGTGACTACGTTCTTCGCTTCGGCGCTCGTCTGCCCCTGACGCGGACGGGAGATATTGAGGCGGACGTGCTGACCAATACGGCCCGGTTTACCGCGACGATTGAGGAGTATGTGCGTCGCTACCCGGAGCAGTGGCTTTGGATGCATCGTCGCTGGAAGACGCGGCCGGCCGGGGAAGCGGGGTTGTACTAATGCCGACCGTGAGAGAGATTGCGGCGCTGCTGGAGGTGAACGCAGCGGCGTTCGGGGACCGGGAGATTGTGGGTGTCGGGGCGATTCCGGACGCGAGGGAAGATACGCTGGTCTTTGCCAGCGAGGAGCGGACACTTCAAGAGGCATTAGCGTCGAGCGCCGGTGCGATTCTCGCGGGAGAAAGCCGGGAAGATAGCCGGGTTTTGGTGGTAAGAGACCCGCGGACGGCGTTCGCCCGGGTGTATGCCCGGTGGTTCACGCAAGCACGGATGGGCGGGGTGCATCCCTCGGCGGTGGTGGAGCCGGGCGCGCGGGTGGGGCATGGGGGTGAGATTGGCGCCGGAGCGTATGTCGGAGCAGGGGTGGGGCTTGGGGAAGCCTGTCTGATTGGGCCGCGGGTGGTGGTATATTCCGGCACAATGCTGGGACGGCGGGTCAAGGTGCAGGCAGGGGCGGTGCTGGGCTCGGCGGGATTCGGCTATGCGCGGACGGCGGAGGGGTATGTGGGATTTCCGCAGATTGGAACGCTCCGGATCGGGGATGACGTCGAGATTGGAGCAAATACGACCATCGACCGGGGAGCGCTGGGGGAAACGCGCATCGGGAGGGGAACCAAGATCGACAACCTGGTGCACATAGCGCACAACTGCGTGATCGGGGAGGACGTCGTGCTTGCGGCGCAAGTGGGCATGGCGGGGTCGTGCGTGATCGAGGATGGCGTGATGCTGGGCGGGCAGGTAGGTCTGGGAG
>CAXUEE010000266.1:0-4491 GCA_964249905.1 uncultured Acidobacteriaceae bacterium
AGTCACGTGTCCTGCTCCTCCGCTACATCCGCGGCCGCAGCGCGGTCCTACCCATTGTTCGTCGGAGTCCTGCTGGCAGTTCCACGCATTGTTGGATAGCCCTCCCTTTGTTACTCTTAAAACCAAGAGTGATGCAGACCCGCCACCAGCTTCGTTGTTGTTGTCCTTCCCACACCTAGCTAGGTCGCGCGTTCCGGTAGCAGCTCTCCCTCACCCCTCTTATTTTCTCCGCAGATAACGGTTGCAGCGCGTCTCGCTTGACGCCTCTCCTGGGAGTCCAGAATGTCCACAACTGCCCTGACCCACCTTCAGTTTCTTGAAGCGGAGAGCATCCACATTCTCCGCGAGGTCGCCTCCGAGTTTGAGCGGCCCGTCATGCTTTATTCCATCGGTAAAGATTCTTCCGTCATGCTCCGCCTGGCGCAGAAGGCTTTCTTTCCCGCGCCGCTTCCTTTTCCGCTGCTGCACATCGACACAGGGTACAAGTTCCGCGAGATGCTCGAATTTCGCGATCGCATGGCGGCAGACGTTGGCGCGGAGCTCTTCGTCTGGCGCAATGAAGCCGCCCTCGCGGCCGGCACCAATCCCATTGTGCTCGACACCAAACGCTGCTGCGGCCTGCTCAAGACAACCGCCCTGCTCGACGCGCTGAATCATTACGGCTTCACCGCGGCCTTCGGCGGAGCCAGGCGGGACGAAGAGAAGTCGCGCGCCAAGGAGCGCATCTACTCCTTCCGCGACAAAGCCGGCCAGTGGGACCCGAAGAACCAGCGCCCCGAGCTCTGGAACCTCTATAACTCGCGTATCCACCCCGGTGAATCGATTCGCGTCTTTCCCTTATCCAATTGGACGGAGATGGATGTGTGGCAGTACATCCTGCAGGAAGAGATCCCGATCGTCGACCTCTACTACGCAAAGGAGCGGCCCATGTATCTTCGCGGCGAGGCGCTCCTGCCGACGGAACAGGCGTTCGTCGCCCGGCGCGGTGAGCAGCCAGTGATGGTCCGCTCCCGTCTTCGCTCCCTGGGCTGCAGCCCCTGCACCGGAGCCATTCGCTCGGACGCCGACACGCTCCCCAAGATCATCGAAGAGCTGCTTGGCTTTCGCTCCTCCGAGCGAGCCAATCGAGCCATCGATCATGATCAGGAAGGCTCCATGGAGATCAAAAAGCGCGAGGGCTACTTCTGATGGCCGAGCCTCTGTACTCGGCATACGCCCCCTCCGAGACCGCACCGGACCCAGCGGAAGCTGATGCCGCTCAGATCGAGACCCAGCTCGCCAGCAACGGAGCGCCCGCGCGCGAACCCGAGGTCTGGGACGAGCGCATCGCCGACTTCAATCCGCTGCTCGGCCACACGCCGGAACAGGCGCCGCTCGAGGTCTCGCCTTCCTTCAACGTCACCGAGTATCTCCAGGGCGAGAGCACCAAGGATCTCTTGCGCTTCTCGACCGCGGGCTCGGTCGACGACGGCAAGTCCACCCTCATCGGCCGCCTGCTCTACGACACCGAAAGCGTCTACGACGACCAGGTCCGCTCCATCGAAGGCAAAGGCACCACCGCGCCGGGCGTGCTCGATCTTGCCCTCCTGACCGACGGCCTGCGCGCTGAACGCGAGCAGGGCATCACCATTGACGTCGCCTACCGTTACTTCTCAACCGCGCGTCGCAAGTTCATCATCGCGGACACGCCCGGGCACGAGCAGTACACGCGCAACATGGCGACCGGAGCCTCCACAGCTTCGCTTGCCATCGTGCTCGTGGACGCGCGCAAAGGCGTCCTGGTCCAGTCACGGCGCCATGCCTGCATCACCGCGCTGCTGGGCGTCCGGCACATCGTCGTCGCGGTCAACAAGATGGACCTGGTTGGCTATGACCAGGACACCTTCGCCGCCATCGAGAAGGAGTTTACCGCCTTCTTCGCGGAGGTCCAGAAAGGGCTGCAGCAACTACATCCGCCGAAACTCTACTTTGTTCCCGTAAGCGCGCTGGCGGGCGAGAACATCGCACGCGGCTCCGCGCACATGCCCTGGTACCAGGGCCCTTCGCTGCTGCAGCTGCTCGAAACAGTACCCGCCGCGGAAGGGGAAGCCGAGGCTCCGTTTCGCTTCGCCGTACAGCGCGTCCTCCGCCCCAATCTTGATTTCCGCGGCTTCGCCGGCCAGATCGCCGCCGGCACGATCCACCCCGGCGACGAAGTCGTAACACTCCCTTCCGGCCGCAGGAGCCGCGTTCGCCGCATCGTCACCTTCTCGGGCGATCTTGCCGAGGCATATGCCCCGCAGTCCGTCACGCTTGTCCTCGAAGACGAGCTGGACATCAGCCGCGGCGACATGCTGGTCTCGGCTGCCTCACCCGCGACGGTGACCAGCTGCTTCACCGCCTCCCTGGTCTGGATGGACGAACAGCCGCTCGAGCGCGCGCGGCGCTATCTGCTTAAGCACACCAGCCGCACCGTCCAGGCCCAGGTCACCGCCGTCCACTACCGGCTCGCGGTCGAGACGCTGGCGCACGAGCCCGCAGACTCGCTCAGTCTGAACTCCATTGGATCGGTCGAGATCGAGTCCGTGCAGCCGCTCACTCTGGATCAGTACAGCAGCAATCGCGTCACCGGCAGCTTCGTCCTCATCGATCCGCTTACCAACGCCACCGTGGCTGCCGGCATGATTCGCGAGGTTGCGCCCGCTGCCGTGCAAGCGTCAGAAACCCCAACGTTGCTGCTCGACGGGCGCGAACACCCAGTAGCGACCGTGGACGACCTGCTCCGCGTGCTTTCCGAGCGGGGACTTCTGAAAGGAGTGCCTACGCTATGAACTCAGAAATTCTGGGCCTCACCGAGATCGCTCCGGCACCGATCGTCATGCCGCAGACTCTGGACGAAAAACTTGCTCACGTTCGGGCGCTGCTCGCCACCGAACTGCTGGCCGCGCCGGGAGCGCAAGACGCCTGCCTGACCTGCAGCTTCCAGGCCGAAGACGTCTTGCTGCTTTATCTCACTCGCGAGCTGCGCCCGGACATCCCGGTGCTCTTTCTCGATACCGGCTACCACTTCGCCGAGACCTATAACTATCGCGATCAGATCGCCGCGGACTGGGGGCTCCGTCTCATCAATCTCCAGCCGGCCAACACCGTCGCCCAGCAGGAGGCGGAGCACGGCATGCTGCACCAGCACGCGCCGGATCGCTGCTGTGCGTTGCGCAAGGTCGAGCCGCTCTTTGCCGCCGTCGCGCAGTACAAGATCTGGCTCACCGGACTGCGCCGCGAGCAGGCCCGCAGCCGCACCGCGCTCGAAGAAGCAGCCGACTTTACCCTCCCCGGTGGCGTCGTCGTGCGTAAGCTAAGCCCGTTCGCCGACTGGACCACACGCGATGTCTGGCACTTGTGCGAGCGCTTCGGCATCCCGCTCTTGCCACTCTACGCACGGGGCTACACCAGCATCGGGTGCGAGCCCTGCACGTCGCTTCCGACCGATCCCAACGACCCTCGCTCCGGGCGCTGGGCCGGCAAAAAAGTTGAGTGCGGCATCCACATCCAGGCCGCACCAAACCCCTGAGCATTCACTGGCCAAGCTGTGTCGCTCCTCGGCCGCGGTTCATGTCAACCGCGCTTTGTCGGCCGCAGTTTGTTGTCATTCCCGCAGGGAATCCGCGTTTCCTAAACCATTCCTGGACGCCCATCCACCGGCGAAAGGCACACTTGGAATACTTCATCGGCTTCATCATCGCCGTCTTCATCGCGCTCACCGGCGTAGGCGCGGGCACCATCACCACGCCCCTGCTCATCCTGTTCCTTGGCGTTCCGGCTTCCGTGGCCGTTGCCACGGGCCTTATGTTTTCGGCCGCTGTCAAGCTTGTGCTCGTCCCAACGCAGATCGCCCGCAAGCAGGTGTCCTGGCGCGTGCTCGGGTTCATGCTTCTGGGCGGACTGCCCGGCGTGCTCCTCGGCTCGCTGGTGCTCAAACACCTGAACGTGCACGGCCCACAGCTGTTACTCAATAGCCTCCTCGGGTTCGTGTTGGTCTTTACCGCCCTGTGGCAGATCTTCTTCTCCTTCCGACCCGCGCGCAGCTCCGTCCCCAACCGGGATCGCAGCACTCTCCTGCCGCTGCTCATGTTTCCCGTAGGAGCGGAGGTCGGCTTCTCTTCCGCCGGTGCCGGCGCTCTCGGCACCGCCGCGCTTCTGAGCCTTACGGCCCTCACGCCCTATTAGTTTTTTGTTACGGAGATCATCTTGTGCTTCCTCCTTTCGCTGGTCGGCAGCGGAGCCCATGGCTTCTTTCAGGGCACCCGTTCGGGTCTGCTGCTGCACCTCATCTCTGGCGGACTGGTCGGCGTCATCCTCGGCACCCTCGTCGCCCGCTGGATCCCAAAGCGGCCCTTGCGCTTCGCACTCTGGCTATGGCTGCTCATCATCGGCCTGCAGTTCATCTATCTCAACGCGTTTGCCCCAGGCCACAAGTAAGGTTCCCGCAGACTCGCAAGCGGGAACCTTACT
>CAXUEE010000267.1:0-4371 GCA_964249905.1 uncultured Acidobacteriaceae bacterium
GCCCCAGTCCCCGTTCCCCCCATCGGTAAACGCCTGCCCATATCCGGTCGACCCGCGCGGATTCACCATCACGACCACATACCCGCTCGCCGCCATCAACTCCGCATTCCAGCGATAGCTCCACGCATCGCCCCATGCCCCCTGCGGCCCGCCATGAATCAAAAACTTGACCGGATACTTCTTCTTTGGATCGAAGTTCGGCGGACGCACGATGAAGCCTTGAACCTTCGCGCCCTCAGCGCCGTTAAAGCTATAGCTCTCAAGCTTCGACAGACTGAGCTGATTGACTAAGAAGTCATTCTGGTGAGTGATCGCCTCTTCTCCGCCCCACTCAGACGTCATGTGTCCAGGATGGGGATGTGTGAGGTCGTCTGCGAAGACTTCAGACGGTGAATCGACTGTCATCTTTGTTCCAATCAGTCGGGCTCCCGACCCGGTGAGACGAATGTCTCCTATCTCACCCTCGCCTTGTAGAACACCCATCAGCGGATTTCCGTCATCTCCGTTGAGAGAAGCTACAAACACGTTTTCCCCGCCTTCATAACCGGACGCGTAAAGCAAACTCTGCGAATCTGGCGTCCAAATGAATTCATCAATCGACCGATCGAACTTCGGCATCACCTCTCGAAGCGCTTCCTTCTGCCGGTCAAACAGCATCAACCGAAATCGATCGCTCTCATACTCCGCCCGCTTCTGCGACCGAAACGCCAGCCACTTCCCATCCGGCGAATACTGCGGACCATCGTCGCTCCCCTGGCTCGTACTCACCTTGACAGCCTTTGCCCCGGCTTCATCCAGCCGCAGCGTAAACACATCATTATTCGTCGAAGCCGCGGGAACAGGATCAAGATTGGTCACATACGCAATCTCGTGCGAATCCGGCGCCCACGCATAGCCCAGCGGCCCGCCCAACGAAAATGTCGGCGTCTCCGCATCGCCGACACCACTGCGAGGTGTCAGGTCACGAACGTCAGAAAAGTCCGCATTCATGACGAGCAGATGGCTCCGCTTCAAGCCGGTGAAGTGATCCCAGTGCCGGAACAGCAGCCCGGTGAACACCTGCGCCTTTACCGGGTCGGCTGCCGCGGCCTGGTCCCTCGCCTGATCGCACGCGTCTTCATCCGTCCACGCCGGCTTATCCGAGCACTCGGGATACACCTCCACCACAAACAGCAGACGCTTCGAATCCGGCGACCAGATCGCTCCGTCCGCCCCACCGGCCACATGCGTCATCTTAACCGGAGGCTGCATCGTCCCGTTCGCCTCATCCCAGGATGACATCGCCACCTGCCCGTCGAGCGAAAATGAAACCCACCTTCCATCCGGCGAGAAGCGACCGTTAGACTCACCCAAGCCAAACGTCAGCTGCCGCTCGCCTCCACCGGTAATCGGAACGATCCAAAGATGACTCACCTTCAAGTTCTTCTCGAGCGACACCTCCGTCACCGAGAACAGAACCCACTTGCCACTCGGCGAAACCTGCGGATCGCTCACCCGCTTCATCGCCATCAGATCCGCAAACGTCATTGGCCGCTTCGCCGCTACTGCACCACCCGCGCCCTGCCCAAAGCTCATGCAAAGACAAACCGCAGCCAGCCAGGCCAGCGCAAAAATTCTCCTCATCGCGCCAGTCTACTCCCACCCCCATCTCAGCCAAGCTCTGCCTCGGCCTCTTCGACTCGTCCTGTTCCTCTATCCGCGTCGGGGTTCCTGCCGCTCTGCCATCCTGTTCTATCTCCCTTGTCCGTGTACGTACTTCTTTGTTCTAGTTACGCTGTTCTGCTCCTCCATGACGACCGCTCCGAGCGGCAGGTCGATCACCACCGCTGCCCCATGCGGATGCAGATTGAACGCGGCGATCTCCCCGCCATGCTCCCGCACGATCCCGTAGCAGATCGAAAGGCCTAAACCCGCACCTTCGACAGGGTCCTTCGTCGTGTAGAAGGGATCGAAGGCCCGTTCCGGCTCTTCGAACCCTGTACCCGTATCGCTGACGATGATATGCAGCATCGGCTCGTCCCGCGTAACCGAAATCCTGATCGCATGTTCCTCGCCCTCCTCACGCGGCCTGGCCTGTGCAATCGCATGCGCTGCGTTCTGCAGCAGATGTTCCACGACTTGCCGGATCCGTCCGCGGCAACCCCGCACCTTCGTCCGCTCTGAGCCCGCATGCGTCAGCACCTCCAGCTTGATACCCTGCGTCTTCAACTGCGGCCGGAGCTGTTCCGAAACCTCGAGGATCAGTTCCTCGACATCCAACGGCTCATCCACCGCCGAAGTCGGACGCCAGAACTCCACTAGTCGCTGCACGGTCTCGCGCATCTTCAATGCCTGCGTGGCGATCGTCCGCGCATCATCCTGCACGCGCTGATCCCCGCTGGTCTCTGCGATCAGCTCTGCATATCCGAGCACGGCGGTCAAAGGATTATTCAGTGCATGAGCCACTCCACCGGCTAATTGCCCCAGGCCGGCCAACTTCTCCGCGCGCAGCAGCCGCTCACCCATGGCCTCGTTCTCCATTGCGCGGCCCAGTCTGCCCGCCAGCGTCTCGAGTGAACTCACCAGACGCTCTACCGCTACCTTCCCGCCTGCCTCATCGTCGGCTGGCAACGCAAGCCCGTCCGAGCAGACCACAATGGCCCCTACTAATCGCCCGGCGGCACCGGCAGACGTATTCGTCCGTATCGGCAGCACGATCGCCCGCCGCCATCTCCGCCGTTCTTTCTTGCCGCTCATCGCCCAGCTTGAGACTTCGGGATCGAACTGCTGCCATTCGCCCAGTCCAATCGGCACGCTCTTAGCGTGGCCCCGCCCCAGCAGCGAGTTCGTCTTCTGACCACCTTCGAGCTCTTCCCTCATCGCCTGCTCGGCCCAGCGCTCCACCGCCGTCAACGTCAGGTCATCGACGCCGATCGATCCCACGCAGCGCAAGCGCCCGTCGGCATTCCGCAAGAGCATCATCACCCGGCGAAAGGTGCTCTTCTCCGCCACGGTGCGGCAGACCCGCGTCGCGAGGGACTTCGCCGCCTGTACCTGGTCGACGCGCCCGTGCATCCCCTGGGCCATCGACGTGTCGAGCCGCGCATAGGCTTCGAGCTCTTCGCGCATCCGGCGCTCGCGTACACGCTCAACTGCCTGCCGCCGCGCCTGCCGACGCATCGCCCACGCATAAACTCCCATGGCGAACTCCGCCGCGCCACAGCCGACTACGCTCCACGCCCATACCGCCGTTTCCACAACTGGAACGCCGGTGCTCGCCCCGATCAACGTCGGGCTCCCATCAAATCTGTCACAATCACAACTCCAGGCGCGATCCGCCGTCTAATCTCATAGAGCGCCCTAACGCGCACTCCAAGCCAGCCGCCTAATGTAGGAACTCTCATGCTTTCTCGCAATATCGTCTATCCCCCGAAAGGGCCCATGTCGCTGGTCACACTGGTCGCCGGCTTCTTCCTGCTGTCTCCGCTATCGGCAAACCGTGCCCAGGCGCTAGCCCTGGCGGTGCGCTCAGACGTACCCGGAACGGCCATGGCTCGTGCAACTTCCGCGCCAGGAGGCGCCGCAGCCTCGCAGGCCGGCTTCGGCACGCTCGACCCAACTCCGCCGAAAGACATTACCGTCGACCAGATCATCCAGAAGTTCGGCGAGCGCGAATCAGCCTTCGCCAAGGCTCGCAACCAGTACACCTACCGCCAGACCGTCCGCGTCGACACCATCAACGACGACACCGGCAAACCCGACGGCGAGTACCAGCAGGTCACCGACATCGTCTTCTCCGACGAAGGCGCCCGCACCGAGCACGTCGTCTTCGCGCCTGCCAACACCATTCAGAAGGTCATCATGACCGAGAATGATTTCGCCGACATCGAACATCGTCTGCCCTTCGTCCTCACCACCCCCGAACTGCCCGAGTACGATCTCACCTATCTCGGCCGCCAGAAGGTCGACGACATCGACACCTACGTCTTTGACTGCAGGCCCAAGACACTTGAGAAAGGGAAGCGGTACTTCCAGGGCAAGGTCTGGGTCGACCAGCAGGCGTACGAAATCGTCCTGATCAACGGCAAGGCCGTTCCCGATAATCTGAGACGAGGCCACGAAGACCTCTCCCCGCCCTACACCACCTACTACCAGGAGGTTGATGGCGGCAACTGGTTTCCGGTCTACACCAAAGCTGATGGCACCCTGCACTTCCCATCCGGTCAGGGCTACCTGCAGAACGACGTTCATCTCCGCTACGTGGTCAAGTACGAGGACTACAAGCGCTTCCACGCAAAATCCCGAATTATCTACAACGGCGAAGATCTCCCAGCAGCCGATCCTAACGCCAAGCCCGGCACCACACCCGCCGCCGCCCCTGCTCCGGCGCCC
>CAXUEE010000268.1:0-4020 GCA_964249905.1 uncultured Acidobacteriaceae bacterium
GTCTTCGTGGCTCTGTTGGGCGCGGTTCAGGTAGGCCATGTAGGCGAGCAGCAGGCCGCCATTGTCGGCGGTGTTTTCGCCCAGGGTCAGCTTGCCGTTGACGTGGACGTCGTCGACGGCGACGAATTTGCTGTATTCGCTGGCCAAACAGTCGGTTTTGGCTTCGAACCGCTTTGTGTCTTCGGGCGTCCACCAATCGCTGAGATTGCCTTTGCTGTCTAACTTCTTGCCTTCATCATCGAAGCCGTGGGTGAGCTCGTGGCCGATGACGGCGCCGATGTGGCCGTAGTTGACGGCGTCATCGGATTTGGGGTCGTAGAAGCTGGGCTGGAGGATGCCGGCGGGGAAGTTGATGTCGTTCATGCTGGAGTCGTAGTAGGCGTTGACGGTGGGCGGCGACATGCCCCACTCGGTGTGGTCGACGGGCTTGCCGATTTTGCCGAGCTGGCGATCGTTCTCAAAGGCGTTGGCGCGGAGGGCGTTCGTGACGGGGTCGTCGGGCGTGATGCTGAGCGAGCTGTAGTCGCGCCAGTGGTCAGGGTACCCAATTTTGTTTGCGACGGCGTGCAGCTTTTCTTTGGCGCGGACCTTGGTCGCGGGGCTCATCCAGTCGAGCTGGTTGAGGTCGGCGTCCATGGCATGCTCAATGTCGCCGACCATCTGGAGGACTTTGGCTTTGCTATCTCCGGCGAAGTACTGCTGGACGTAGACCTGGCCGAGGGCTTCGCCGAGTCCTCCGTCGACGGAGTTGCTGCAGCGCTTCCACTGCGGCGGCTTCTGCTCGGTGCCGCTGAGTTTGCGGCTGTAGAAGTCGAAGTTCTCGTCGTCAAAGCGTTTCGGCAGATGCGAAGCCACGGCGGTGAGCAGGTGGTAGCGGAAGTAGGCGCGCAGGGTTTCCGTGTCGGTAGCGCGGACCAGGCGGATGAAGGCCGACACGTAGCCGGGAACGGCGTCATTGATCTCCGAGACGTGCGGGGAGTGGACGGCGTCTTCAAACTGGCCGAAGAGTCCCATAGGGAACTGGCCGGAGATCTGTGAGACGGGCACGAGGTGGTAGACCTTCTCAGGGTCGCGGCGCTCGGTGACGCCGAGGCTGATGCGGGCGAGCTCAGTCTCGAAGCGGAGGATGCCGGCAGCGTCTTTCTGGGCCTGCTCGGCGGGCGCGCCGGCAAGGGTGAGCATGGTGGCGACGTGGACGACGTAATCCTTGCGCAGCTGCTCGTCCTTGGCCCCGGTGCGGGTGTAGTAGTCCTTCTCGGGAAGGCCGAGGCCGCCCTGGTCGATAACGGCGATCTGCTTGGAGGCGTCTTTGAAGTCCTGCTGCTCGCCGTAACTGAAGAGCACGTCGACGCCGACGCGCTGCAGCCGGCCGGTGAGCGCGGCGAGCGAGAGCAGGCTCATGGAGTCGATCTGCTTGAGCAATGGTTCGATGGGATGGAGGCCGTTTCGCTCGATGGCGCCGGTATCCATGCAGGCGTGGTAGTAGTCGCCGATCTTTTGCTCGTTCGGGGTGCGGGAGGCGCTGCCGGCCGCGGCTTTTTCGAGGATGCCGCTGAGCTCCTGCGTGTTCACGTTGTACAGGTTGTAAAAGCCGTTGTTGCCGGACTGGTCGGGTGGGATGGGATGGCCGGCGGTGTAGTTGCCGCAGGCAAACTGGTAGAAATCCTGGCAAGGGTCGGCTTTACTGTCGACGGAACTGAGGTCGAAGCTGGGGGTGGGCGTGTAGGTCACTTTGGCCGGGGTGGCGACCGCGGCAGCCTGGGCGGGCATGCCCTGTTGAGCCAGGACAGCAAAGGAGACGGGGATCGCGGCGAATCTTGCTTTCATGCGTGTCAAAAACCTCTTGGGATTTCCGGTGATCGCTGCGAAAAGGTCGAAGCACCGTGGGGGTGGACCGGATTGTCGCCGGCGTTCGTCTATGAAAGAGTAGATGCAGATGGCCGCCGGTGGCTAGGTTCCCGGCAGAGCTGATCTGGCAACCCTTTTTGGACGTTCCGGATTTCGACATGGCGCACATCCTGATCTCTGCCTTTGCACGGCGCGTTCTCCGTCCGACCCGATGGTTCGGCGTGCTGATGACAGCCTCGGCGTTGGCGTTGGGTCCCCGCACGAGTGGACCGGCGATCTCGCTGCCCATCGGTCCCATGGGGTTTCAGGCGGTGCCTTCGCGCCTGCTGGCGGCGGGCGGGTCGATGTTTACGCTGCACTTTGTGGACAGCACGCACCTCCTGTTTACGTTCAACAATCGCGGCCTCTTGAAGCGGATGCCGGACGCGACGCCTGAGGACGACGACCGCAACGTGACGGCGCTGCTGCTGGAGTTGCCGAGCGGCAGGGTGCTGGCGCGCACGGAGTGGCGAACGCGGGATCGCGAGCAGTACCTGTGGCCGCTCTCGCATGGGCGCTTTCTCCTAAGGGTGCGGATGCACCTGACAGTGATCGATCCGCTGGCGAATCTTGCCGGGGAAGAGGCGTTCCGCGAACAGCCGTTTCTGGATTTCAAGCGGCGGATCGGGTACATCTCGGTCTCGCCTGGTGGCGATCTCCTGACGGTCGAGACCGTTCCGCCGCGGCGCCAGATCGACGATGGCGGCGGGCAGGCGCAAAGCGCGCAGGTACTGCAGTCGCGGACACAGGCGCCGGCAGCCGCGGCGGGCGGTGCGGCTCCGCTGAAGCTGAGCGCGCCGCCGCCGGCGGTGGAGTTCTCGTCCGAGCGCGCGGGCCTGCCTCCGGTCGATTTGCATTTTTATCGGCTCGGGGTGGAGTCCGGTCCGGGCGGCACGGAGCGGGTCGCGGCGCGGGCCGCGGGGGTGCTGGGGTCGCATAACCTGATCAGCATTCCCGCAACGGCAGATGGGTTTCTGGATACGGTCAGGGAGTCTGCGAATGTGTATGATTTCGACTTCCTGTCCCATACCGGGAAGAAGGTGGAGCTGTCTCCGTACGACACGACGTGCGCGCCGCGGCCGTATTTTGTGAGCGCGAGTGAGTTTATTGCGCTGGGCTGCCGGGGCGGGACGGAGCGGATGCTGCTGAGCGGGTTCAACCTGCGCGGCGAGGAGCCGTGGGTGCAGGCGCTGTCCGGCCAGTACATCGCTCCGTACCTGGTGGCGGCGCCGGCGGCGGGGCGCTTTGCCTTTGGCCGGGTGCTGGTATCAAGCAGCTACTACGATCCGGAAAACGTTGTGCCGGAAGAACTGAACGCGCAGGAGATCGTGGTGCTGCAGCATCATGACGGGCGTTTGCTGCTGAAGGTGCAGGCTTCGCCGATCCAGCGGGCGGGGCAAAATTTTGATCTTTCGCCGGACGGACTTGCCTTGGCGGTGCTGCGCGCGGGCAACATCGAGGTGTACCGTCTAGCTGCGCTTTCGGCGGGGGACCTGCGCGCGGTGGAGACCGCCACCAAAGCGGCGCCGGAAAGAAACGAGGCCCAAGTGCAGCTGAAGTCGGTGCCGATTGTGCCGGCGCGCACACAGGAGGCACCCGCGGTGACAGTGGCGACGCGGCCTGTGGGCAGCACACTTGAGGCGGCTCCGCAGGCGGCGGAGAGTACGCCGGAGGCCGCGGACCCGGGACGGAAGGCACCGCCCACGCTGTACAGTCCGGAGCATCCGAAGCAGCCGTAGGGACAGGAGCGAAATACGGGGGTCTCTCCACGGCACTGACAGAAAACCGTCCGCTCCGGTCGAGATGACGACTCAGAGAAGCCTAGGCGGCTTTTTTGCCCTGGATGGCGGCTTTGACGCGGGCGTTCAAGCGGCTCTTGTAGCGGCTGGCGGTGTTCTTGTGCAGCACGCCTTTTTGTACGCTTTTATCGAGCAGCGAGGCGGTGGAGCTGTAGACGGCCATGAGCGTCTGCGCATCTCCCTTGGCGATGGCCTCACGCAGGGTGCGCAGGGTGCCGCGGAGCTTGGAGCGGTTGGAGCGATTGTGGGCGGTCTTGCTAACGGTCTGACGCGCGCGCTTCAGCGAGGAAACATGATTTGCCATGAGGAACTCTCTTACTCTTCTCTATAGATG
>CAXUEE010000268.1:4084-4349 GCA_964249905.1 uncultured Acidobacteriaceae bacterium
CCAAGATCAGGCCGGGGAAATGGGGCCCCGCGGAACTGCTTGCCACTCCTAAGTTTACGGATGAGCCCGGATTCGGTCAACGCGTATCTGGGTTCCGGGCGGCGGCAGCCGTATTCGTGACCTGAAATCCACCCTTGACGATGTCTCCGGGAAGTTCTACTCTCCAAGCATTATCGGCACCCGTTTGGTACGGCATACCAATCCGGCCTCAGCCTCTGGACACCTCCCCGGTGTCGCTTCCCCCCCGCCCTGCATCGCTCCCTTT
>CAXUEE010000269.1:0-4335 GCA_964249905.1 uncultured Acidobacteriaceae bacterium
GGTGGAATGGGGGCGGGCTCCGCAAACGCGGCGGCAGCCTTGATCGGACTCGAGCGCGAGCTGAATCTGGAACTTGGCGCGGAGGACCGGCTGGCGCTGGCGGCGCAGGTGGGATCCGATGTGCCGCTCTTTCTGCTGGGAGGATCGGTCCTGGGGTGGGATCGTGGGCAGAAGGTGACCGGGGTACAGGACGTGCTGTACGCAGGCAGTGCGCAGATTCCCTGCGTCGTGGCGCTTCCTTCCATCGGAGTCTCGACACCGAACGCCTTTCGCGAGTGGGACCGTCTCGCCGCACCGGCTGAAGAGGATTTGCACAACCCTTCCGTTCGCGATAGACTTGAGCTGTTGCGCCGCGTGTACGCGTCAGTTCTCAGCCTGCCGAGAGAGAACCGGGCGTCCGGCACTTCCGGAATCATCCCCGATCCGAGTTCTGTTCCTGTCTCCGATACAGCGCAGAACCGCCCTGAGAAACTGCAGCGGCCTCCCGGTGAACAACGTTACCCTGCTCCTTCAGCGGAGCGGAGCGGAGTCGAGGAAGATTTAGTCAAGAACTCCCTTCTTGCCTTAATTCATGCCGGCTCAGGCACGGAACTGGAAAATGACTTCGAAAAAGTCGTGTTTCCTCAGCTTCCCGCTCTGCGCGAGGTGAAGCAAGGACTGCTGGGGTTGGAGACGGAGCATCCCGCTTTGTACGCGGCGCTTTCCGGATCAGGATCCGCTTTGTTTGGTCTTTACGGCGATCATGAGGGCGCGATCGCAGCGCAAGAGAGGCTCCAGCAGCGGGGTGTGCGGGCCATTGTCACTTCGACCCTCCCCCGGCGCCTGTACTGGAGCAGCATGTTTGCCGAGTGAATCGCTCCGCTTTCCTCTACAATAAGGGGGAGGCACCCCGGAAGGGATTGGGCGATCGATCAATGGTAGGTCAGGTGCCTTTGGAGCACTTTATCTAGGTTCGAATCCTAGTCGCCCAGCCAAAGGATAGATTGGCTTTCAGGACTGGATGTCCGGCCCTGAAGGAGAAAGGGTTGTCCAACGGTTCGGCTCAACAGTTCAGCCGCAACGGACAAAAGAAGCAAGCTCACGAAACGTGTGAGTGGAACCATACGGATTGAGGAACAAACGCCGGCGAACCGGACGGCGCCGCAAAACGAAAGCAGAAGGAAGCACCATAAGGTCAACCAGCCTGAGGGAGTTTCAAGCGTGAACGAAGCGAACACGACTGCGGTTCTTCCCCCTGATCTAGCGCGCGACGAAGAGATGAACCAACGCTCTTCGGTCGCGCCGGCACTCTCACCTCTGCCTCCGGCGAAGGCTGCGCCGGAACGGAAACGCTCCGGACGGCTGAGCGAGGCGAAACGCTTTAAAATCTTTTCCGGCGAAGCCAATATCCCGCTGGCGGAAGAGGTTTGTCAGTTTGTCGGCGTGCCGCTGGGTCAAACCAAGATGCAGCGCTTCGCCGATGGCGAGATTTATTTCCAGTTGCTCGAAAACGTGCGCGGCGCGGATGTCTTTGTCATTCAGCCAACCTGCCGCCCGGTCGATCAGCATCTGGTGGAGCTTCTGGTTATGATCGATGCACTGAAGCGAGCGTCCGCGGCGCGCATCACGGTCGTCATTCCGTACTACGGCTACGCCCGGCAGGACCGGAAGGACCGCCCGCGTGTGGCTATCTCATCCAAGCTCGTGGCCGATCTGCTCACCACGGCCGGCGCCAACCGCGCCTTGCTGGTCGACCTGCATGCGGCGCAAATCCAGGGCTTCTTCAATATTCCGGTGGATCATCTGTTTGCCAGCCCCGTGCTGGTCGATTATTTTCGCAAGCTTAAACTGCCCAATCTCACCGTGGTGAGTCCAGACGCAGGCGGAGTGGAGCGTGCCAGATTTTTTGCTAAGAAGCTCGATGTGCCGCTGGCGATCGTCGATAAGCGGCGCACCGACATCAACGTCACCGAGGTCATGAACGTGATCGGCGACGTCCGGGGAAGAACCTGTCTGATTCTGGACGACATCGTCGACACGGCCGGTACGCTGGTCAAAACCGTCGATGCGCTGCTCGGCGAAGGGGCCATCAAGGTGTATGCCTGCGCCTCGCATGCGGTTTTGTCCGGGCCGGCCATTGAGAACATCACGAAGTCTCCGCTGGTTGAGCTGGTGGTGGCCAACACGATTCCGCTGAGCGAAGCCGCCCAGCGGGTGCACAAAATCAAGACTCTTTCGGTTGCCGGCCTGCTCGGCCGCGCCATCGAAAGCATCCATATGGAAACCAGCGTCTCGACGCTGTTTACCTAAACCATCCACCCCGGCGGAACCAGCCGCAAACGGAGCGGCTCCGGCAGCCTGAACACTGCCGCCCGTGCCCGAAAGGAAACAACATGGCCTCACCGAAGTTTGACGCCGTCGTGGCAACCCCGCGCACCGGCAAGTTCAACAAGAATCATGCCCGCCGCGTGCGGGTCGAAGGCAAGATCCCCGCAGTGGTCTACGGAGCCGGCCAGGAAACGGTAGCGGTTGCGGTCGATCCCAAAGTCGTTACGCGCATTCTGCACTCGGAGTCCGGCCACAACACCATCTTTGACCTCAACATCGAGGGCGCGGCCCTGGTCAAGGCCATGATCGTCGACTGGCAGCATGAGCCGATCAAGGGCAAGCTTCTCCATATTGACTTCAAGCGCATTGCCATGGACAAGGCCATGCGGGTCTCGGTTCCCGTGCAGTTGACCGGCTCGCCGATCGGTGTCAGAACCGGAGGCGGCGTGCTCGACCAGATCCTGCGCGAGGTGGAGATCGAGTGTCTTCCAGGGGACATTCCAGGCCGCCTGGATGTCGACGTCACGGACCTTGAGCTCTACGGCGCGATCCATATCTCCGACCTGCCCCACTCCGGCTCCATCAAGTACCTGGGCGAGGACACGGCGCTTGTAGCGCACGTGACCCTGGTCAAGGAAGAAGCAGCCGCCGACGCGGCAGCCTCTCCGGCTGCTGCCGAGCCGGAAGTGGCCAAAAAGGGTAAGGGCGATGCTCCCGCGGCGGATGCTGCGGCGGCTAAGCCGGATAGCAAGAAGAAGTAAGCGGTTTGTGTGCGATGAGGCTGATCGTCGGACTTGGGAATCCCGGAATCGAGTATCAGTCCACACCGCACAATGCAGGGTTTCTCGCCATCGACCGTCTCGCCGAACGATGCGGCGTGACGGTCGCGAACCGCCGGGGACGCGCTTTGACGGCCCGCATGACGCTGGCCGGGCAAGACGTACTCCTGGCAAAGCCGGAAACCTTCATGAATCTGAGCGGGCTTGCCGTTGCCGCGCTCATGAAGGAGCTGGAACTGGAGCGACCTGGTCTCGATGTCGTTGTTCTGTATGACGAACTGGCGATTCCGCTCGGACAGCTTCGCATCCGCGAGCGCGGTTCGGCGGGAGGCCACAACGGCGTAAAATCCATCTCCAGCACGTTAGGCAGCGAGGAATGGATTCGGGTCCGGATCGGCGTCGGCAAAGCGCCCACAGAGACTGGACGCGAGGTGAAGGCAGGCGGCACGACGTACCTGCTCTCACCCCTGCGCAGGATGCAGTTGCAGGAGCTGGACGAAGGACTCGACCTAGCCGTCAGCGCGGTCGAGATGATTCTCTCTGACGGCGTGGCGAAGGCCATGAACCACTTCAACCGCAAGGTCAACGGCACGGCCGACGACCCCGTAGCGTAACAGCCCTGGACTCGCCTCACCTTGAGTCCGTTCCTCTCCTCCAAACCGTTGGCGCCACTAAACGGGCCCGGTGCGAAGCAGAACTTCGCAGAAAGAAGCAAACCGATGAATCGCAGCTACGAAATTATGTTTATCGTCCGTCCGGACGCCGAAGAAGCCGACCTCGATAAGTTGACCGAGGGCTTCTCGAAGAACGTCACTGATGGCGGCGGCACCGTGCGCTCGACGGAAAAGATGGGCCGGCGGCGCCTGGCGTATACCGTCCGCAAATTTAATGACGGCTTCTATATCCTGCTGACGATCGAGGCTGCGGGCTCGCTCATCGCCGAGGTCGAGCGGCGTCTGCGCGTGACCGAGCAGGTCATCAAATTCATCACGGTGCGGATCGACGAAGAGGAAAAGCGCCTGGGCAAGATCAAGGCGCATCGCGAGACCCACGTCAAGCGGAGCACACAGCCCGCGGCCCAGCCCACCCGCGTCGCTTCGATCGACGCAGCTGCCGCTCCGGCCGATGCGCCGGCCGTGGAGAATGTGGCCGCCACGCCAGACGAGCCACCCGCGGCGCCCGCTGTGGAAGCCGAGACCCCGGTCGAAGCCACCGCCTAATCTTTCGTCCGCATGTGTGCGGACGAAAG
>CAXUEE010000270.1:0-4266 GCA_964249905.1 uncultured Acidobacteriaceae bacterium
GTCTCATTCTTTCTCAAAGGCACGGCTTTAGAGGTTGTGATGGGGATCAGTATAGCGGGCGGGAGAACCGAGTCGGGAATTTGCGAAACGAGCAACAGCAAAGGCAAATACGGGGATTCTGGCTTTGCCAGAATGACGGCTGAGCCTTTTGGCAGCGTGCCTTTGCGGTCTGTTTTGACAGCTTGCTAAGGCGAAGTGCCTGGGAAGGTATCTGGGGATTGTGTTCTGTCCAACGAAGGTAGCTGGTTTTGAAGCTTGATTACACAAAGCTTTGCGCTGCTTCGCCCGAGCTTTGGGGAGAACATCCCTATACTCGGGTAAGGGCGTCATAGGTTTACGACGGTACACATACTTGAGGATCCCCCACTGATGCAGAAGGAAGCTCGCCGAGCAGTCATAGTAGGAGCAGGACCTGGAGGCCTGGCGGCCGCCCTTCTTTTGGCCAAGTCCGGAGTGAAGGTCACCATTGTAGAGAAGCGCGGTCAGGTAGGTGGGCGGACCTCCACCATGGAGCAGGACGGGTTTAAGTTCGATATCGGGCCTACGTTTTTCCTGTATCCACGGGTGCTGCGGGAGATTTTCAGCGCGGCCGGGTACGACTTGGATCGGGAGATCCCGATGACGCGGCTCGACCCGCAGTACCGGCTGGTGTTCGGTCGGGCGGGGAGTTATTGGCGACACCAAATATCGACCGGATGGTGGAGTCGATTGCCGCTATTTCGCCTGACGATGCGCTTCGCTTTCGCACGTTCATTCTGCGCAACCGGAACAAGCTGGAAAAGTTCCTGCCCTTTCTGCAGAGTCCCTTCGAGAGCTGGCGCGACCTGGCCAAGCCGGGAATGATAAAGCTGCTGCCGCTCTTGGCGCCGTGGCGGTCGCTCGATGAAGATCTGCAGATTCACTTCAAAGATGAGCGGATCCGGCTGGGCTTCAGCTTCCAGTCAAAGTACCTGGGGATGTCACCTTTCCGTTGCCCGAGCTTGTTTTCGATCTTGTCCTTTCTTGAGTATGAGCATGGCGTGTTTCACCCGACCGGCGGCTGCGGCGCGGTCACGAAGACGATGGCTCGCCTGGCGCGCGAGATGGGTGTGGAGATCCTGCTGAACGAGCCGGTCGAGAAGGTGCTGGTAGAGCGCGGTAAGGCTGTCGGCTTGCAGACGGGCTCCCGCAAGCTGCAGGCGGATGCGGTGGTGGTGAATGCGGACTTTGCCGGGGCGATGCGCAAGATGGTGCCGAATCATCTGCGGAACAAGTGGACGAACGAGAAGCTGGCGAAGAAGAAGTATTCCTGCTCGACGTTCATGATGTATCTCGGCATTGATGGCTGTTACGACGATGTCTCGCACCATACGATTTATCTTGCTGAGAATTACAAGGACAATCTGAAAGACATTGAAGAGCGGCACCGTCTTTCCGAGAATCCATCGTTCTATGTACAGAACGCGTCAGTGACGGATCGGACGTTGGCTCCGAACGGGCAAAGCACGCTTTATGTGCTCTTGCCGGTGACGCACGATACCGGGTCGGTGGATTGGGCGAAGGAGACTCCGCGCTACCGGGCGCTGGCGATCGAGCAGATGCGCAAGATCGGGATCAAGGATGTGGAGCGGCGCATCCGGACCGAGAAGATCATCACGCCGATGGGCTGGACGGAGGAGTTCGACCTGTATAAGGGCGCGACGTTCTCGATGGCTCACTCTCTGGACCAGATGCTGCATTTGCGTCCGCATAATCGTTTTGAGGACATCGATGGAATGTATCTGGTGGGCGGAGGAACGCACCCTGGAAGCGGCTTGCCGGTGATCTTCGAGTCGGCGCGGATTACGTCACGTCTGCTGCTAGAAGATCTGAAGCTGGAACCGCAATGGGAGAACGGAAAGGCAGAGCAGCCGGTCAGCCGCGAGCTTGTCGGGGCGGCCTAGATGGCGGCGGCGATGATGCTGGAGCAGCGGGCGGCGAGCGCTCCTTCCGCGTCTGCAGAGGCTTGGCGTTCTGTGCAGAGGCAGTGGGCGTCGACGCCCGTCGGTGCGCGTGTGCGGGTTTTGCGGGCGGTCGAGGGAGTCCTGGCTGGAGCCGCGGCGAGGCTGGTCGATGCGCTTCCTGAGACGCTGGCGCGGACGCGGGCCGACTCCTACGCTTCTGAGGTTTTGCCGCTGCTGGCCGCGTGCCGCTTCCTGGTGCGGTCGGCGGAGGCGGTGCTGAAGCCCCGGCGGCTGGGCCGCAAGGGACTTCCCTTCTGGCTGGGTGGCGTCGAGACGGCGGTGCACCGGGTTCCGTTCGGGACGGTGCTGGTGATCGGGCCGGCCAATTATCCGCTCTTTCTTCCCGGGGTGCAGACGCGGCAGGCGTTGGCGGCGGGCAATGCGGTGGTGTGGAAGCCGGGCGCGGGCGGACGGGCGGTGGCGGAGGTGTTTGCGGCTGCTGTGGCGCGGGCGGGCCTTCCGGCGGGACTGCTGCGCGTGACGGAGGAGTCGGTTGCGGCGGCGGAGGAGCAGATCCGGGCCGGGGTGGACAAGATAGTGTTTACGGGCTCAGGCGCGGCGGGCCGGGCTGTGCTGAAGCTGGCGGCGGAGAGTGCGACGCCGGTGGTGGCGGAGCTTTCAGGGTGCGATGCCGTGATGGTGCTGCCCTCGGCAGACCGTACGCTGGTGCTGGATGCGTTGTGCTTCGGCATGCGGCTGAATGGATCGGCGACGTGCATGGCTCCGCGACGGCTGCTGCTGGTGGGCGCAGGCCATGATCGCCTGCTCGGCGAATTGAGTGCACGGTTTGCGGCGATGGAGGGAGTGGCCTTGGCGCCGCGCACCCGGGATCAAGTTCGTGCGCTGGTGAGGGATGCGGTCGCCGGGGGAGCGATGGTCTGTGGAGACCCTGAGGCTGCCCGGATGAAGCCGGTGCTGGTGCTCCAGGGGCGTGCGGAGATGCACGTGGCGCAGGCGGACGTGTTTGCGCCGGTGCTGACGGTGCTGCAGGTGCGCGATGTGGACGAGGCAGTTGCGGTAGATGGGATGTGTCCGTTTGGGCTGACGGCGGCGGTGTTTGGCGAAGCGCGTGAGGCTGAGGCTCTGGGCGAGCGGTTGGAGGTTGGGACGGTGCTGGTGAACGATCTGATTGTGCCGACGGCCGATCCTCGTATGTCGTTTGGCGGCCGCAGAGGCAGCGGGTTCGGCACGACGCGGGGTGTGGAAGGGCTGCTCGAAATGACGGCGGTGAAGACGGTGGCGGTGAGGCGGTCTGGAGGCGGGAAGCAGGCCAGCAAGCGGCAGTATGAGCCGACGGGCGAGGCGCAGGAAGCGCTGTTTGCGGGGGTGGCCGGGATGAGTTATGGCGGGACGATGCGGGATCGTGTGGCCGGGCTGCGGCGTATGCTGGCGGCGGCCCAACGAATCAAGAAGGACGAAGCGGCAAGGGAGAGACGATGAAGGTTGGCGTGGTTGGGAGTGGGTTGGCGGGGTTGACGGCGGCGTGTACGCTGGCGGCGCGCGGGCATGAGGTCGAGGTGTTTGAGAAGAACCCGTGGCTGGGTGGGAAAGCTGCGCAGCTGAAGGAACAGGGCTTTCGCTTCGACATGGGGCCGACGATTTTGATTCAGCCTTCGGTGCTGCGCAAGGTGTTTGAAGAAGCGGGGCGCAGGATGGAAGAGTACATCCCGATGGTGCGCCGCGACCCGCAGTGGCGGTGTTTCTTCGAGGATGGGAGCCGGCTGGATTTGAAGGACAATGCGACGGAGATGGCGGCGTCGCTCGAGGCGATCTGGCCGAAGATGGGTGCGGGGTATCTGAAGTTCCTGGAGCAGTCGGAGCAGCTGCACTCGATCTCGGACCGGTTCTTTTTTTGGCGGTCGATTGGGTCGATGCGCGACACGATGGATGTGAAAGGCGCGTTCGACGTCAAGGTGCTGAAGGACGTGATGCGAATGAGGCTGGGCAGCACGGTGGCGGGCGTGATTCGCGAGCATATCCCGGATGTGAATGTGGCGCAGATGCTGGACCATTTTGTGCAGTATGTTGGCTCGTCCCCGGATGCTTCACCGGCGATTCTGTGCGCGATCGGGCATATGCAGATGGACGAGGGGATCTGGTACCCGATGGGCGGGACGCGCGCGGTGCCGGATGGTCTGGTGAAGCTGGGCCGGGAGCTGGGCGTCCAGTTCCATCCGGAGACGGATGTGGCGCGGATCGATGCTGAGGGTACGGCGCGGGGGCAGAAGGCGGGCAAGGTGTCCGGCCTGACGACGACCGACGGGCGGAGCTACCGGTTCGACGC
>CAXUEE010000271.1:0-4217 GCA_964249905.1 uncultured Acidobacteriaceae bacterium
TCGGCATGGCCGCGCCTCTCTCTCTGACTTGAAAAGGGGGCTTCTACAACATTACAAATCGCGATACTAGAACAGGGTTACTCGAAAGCAACAGTTCGTGACCGCGATGCATGATTCTAGGCTCACAGAGCCGTTATGTCAAGGCGCTTCCGACAGTCAATTCGCCGCCAGGTGCCGCGCTGTAATCAATCTATTGATGCCTTGAAGAAGCACCTTCCGGCACCCTGCAGATCGAGAGTCGGACTGGTGAGCTTTATTCAGCGATTAGGTTGAGTTCCTCCTGCTCCGCGGACTTGCCTCCGCTTTCTTTTGGGGACTTCGCCTCCTCTTCCGAAGGCGCCGGCAGCTCTCCTGCTCCGAACAGCTCCGAGCGTATTACGTCGTCCAGCAGCTCGTCGAGGGTGGGTTCCATAATGATGACGGCTTCGAGCGTCCAGATCAGTTCTAGAAGTTCGTAGGTCATCTGCCACGTCCAGCTATTGGGGCGGATCTTGTCGAGCGGCGACGACTTTTTGCCGTATCCTCCGAGCTTCCGATAAGCGAGCCAGGAACTCACTACCTTCAATCCGGACATTTCGTAGTCCCACACCTTAGGGTTCACGTCTTCGATAAACTCGTTGCCTGGCCTTCTGTCCGCGATGTAAATAGTTCTCGTAGCAGGATCGTATTCGAACTTTTCCGGGTAGTCGACAGGATCGTCGGAGATAGGTGTGTCGTTCCTGGCCGCACCGGTCACAACCTTGGCTTTGGTACCTGGTAGCAGAAACCGTTCACCGTAGGTTTGGAGACGGATCAAGGTTTTTCCGAGCTCGACACCTCGCTCGAACAGCGCCACGCTCTTTGTGAGCGGCAGCCTGGGACCGGGTACGGAAAGCTCGTCCCAAAACGTTTCAACGTATTTCCTATTCCCGAGCAACGCACAGGCGTATGCGAAGAGGTCTTCTGGCTCAACGATCCGATCATACTCTTCAGCCAGATGATCGAGAAGCCCCTGAGTGATGTTCGGTTCGGTAGCGGCTGCATCTCTCCACAGAGGTACAATGTCTTTGCCACCTCTGCCAGAAAAATAGTCTAGGTCGGGAATCTCCGCACTGGCGACTACAGACGGCCCGCTTCCCAACACTTTTGTAGTCATGCTAGCCAAGAAAATCTGCTCGCCACTCTGCAATTGCCAGAGTACAGGACGCAGGCGGTCGCCGAGTCTCCCATCTCTAATGATCCATTGACGATCGTAAGACCTGAAACCGTAACGGACTACTGGCGGCATTTGGGCGTCCCTCAACAAACTCGAGATCGAAGGTAGCTTCTTCAAAGGATCATCGATATCCGCATACTGCTTCGACACCTTGCGATCAGTCTCCCTAAAAGCCTCCGACCTGTCACTTGAATCCAACAGTCGTCTCCACCGCTCCTTGAGTACTTCTTCAGTCTCGCCTATCGGCCAGTTGCGCTTCATCTGGACACCGGAGTGCTGCCAGGGAAACACATCGGTAAGGAGCGGCATTGAGAAGTATGCAGTGCCGCGTTCGGGTAGGAAGACGTCTTGCCAGCCCGCGAAGCACTCTTCCCAGACGAGGTCGTCGAAGCTTTCGATGCCCGCAAGCTCACCGAGCTTCTGTTGACTAGTGCCTTCGATCTTCGCATAGCGGACCTTAGCGGGCGTGTCACGGTCGGTCATGCTCTTTCTGAAGCCTATAGTGATAGCCACCGGGGTCTGTATCTTGAAGACGTTCTGCGTCTTGCGCGCGCCAAGGTTGTCGCCTTCAAGGTCTATGATCCAAATCTCATCGAAGGTGCGGCGCATCGACTCTCGCATCCCGACGAAGCCCGGGCCTCGGAGAAAGGAAGAAGCGGTTATGAACGAAACAATTCCGGAGTCCTTCTCCTGCTCGAAGACCTTCCACAGCGCCCACCGCCAGAAATAAACGTAGTCATTGTAGAGGTTCTTGATATGCTGGCCGTTGCCGGAGGCCAGTGCGGGATCAATGAAATCTCTCAGGAGCGTTCGGCCCCGTTTGTCGTCCCCGTATCTGACCCAGCCGCCTTTACGCCGCTGCTTTCCGGCAACGGTAACAACGTCCGCATCGTTGGTATCGTTTGAGGTTTGCTCTCGATCATAAGGTGGATTTCCGATACAAACGAGCACACGCTCATTGTTCTTGACGTCGAGCGCGCGCTTTTGCTCGTCTCCGAGTACCTGGGTAAAGATCGGCAACTGTCCGGGAGGAGAAGCGTTCGGCGACTCCAGCGTATCCGTCAAGTAGACCTGTACGTCTTGCGGCTGCGTCTTCTGCTGTTTTGGATTGACCCTTTGCGCTACGCGAAGGTGGGCTACTGAGTACGGTCCGACCAATAGCTCAAAAGCATGCACGCGCTTTGCGACATCACCCAACTTGCTCTGCGCGATGCCTTTACCACCCCCGCCTTTAAGCGCGTCGAAGGCATGCTCAAGCACCGCGAGCGGATAGGTCCCTGTCCCGGCCGCTGGGTCGAGCACAGTCACGTCTTGGTGGGCGAAGGCCGTGTCTTTACCAAGCCGGTCTACGAGAAGTTCGGCGACTAGATTGACTTGAGCCTGCACGACCTGCGCGGGCGTGTAGTAGACGCCGCGCCGGTCCCTGAGCTTCTTGTCGTAGACGCTAAGAAAGTCTTCGTAAAAGTAAAGCCAGGGGTCCGGTCCCGTGCCGTCGAGTATCTTCGGGTCCACTTGCGCAATAGAGCTTCTGAGCAACCTAACCCCGACGCTCAACTCGTCTCTGACATTGGGATCGTCGAGCAGATGGAGGGCGGCGGCGAGGAGGTCGTGTCCGCCGCGAAGCTGGTTTTCAGCGTCGCTGGTACTCAAACTGGTAGCACCCTCGAACTGGGCCAGCAGCAGAGCGTAGGTCAACGTCTGAGCGTAAGCGTCGGCGAACTCATCGTCGTCGGCCTTGGGGAACAGTAGGTCGCGCCACTGTGCGGCGAGCTGCGGCAGTTTCGAGTCGCTGTCTCGAAGCGCATCGCGAACGTCGTTCCTTAATATGTGGCAGAGTGGCGCAAGCAGGTGAGCGAGCGCCTTCGGGGTGCGCGGTGTGAGGGGTGTCCAACCGAGGAACTCGCGCAGCAACTTCTCGAACTCATCAGCGTCTTTGCTATTCACCGCTTTGTTTCCATTAGCGGTGATGTCTCCGGTAAACTCCGCACTCGAATGTCGCGTCCCGCTCCTATACAAAATCCAATCATTACCATTCGTATAGAGCAGATTGGGAATCGCTGTCGAAAACTTTTGCCACTGGGACTTGTCATGGCCCCTCAGCTTGCTAGAGACGACGGTCTTACCGGGTGCTTTGAGTTCCACGTACCCGTTCAGCAGACCGCCGACCTCCACAGCTATGTCTGGTCGTCCTGTTCCCGGTATAGCCGACTCCGGCTTGCACAGGATACTTGAGCCGACGGCCGTCCCGACTTGCTGCACCAGCGTTTGGGCCGGACCCTTGATCTGTTCCTCGGGGTTGCCGTGCGTTTTGGACTGAAAGGCGCGGGTAACCGTGTCGGCGAAATCGTTTAGTGCTTTCAGAATCGCAGGACTGGTTGGCGACATCGGTTGATCCTCCCTATACTCTGGTCACCCGGCCAATAATAAGCACCTCTTTAGGCACAGGCGAATTTGGGCTACCGAACCTTTCCTCTTTCGTTCACATCGGGGATGATTCCGGGAAGCGTTCGCATCCTTCCAATTATCTCCGCAAACAGATCTTGGCACAAGGCAAACATTTGCCGGTCGTTAACCATAGGCCCAGGAATCGTTCCGCTGAACTTTCGTATGTCCGAAGCACAGCTACATGAGCAGCGAAGCTTTGCTTACAGCTAAGTGCAAACCGAGCATACGGGTTCTGCTGAAGCGGAGTTGAGGGGCAGGATAGAGGGCGACTGTTTCACTGCAGGTAGGGAAGCACTTCAAAGGGAGCCATACGCGCACCGGTACGTAAGGGCCAAGCCCCCGGCAACGTACACCGGGGGCCGATGGATGTACCGCTGGCCGCTCTCTTACGAGGCGGCTATGTCGAGCTCGTCCACCTCGCGGGCCTTGTAGCCTTCGACGGCCACGGTGAGTTGGCGGTAGCGGGGCAGGCCGGTGGCGGCGGGGATGAGCTTGCCGATTATGACGTTCTCCTTCAGGCCAACGAGGCTGTCCTGCTTGCCCTCGATGGCGGCATCCGTGAGGACGCGGGCGGTCT
>CAXUEE010000272.1:0-4076 GCA_964249905.1 uncultured Acidobacteriaceae bacterium
CTCCCGCCCCACGCCGCGGCCGGCCGCGCAAAGCCGCCGAGCCCGAGAAAGCCGCCCGCCAGCTCAGCGACGAGGCCCGCGCCCGCATCGCTGCTGCCCAGAAGAAGCGCTGGGCCGCGCAGAAACAAGCCGCGGCTGAGTAGCAGCACAACCGAACACCTCGTCTTTAGCGAGCTTAAAACGCGGGCCGCGCCCCACAAACTCAAAGCTCGGCTGTAGCGGAGAATGTTCACACCTAGCAAGACACCAGCGTTACTACGGTGACGCGTGACAGAGTTTTGTTTTATCCAGGTTGAGCAGAAGCTCGCTATAGTGGGCCTCTCGTCGATGGAGAGAGCAGCTATGTCTGTGTTCAAATCGCTACTTCTAGCCGCCGTGCTTTTCCTTTCAGCGCTGTCTTCAACCTTTGCGGCAGCTCCAGCACCGCGCTTCTCTTCAGAGCAAGAGGCTCAGAAGCATTGCCCCGCTGACGAGGTCGTTTGGGTGAACACAAAGACAGGGGTGTACCACCTCCAGGGCGAGCGCTGGTATGGAGCGACGAAGGACGGAGTTTACATGTGTCGGAAAGAAGCCGATGCCGAAGGCGATCGAATGACGAGAAACGGCCAGTGAAGGAACGAAGTAGGATGTGTGATTTGGGTGCCGGTACGTATTCAATCTGGAGTAATCTATGCTGCCTGATCATGGACAACATTCCATCGAATGTTTTGGGACACCTACATGGATGCGCAGGTGCAGTACAGGATAGGGCAGCTCACCGCTCAAGATTTTCAGGACAAAATACTTGATCAATGGGCGGATGAACTAACGAAAGCCTTCAAAACAATCTTGCTGAAGACCTGCCTACCTTCTTTTTCGGAGGGTTACGTAGCCGTTCCCTACAAAGGGGATCCCGCAATCCTTGCCGATCTCTACCTGGCTAGTGTGAGCGGCTGGTTCTCCTACCAAGTGCCACAGCAGCAGACAGAGCAAAAACTCGGGCCGTCACCTTCATTGATCGATTACCTATTCATTGCAGTTCAAACGTCTCCTGAAGAAACCGGACTTGAGCAGGCAGAGGTGACAGGTCGGGAGGAGATGGAAGCCGTAGCTAACAGGCCGCGCAATGAGGTATCAGGGTGGCTCGTTGACAACAAAAATGGTTAGGTCTAACAAACCTAAGGACGTTATCGAATGTAACGTGGAGGTTTATGGATGCGGTTTAGTCTTTTGATCCTGCTGCTTTATGCGGTGCCCTTCGCGCTGCTCTCGCTGCTGGCCTTTGGCTTCTGTGCTGCCCTTTCAAAGCTGCGACGCCACGCGCTTTCTGCCTTGGCGGCACCGGCGGCGTTCGGCTTCTGTGCCCTCGTCGGCTATCTCGGCTCCCTGCTGGTTAGCCGGCTGTTATTCAAGGGTCAGCTAGGGCCGGTCGAGGCTTTGACCGCCTACTTGCTGCTTGGACTGCTGGGCGCTTGGCTGGCGGTATTCCTAGTGGAGCTCACACTCCGCAAGAAAAGGAGCTGACCGCTGTGGGACGGCCGCCCTCCGTCATCCTGAACAACCGCCTCCCTCCCAGCGTTTCCCCGCGCTCTTCCACGCTCTGCCCGAGGGCGGCCGGCGCTTTTGGGAGTTCTTCACCATCATCATCCGCGACCCACACACCCGCCGCGTCTACTTCCGGGCCGTCGAGGGCTCCAATCCCGAGAGTTCCGCGGCCTTTTCTTGTCTTACGGCAGGGCGGCAAGCGGTAGCTGCGGCCGTCCGGCAACGCTTGCCTGCCGCTACCGGACTGACGAGCAGAGCCGTGCCGTCCGATCTCAGCCAAGATCGAGTGCGCAATCCCGATCGCGTCGCTGATGATGGCGCGCACCTTCGGTGTTCCCCGGCTGATCTCCGCCCCATCGATGCGTGCTGATCGCACGGCCGCCACCATGCCGGCAATCACCGCCGCGACCGCCGCCGGCGGGCTTGCTGTGGTCGGGGCCGAAGATAATTATCTGCCCGAAGTGCAGCACAAGCATTGCTTTGGGTAGGCGTACGTCCGGCTGCAATGCGGGCAGGTAGCAGTGGGCGAGTTGTCCGGCAGGTTCAACGGTCCGGGCACCGGCCCCGCCTGCACGAAGATCAGCCAATTGCACCCGGCGCAGGCTACATGCCAGGATACCGTTAGGGGATGTTGGGCGCAGGCTCCGGAAGCAAGTGCGTCCGAGCTCAAACTAGGCAGCGGTACAGCAAAGACCCGCGGCTCTCACATGCCTTCCCTATGTGCGGCCGCTACTACCGGCTGTCCGACAAGCGAAGGCTAGCCGATCATTTCGACGCCGACCCATCGCCGGATCTGACCGACCTGGTGCCGCACTACAACATCGCTCCAACCATCTTTCAGCCCGTCATCCGCAACCTCAGCGACGGAGCTGTGCGCGAGCTGCTGCTCATGCGCGCTGGGGCCTAGTTCCCCTCTTTGCCAAAAGCCTCGCCGCCCTCAAAAGCTTCTCCACCTTCAATGCCAAGGCCGAAACCATCGCCACCAACGGACCTGGAGGGAGCCTTTCCGGCACGGGCGCTGCCTCATACCCACTGACGACTTCTACGATTGGAAGGGGCTCGGGCCAAGAGAGAAACAGCCCTACGTCTTCACTGTGGCCCAGGGCAGCACCTTTACCTTCCCCAGCCTCTAGGATACTTTGAATGACGCACAGACCGGGGACTGGCTCCAAAGCTTCGCCATTCTTACCATTAAACCCAATGAGCTGACCGCGGCGGTTCATGCCCGCATGCCCGTCATCCTCTAGGAGCGCGACTATGACGAGTGGCTTCTCCAGGATGACGCGCCGCCCCCTACCCACCTCCTGAAGCCCTTCCCTGCTGACCGGATGCAGGCCCGGCCTGTCTCGCGCGGTGTGGGCAACGTGAGAAACAACCACCCTGAGCTGCTCAACAGCCAGTAGAACTCTGCGGTGAACGATGCCAAAGCATTCAGGCTCTACTCCGCCCTTTCATTGTGCTTGGACATCTAGATGCTGCACAATTTGACAAGCGACAATCACCGACTCTTCAGCAAGCTAAGTGTTTCTATCCACCAAGCCTGCCGCTGCTTGGTCGGATATAGTTCAAGGTTCTACAGGGTCTAGAACTCGCCACACACTAAATCTTCGAAGTTCACGCGACTCCAAACATCTGGGCTGACGCATTGCATGGCTTCACGTGACTTTTTCGAAGCAGGACGCAAACTGGAGCACCAGAGACAAACCAGCAGCATCCAGCCGAGATCGACAAGAAAGCGCATGCTGTCTGTGGTGGGGAAGCACGCCGGCTTGAGTACTCAATGCACTATGTGCGGCGGTTGAGCCAGCCCGCGCGCGATCTCGGCCGGAACGTCGCCCTCGTAGTCGCGCAGATCCCACAGCAGGCTGGTCTGGTAGAGAACCGTTGAGCCCTGGTCGAACTGAACCAGCAAGCCCTCCGGGGTGTGGCTCACGCGCTGGATGTGCGGCAGAACCGGTGCGCTGCGTTTTTGCGGCATACATTTTCTCCTTTCAGAAGAGATGCATCGCGGGGTCGTGCCGGGCAATACGCAGCTGCCAGGCGAGCTAGTCGAGTCCCGATTTGGGACGCCTGCAGCTTGACGATGCCCTGCTCACCGGGCGTATTGCGCTGACGCGCATAACAGATTGCCAGCTGGAAGCATCGAGCGCACCTCTGCAGGAACAGCGACACTCACATGTTGGACCAGGTGCGGCAGCAGCACCGCGAGCAGCTGCGGACATCGCCTGACCGCTTGCTCAAGCTCCGGCGTAAGCCCGGCACGCCACCTTATGACGCTCTGCCGGTGCCTTCAAGGACTTCCTCCATGCTTTCGTCGGTGTGAATTATGACAGCAAGACGAAGGCGCGGCGACAGGGTTCTTGCGAAAGAACGTGAATGAGTAGAGGAGCGGGCGCAGACCGTTAGGTGTACTGCGCCTAGGTACTCCTAGCCAGGGCACAAGCGTAACGATCTCCAGCCTCATTGAGCACGCGTCATCACACCAAACGTGCTCTGCGGACGAGCCTGAAAGGCGATCACTCTACCGGGTTGTAAGACGCCAGAGCTCACCG
>CAXUEE010000273.1:0-652 GCA_964249905.1 uncultured Acidobacteriaceae bacterium
ACGCTGAACGCCTATTTTCTCGATCATAGCGATTGCCTGCTGGACGGAGGCATGACGTTTCCGCTCGAAACCAGCGATCCGGTAAAGACCAAACAGATGGATGCTCTGGCCAAGGCGCAGATTGTGGAGGCGCACAGCGAGCCGGCGATCCACGTGTCGCGGTACATCCTGACCGAGGAGGGACGGCGCGTGGGCGCGCACCTTTGCTATGGGCATCGGGAGGTGACGGAGATCTTGTCGTCGACACCGCCGGCAAAGGCCAACGGGTTTGTCGAGACGCAGGTGACCTACCGATACAAGATCGAGGACCTGCCGGTGTGGGCGAAGGCTCCGGGGCTGTTTGAGGAGTTTCCGGCGATGGCCAGGGAGGCGAGTGGGCAGGCGACGGATCAGGCGACGCTGGCGGTGACAACGGCAGGGTGGTCAGTGCCGGAGAAATAGTCGGCAACGGCTTCAGGCGCGGAGCAGGTCGTACTCGCGGCGGACGAGTTCGGGGCCGTAAGCGCGTTCGAGTCGGCGGACGGTGAAATGGCCCTCGGCGATGCGCTGGAAGTGGTCGGTGAAGAGCACGTTTAGGGCGAGGCCGCCTGCGGCTCCGGCGATGGGGATGAACTGGGCGGCGGCCTTCTCGCTGACCTCAATGCCGAAGCGG
>CAXUEE010000273.1:662-4049 GCA_964249905.1 uncultured Acidobacteriaceae bacterium
AGATTAGGATGGGCGCGCTCTCTTTGCTGACGCTCTTCTGGGCGACGAAAGCTGCGGCCTCGCGGGTGACCTGGGCAAGGCCGGCGCGGGTGGTGTAGTAGGCACTCTCCATGACGTCGTTGGTTTTGCCTTCGGGGCCGAGCGCGAGCACCTGCAGGCAGTCGAGCGCAGTGGCGGGGTCGGAGAGGTCTTCTCCCTGGCTGCGGGCGATGCCGGCGATCGAGTGCAGCATCACGGTGGTCGTGACGGGCAGCTCAAAGGCGAGCCCCGGCAGGCCGAAAAAGCCGCCTACGGCGCCGGTGGCGGCGGTGGTCCAGGTGTGCGCACGCTTGCTGGCGGAGGTACCGTCGGCAGTGCCGCCGAAGTTGAGCGCGACGTGAAGACAGGCTTGCAGCGCTTTGTCGACGGCCATGGCGATCTGGCCCTGGGCGTTGCCGGGCAGCATGCGCAAGAGAGCCTCGACCGGCATGCCGACCTTGGCGGCAATGTTCATGGCTAATGTTTTGCCTTCAAGCTTTTTGAAGGCGGCCAGCAGCGCGGCGCGATCGATCTGGGTAAGTTCGGTCATAGGAGTGTGCTCATGGGTAGAGACGCTGTTTGGCCCATGTGCCGTTGGTTGGAGCGGTGAAGACGATGCGATCGTGGAGGCGGTAGTCCCGTTCCTGCCAGAACTCGATGCGGGTGGGAGCGAGAAGGAAGCCAGTCCAGTAGGGTGGCCGCGGCACTTCGCCGGGAAACTTCTGCTCGTACTGCTCCGTGAGGGCCATGAGTTGCTCGCGGCTGCCGAGCGGACGGCTTTGCTGCGAGGCCCAGGCGCCGATCTGGCTCATGCGGTTGCGGCGCCGGAAGTAGGCGTCGACGGCTTCGGGGGGCTGCTCGGTAATGGAGCCCGCGATGCGGACCTGGCGCTGGCGCGACTTCCAGTGCAGGCAGAGGGCGGCGCGGGGGTTGGCGCGAAGCTCACCGCCCTTCTGGCTTTCGCCGTTGGTGTAGAAGGAGAAGCCTCGCTCATCGGCGTCCTTGAGAAGGACGATGCGGACCGACGGAGTGGCGTCCGGGGAGGCTGTGGCGAGGGACATAGCATTGGGGGCATTGACCTCAGAGGTCTTGGCGTCCTGCATCCAGTGGTCGAAGAGCTCGAAGGGGTTGGCAAGATCCTCGATCCTGGGGTGGGCTCCCTGGGGATTGGGTGCGGCGTTTGCGTCGGGACTGGCGTTGGCTTCGGGCATCTTCTGGATAGCTCTCCAAGAAAAGTTTACGTGACGGGCCGTGAGTGGCGTGCTCAGCGGAATTGATGAGACTAAACAGCTTCTTCCGCTCGGCTTTTTTGAACAAAGGCCAAAGCCGGTCCCTGCGGGATGACAAAGGTGGCAGGGTTGCTGCACGCTTTTACGGCTTGTCGGCGGCAGCCATCAGCCGATAGCGGGAGAGGGTCAGAGGCGGCCGGGAAAGCAGAGCTTCAGGGCTGTCTCTAAGGCTGCGCGAAAGCTTTGTTTGCCGTCGAAAAAGATCTCCGTGCCGATGCGGGTGGCGGCGCAACGTTCGGCGTAGAAGGCAGGGTCGGTGCGGAGCTTTTGCAAAGCGGCCACGTAAGCGTTTACGTCTCCTACGGGAACCACGACCAGCACCTCCCCGAGTACCTCTTCGGCGTGCGAAGCGGGACTGGTGATGACGGGCCGGCCGGCGAGTACGCCTTCGATAGCGACCCGGTTCATGCCTTCGGCGAAGCTGAACCCAGTCGGGACGAGAACGGCGTGACAGCGGCCGAAGGCATCGGCGATGGCTTCCCGGTCAAGCTTCCCCAGGAGTCGGAAGGAGCCGGCGAGGCCACATTTGGCGATCTCGCGGGTCAGTTCTGCGTGAGAGCTTCCCTTCCCGCAGAGCTCGAAGGTGAAGAGTCCAGGCGAAGAGCGGGTGAGGCGGTTGGCGATTTCGAGCAGGTCGAAGACTCCTTTTTCGCGTTCGAGCCGACCGGCGAAGAGGACACGGAAGGGCTGGCCGGGGTCGTACGCGGGCGGTGGGATGGCGGCGAAGAAGGCTCGCCGGTACTGGGCCCGCACCTGCAAGACCGAACCGCCGAGGGGGCCGGCAATCTCGCGCAGCTGCCGCTCGACCTCAGGCGAGACGCAGAGGGTGACATCGACACCGTTACGCCAGAAGCGGCCGTTCAGGCGTTGCAAGCAGCGTGTGCTCGCGGCTTGCGTGCATGAACCACTGGGCCAGAAAGCGCAATGCAGCATGACGATGAGCTTGCGACGCAGCAGATGCAGCGGCCAGAGGGCGAACCAGTGCAGCTGATCGGCGACGATGACGGTGTCAGCACGGAAGCGGAGGGCGAGCCGGATGATCCAGGCGGCGTGGCGCAGTTCGCCCAGGTGAAAGGCGAGACCGGATCTGTGGCGGGAGGGTACGGGACGATGCTCGACGGCGATGGACCCTTGCTGCAGCCGCTGCACGCTGGGGTGGGTTGCGAGGACGTAAGCGTCGAGTCCGAGGTCGCGGATGAGGTCGAAGGCGTCGCCAGAGAAGGTTCGGCTGACCTCGGTTCGATCCTCGCTGCCGCTCAGCCACTGCAGAAACGTTCCGGCCACATTGCCGGGACCATCGAGGTAGAGTATCCGCAGCTTTTTGTCAGGGCTCATACGCTTTTGCTGATCGTACAAGCAAAGCTGCATGAGGGAGGCGACCCTGCGGGGATAGCAAAGCGATGCGCACCGGAGAGGAAGCCCGGTGCGCATTGATAGGAGACTGACGAAGTCTACTGGAGCGCCGGGCTGCTGAACTGATTGGCGGCGGTGAGAGGAGACTCTAGGTTGCCGGGCCGAACCTCATCCGCGTGGCGCAGCTTGAGCTTGGGTACGGTGCTGCCCATCTTGACGCGGAGAAGATGCTCGCGTCCACCGGCGGCTGCATCGGCGTTAAAGGTTGCGATATAGGTTTCGGAGATGTCGTGCAGGAACTCATTGAAGAAGGGTTTGATCGAGACGGGGTCGATTGGGCCGATGTTGTAGAGCGTGCCACCGGTGGCATCGCCGACCTGCTGCAGGTAGCTTTGGCCGCTGAGCGAGCCGCGGCCGCCGCGAAAGCCTGCGTCGCGGTAGTAGATGGAGGAGACGGAGACACCGGCGCGCTGGGCGTCGGTGACAGCGGCGGCGACGTAAGGGCTGTCCTGGTTGGTGATGCGGTCGGAGCCATTATAGGGGTCGACGCCGTTGGTGAGCATCATGACGAAGCGAGCTTTGTGCTGTCCCGAAGGCGTGTCCTCGGAGGCTCCGGGCCAGCGCTTGACGAAGTCGGAAAGGCAGAAGTACGGGCTGGCGGATTCGCCGGGAATGCCTTGGGGAAGACGGACGGAATAACAAGCAACATACGCGTGACTCCAAAAGA
>CAXUEE010000274.1:0-4035 GCA_964249905.1 uncultured Acidobacteriaceae bacterium
ACCTTTGCGTGGTACGGGCACCTGCGTTTCAAGAACGTCGCTTTGTGGAAAGTTATCCTTGTGAGCTGGTCCATCGCCCTGTTTGAGTATTGTCTTCAGGTGCCTGCCAATCGCATCGGTTCGAAGACCTTCTCACCCGATCAGCTGAAGGTGATTCAGGAAGTCATCACGCTGGTGGTCTTCGGCGTGTTCAGTGTCTTCTACTTTGGCGACCGTCTGCATTGGAACCACTTTGTCGCGTTTCTTTGCCTGATAGTGGGGGCATTTTTCATGTTTCACAAGTTCTAATCGCGCGTTGTTACACCGGGGTCGGTCAGTCCCGGGCCGCACCGCCTCCGGAGTCTGTACGGATCGGCTGAGGTACAATCAACGGGTTGGGCTGAACCGGTATCGGCCCCGATTTCATCCCTTTCTTCACCATTTTTAAAGAAGATATGAGGCACTTTTATGTCGATTCCTGCTACGCAGATGCGGCCAGGCATGATCATCAAGTTCAAGGACGACCTGCACCTTGTGTTCTCCGTCGAGCACCGCACGCCAGGCAATTTGCGTGCGTTTATTCAGGCCAAGCTGCGCAATGTGCGCACTGGCTCGATGTTTGTGGAGCGCTTCCGTTCGCCTGATCCCATCGACCGCGTGGTCGTCGACGAAATCAAAATGGAGTATCTCTATAACGATGGCGACGACTATTACTTCATGGATGACAAGTACGAACAGACCATGCTGAAGCGCGACACGCTGGGCGATGCGGTGGAGTTCCTTACGCCGAACTTGTCGATCAGCGTGAGCTTTCATGATGGCAAGGCGGTGGGTATTGAGTTGCCGACAGCGGTGGAGATGACGGTGATTGAAACAGAGCCCGGCATCAAATCGGCGACAGCATCGTCAGTGACGAAGCCGGCTAAGACCGAGACAGGACTGGTAGTGCAGGTGCCGCCGTTCATCAATGAAGGCGAGAAGATTCGGGTCGACACTGCGGAAGGCGCGTACATGAGCCGCGCGTAAAGAGAAGAACTGAGTCCGTGCTAAGAACGCGGCTTGCTTAGCTAAAGTGCGTTGAACGGACCGTGTTGCGCTGTCCTGCTTGCGCCCGTTTGGGCGTTGCGCAGCCCGCTAAGCGATGCGAGACTAATAGGGTGGACGAGACACTTAACGTGAAGCACTTTTTGGTCAAAGGGCGCGTACAGGGCGTCGGCTTTCGCTGGTTTGTACACCAGGAAGCTGCGGAGATCGGCTTGCGCGGATGGGTCAAAAACACGGATGCGGGGGACGTGGAAGTCGTGGCCGCAGGCGCTGCTCAGGAGCTTGCCGAACTGAAAGCCGCCTTGCACAAAGGATCTCGCGGCAGTCGCGTCGATGCTGTGCTCGATCATGATCTGGAAGCGCAGGAAGCTGAGAAGCTTGGGCAGTTTGTGATTGAAGGAGCCTGGTAGATGGTCCGTAGTGGCGTTGGGACGTGTGAGCCGTTGAAGCAGTTAATTCGAACGGTGCCGGATTTTCCCAAGCCCGGCATCCTGTTCTACGACATCACGACACTGCTGAAGGACAAGACCGGCTTCGCGCAGTTGATCGATGCCTTCGCCGCGCACTATATTGGCCGGGAGATCGACCTCGTGCTCGGCATCGAAGCGCGAGGCTTCATCTTCGGACCAGCGCTTGCCTATCGGCTCAACGCGGGCTTTGTGCCGATACGCAAACCGAAGAAGCTGCCAGCGCCTGCTGCTCGCGTGAGCTATGACCTCGAGTACGGGACCGACTCACTTGAAATTCATCTGGACGCCGTCCAACCAGGGCAGCGCGTGATTCTCGTCGACGACTTGTTAGCCACCGGCGGAACCATGCAGGCAACAGTCAAGCTGGTGCGACAGCTGGGAGGAGATATCGTCGGCATTGGATTCGCCATTGAGCTGGATTTCTTGAAGGGCCGGGAGAAGTTGGACGAATACGACGTGCTCAGTCTTCTGCACTATGACGAGTAGTTACGCTGCCTTGCGTCTGTAGGGCTCTCTTCCGCATCCAACCGGCAAGCCAAGCAAGAAGAGGAGGGCATCATGATTCAGTCCAAGGGATACGCCGCGGAGTCAAAGACATCACCGCTGGCCCCCTACAGCTTTGAACGGCGTGATCCGGGACCCGCCGATGTGGTCGTCGAGAGTACCTATTGCGGTATCTGTCACTCAGACATCCACCAGGTGTGGGACGAGTGGGGCGGCTCGATGTACCCGATGGTTCCCGGGCATGAGATCGTCGGACGCGTGACGGCAGTTGGGACGGACGTGAAGAAGTTTGCTGTAGGCGATCTGGCGGGTGTGGGGGTGATGGTTGACTCCTGCCGCGTGTGCTCGAACTGCAAAGTGCAGGAGGAAGCCTACTGCGAGAAGGGCTTCGTCGGAACGTATAACGCAAAGAACTACGACGGATCGGCAGCGCAAGGCGGCTACTCGAACAATATTGTGGTGGACGAGCGGTATGTGCATACGATCTCCAAGAAGCTGGAGTCAAAGCTGGCTGCGGTCGCTCCTCTGCTTTGCGCAGGTATCACCACCTATAGCCCGTTGAAGCACTGGGGGGTTGGGCCGGGTAAGAAGGTTGGTATCGTTGGGCTCGGTGGTCTGGGTCACATGGGCTTGAAATTTGCGCACTCGTTTGGTGCACACGTGGTGCTGTTCACCACGTCGGCGGGAAAAGAGGCTGATGCCAAGCGCCTGGGTGCGGACGAGGTAGTGCTTTCCAAGGACCCGGACGCAATGGCGAGGCAGAAAAGCAGCTTCGATTTCTTGCTCGATTGCGTCTCCGCACCGCATGACCTGAATGCATACTTAGGTCTGTTGAAGCTCGATGGCACCCTCTGTCAGGTGGGACTGCCGGAACAACCGCTGCCCGTAAGCGCATTTTCGCTGATCACCAACCGGAGAAGGTTGGCAGGATCGATGATCGGCGGAATGGCTGAAACGCAGGAGATGCTGGATTATTGCGCCGAGCACGACATCGTATCGGATATTGAGATGGTCGGTGTGGATAAGCTGAATGAAGCCTACGATCGGGTTGTGAAAAGCGATGTGAAGTACCGCTTCGTAATCGATCTAGCGACCTTGTAGTGAGCAATCACGCAAACTGAGTGAACATGGGAGACTCAAGCGGCAGCGTCTGAATTGGGCCGCTGAGTGTTCCATGTTCTGCGTTCCTGGCGAACACGGTGACGGAAGCTGAATCCTGGTTGCCGCAGAGCAGCCAGCGTCCTGTGGGATCCAATGTGAAATGACGGGGCGTCTTGCCGCCGCAACTAATCCGCTGCACAATCCTCGGGGCCCCGTTGGCTGCATCAAGTTCGCAAACGATCAGGCTGTCTTCTCCGCGATTGCTGCCGTAAAGGACGTTTCCTGAGGAACTCACCACAATCTCAGCCGCTGTGTTCGAGCCGTGAAAGGAGGGGTCGAGCGTGGAGATGGAGTGGCCAGTGTCGGTCAGGCGGGCTTCGGCGTCGAGAGCGTTGCTTCCCCGGGTCGAGTTCCAAAGGTATTGGTCGATGCGGTTGCCAAGCTCATCGATGCCGTACGCCCAGCGGCCGTTGGGATGAAAGGCCAGATGCCTTGGACCTGAGCCCGGAGAACGATGCGGATTGACACTTGGTTTGCCGAGATGGGCTGTTTGCGGGTCCACCGGAAAGATCACGATGTCGTCGTTGCCGAGATCGTTCACGATCAGGAAACGGCTGCCAGGGGAGAGCATGGCGCTGTGAGGGTGAGGGGCGTCCTGTCGGGCGGCGTTTGGGCCGTGGTGGCCGAAGGCGGCCTGGTGGAAGTCAATGTGCTCTACGGGGTCGGAGAGGGCGCCGTCCGGCCGAACGAGGTAACTGGCGATCGAGCCTCCGGCATAGTTGGCTACGAAGACCGCGTGGCGGCTTGCGTCCACCGCAACATAACAGGGACCTGCACCTGCGGAGGAGACCTGCCCGACCAGGCTTAGGGTTCCAGACGCTGGATCGATCAGGAAAGTCGACACCGTGGACGATTTTGCGTCCGGTCCCTCGTTGGT
>CAXUEE010000275.1:0-3868 GCA_964249905.1 uncultured Acidobacteriaceae bacterium
GTGTTCGTGTCGCCGAGGTGCCCCGTAGAAGAATGGCCCGGAAGCGGAGAACATCGCCGCTACAAACGCGGCCGCATGTGCCGCCAGCGCGCTCCAGCTCATGCCGTTCTCGGCATTGCCGTCCTCCGTGAGCGTGCTCAGCATCGTGAAGAAGGCATAGGTGTCGATGTTGTGCTCGGTCGACTTGCCGTTCGGCGACGCCACCGACTGGTTGTACTGGTTGATGTTGGTGCCAAATCGGAATCCGCCTGGCCCAGTCGTATCGTAGGTGTTCTTCACGATCCAGTTTGCCAGCGCGAGCGCCCCAGTCAGGTAGCTGCTGTTGCCCGTCACGCGATACAGCTGCGCCAGCGCCATGCCGGCCCAGGCCTGGTCGCCTACCGCGCTTGTGTAGAAGTAGTACGGCGCGGCCGCCGGCGTGATAAATGTGCCGCTGCCATCAGTCGACGGCACGTTTACGTAATAGCCCTGCGCCAGCCGACCGTCCGCGACGGGGAAGTTGTTGGCCTGCGCATACAGCAGTCCTTGTCCCAGGATCTCCGCCCGCGCGATGTCGTCGCGATCTCCCGCCACATCGGCCGCCGCCAGATAGGCATGAATTGCAACCGCGTTGTCGTAGGTAAACGCGGTTGGGCCTACCGCCTCGTCGCTGTAGCTCTGGGTCAAACGCACGGTTGAGCCGGTCGCGTATGCATCCATCATAAAGTTCTGAAAGTCGAACCCGTTGTTGACCGAGTTCAGCAGGGTTTCTCCGGTCGCCACAGCGATCGGCGGTAGAGACTGTGCCGCGGCGACACGGCCGCCAAGCATGGGCGGCAACGCCGCGGTTAAAGCAGCAGCCGAACCCAGTCCAAGCAGGTTGCGGCGCGAAAGTTCCAAACGAGACATACGATTCCTCCGGGGGACAAGCGAACAGCGCCGCCACTCTACCCCGGCCCGCATAGCTCGTGCAAGCGGTCCCCTGCTAGGCTTGTGCAGTGTCAACAATGATCGAGGTGGCGCATGTCAGCAAACGGTATGGCCCTGCGCCCGCCCGCCGTGCCGGGTCCGCAAGCCAGTCCGCCGACGGAATCTCCAACCTGGCCGTGGACGACGTTTCCTTCACTATCCGGCGGGGTGAAACCCTCGGCCTCGTCGGCGAGTCCGGCTCCGGTAAATCCACCCTCGCCCGCATGATCCTTGGCCTCATCCCACCTACCAGCGGCGCCATCCACTTTGACGGCGTCCCTATCGCCGGGGCCTCGCGTGGCGCTCTGCGCGCCCTACGCCGCCGCATGCAGCCCGTTTTTCAGGATCCCTATGCCGCGCTTAACCCTCGCATGCGCATCGCGGACATCCTCGCTGAACCTTTCCAGATTCACCGCCACCCCGCCGCCCGCAGCAAGGCCGCACTTGGGGCCGCCACCGGCGAGCTGCTCCACTCCGTCGGGCTCGACAGCTCCGCGCTCGCGCGCTACCCCCACCAGTTCTCCGGCGGCCAACGTCAGCGCATCAATATCGCTCGCGCTCTCGCGCTCCGGCCTGAGGTTCTGGTGCTTGACGAGCCCGTCTCCGCCCTCGACGTCAGCGTCGGCGCGCAGGTCATCAATCTTCTCCGCTCGCTCCAGCAGGAGTTCTCCCTTACCTACCTCTTCATTACCCATTCCATGCCGCTGGTCCGCTATCTTGCGGCTAACATCGCGGTCCTCCGCAACGGCAAACTCCTCGAGCAAGGCTCCACCCTGGAAGTTCTGGCTCACCCCACTCACCCTTACACGGAGGCACTCATCGCCGCCACCCCTACGCTCCCGCAGTAGCCGTACCATCCTTCGTTGGGACCGCCCAGACCGCCACCATTGTCGCATTCAGGTAATTGCTTGTCATCGTCTTTAGCTCGAAAGGTCTTATTGGACGAATCGAACGGTACCAGCGTGAACTTCTCCCATCCTCCCGCTACCTGCTTCACATTGGTATGAATAATGCTGGTGTTGTTAGGGCCGCCGAAGCCCCATTATTGACAACCGTGATGTAAGTGCCGCTATGTGTGCGGACCGCGATGCTCGGTTTATACGGTCGCCGGGTTGCGGCGTCGGTCCGGATGGTGGTGTGATCGGAGTCAAACCGCAGGCTAGAACCGCTGCTACGACGTCGCTCACAAGGAAACCGGCAGTCGCCAGTAAAATGACTACCTCCGCAGCAAGCGCCAGTCCTTCGGTCGCGATCGCGACGAGGATCGTTGCTGCGCCGGTGACTCCGTAGAGGATCTGTTCCACCAAGTCAGGCTGTCTGTGAATTACGCGCCCCACTATCCCATGGTGAGGCTTACCGAGCTGCAACCCGGCCGCACCGTGACCCGGGCCGGGTTGGAAGCAGCAGGGCTCTTGCCGGAGATTCAAGAAACCCGCTGCCTGTCCTCAGGTCCCGCCGCCAGCCGCGGCGTTGGCCCAGCTACGACAAGGTGCTGCAGGGCGCGCCGCGCGGCGGTGACCTCGGTGAGCAGCGCTACGCTGCCGACTTCACCTTCGCCATGATCGCTATTGATTGGGGATGGAGTCCAGAAGACACCGCCCTCCGCCTCCTGCAAGAGTCAACCAAAGCGCAGGAGAACGGTGATGAGGATGTCGGTCGAGTCTGGAATCCTGCCCCACACTCTCCGGCTGGCCTCTCCACGAGGAGTCGCGAAGTTTATGCCTTCCATCACCGGCTTGATGGGCGGGCCCCAGAGGTGCAGACCCTCCAGAACGACCCCGGAGTTCTCCAGGTAGTGGGCGTGGTTGAGCAGGCCGCGAGCCTTTTCTGGTTCCTGCTGCAAAACCAGGTCGTGATTGCCGGCGATGACGATCTTCTGACGATAGGGCAGCTCGCCCAGCCAGGCGTTTACGTCCTCCAGCATGGCGAGGGAAGCGGCCACAATCACCGTCACAGGCAACGAGCAGTACAAAGCCATGTGCGCCGAGCTTGCTGCAGAGTACGGTTTCCGGGTTGTCAACCCCGAGTTGCAGGTCCGCATCGCCGTGTAGCGGCAGGCACAGCGGCAGAGTGAAAGGCGGAGCCGGCCAAAGCAGCTGGAGCAAATGAAAACACTCGTTGCAAAGACCAGGCAACGGCAAGACTTCGACATCACCGATTAAGGCCCAGACCCAACAACGCGCCCGCCCGGAGCTGATCAACACGCGCTTCGCTTACGTGTCCATTTCTCGTGCCTCACAGGACGCACGGCTCTATACCAACGACGCCGAGCTGCTGAGCCAGAACTCAGCCACGACGCTTCCAAAACGTCAGCAATCGACTCTCGCCTTCAACAGCAACCCACACCGCCAGCGCAGCCCAGCCGCAAGGAGAAGACCATGGAACAGGACCACGAACGCGGCTTCCGCTTGGAGGATCGCAGTAAACAGGCTATCTGGGAACAGGTTTACACGGCCGCCGAACACGAGCGGCATTATGCTCCGCTCAATAGCGAGCTCAACCCGCATGACGCCCGGCACTTCGGCTGGCGCGCAGAGAACGGCACGGTGCAGACCCTACCAGAACAGCGGAACCCAGCGCCCCATCCACATCGCGGGCAATTCCTCAACCAGCAAAATAACCCGATCACCCAGGAAGCCGCGCTCGATCGTGCGATGGGCGCTGGCCACCCTCACGCCACCCAGAACAGCCAGGCTCAGGAATTGCGCAGCAACGCCGCACAGACTAGGGCATCGGCTTCGGCCTTTAGTGATTCCAACCCGGTGGTGGAATCGCAGTTGACGGGCGCTGAAGCGCAGGGTACGCCCGCCACCAATATCCGGCAGCTGCATTTTTAACAAGCTAAGCTTGATCGCCTGGCTGCCGCTAGGAGCTGTTCTTAACATGGGTATGTTTTTACCAGATTGCGCAGCATGAGCAT
>CAXUEE010000276.1:0-446 GCA_964249905.1 uncultured Acidobacteriaceae bacterium
CTTTTGGGAAGTGGACATAGAGTCCGGCATCGCACCTGGAAGATACCTCATCGGGTACTCGTACGAAGTACAGGGAAGCCATTACGTCGGCGAATTCAAATCATCGTTGCCCTACGATGAGGGGGAAATCTTTGAGGTCAAGGTAAACCCGTGTAAACCAGAGCGCAGCCATCTAGCGAAGCAGGAACAAACTGTTTCGTGGTGGATCATAAGAGCGGTGTTAATCTGCGGAGTTGCTGCTCTGTTGATCTACTATTCGGCTCACTTTGACCTTCCGAGTGACTAGAGAATCAACATGCAGTCGCCGTAGCTGAAGAAGCGGTAACGCTCGCGGATGGCATGGGCGTAGGCGGCGAGGGCGCGTTCCCTGCCCTGCTCGGGCTGGCCTGCGGAGGCGAGAAATGCGCTGACCAGCATGAGGAGGGTGGATTGTGGGAGGTGGAAGT
>CAXUEE010000276.1:485-3857 GCA_964249905.1 uncultured Acidobacteriaceae bacterium
AGCGGTGGCCGGGTTGGAGGAAGATGCTGGTGGAGCCGGTGTGGGGTTCGAGGGTGGGAACCCAGGTCTCAGAAGCGAGACCTGGGGCACCCGGATTGTGCCGCTGGGCGCAGTGTTCGAGGGTGCGGGTGACGGTGGTGCCGGCGGCGATGATTCTTCGGCCTTCGCGCAGGGCGAGGTGGATGGCGGAGGCCGTGGCGGCGGGCAGGGTGTAGTGCTCGGTGTGCAGGCGAATGTCTTCGAGGCGGTCGACACGGACGGGCTGGAAGGTGCCGAGGCCGACGTGCAGGGTGAGGGTTTCGACCTCCACGCCGCGGGCTTTCAGGACTTCCAGGATTTCGGGCGTGAAGTGCAGGCCGGCGGTGGGCGCGGCTGCGGAGCCGGACTCCCTGGCGTAGACGGTCTGGTAGCGGGACTTGTCTTCGGCTTGGTCGGGCCGGTGGAGGTAGGGCGGGAGCGGCATGTTGCCGATGCGGTCTAGTTTGGTGAGGAAATCGGGGTCGGGAGCGAAGCGGAGGGTGCGCTCGCCGAACTCGCCGGCGGAGAGGACTTCGGCGGTAAGCAGCGGTGGCGCTTCCTCCCAGGTATCAGAAGCGAGACCTGGGGCACCCGGACTTGTGGCGGGAAAGAGGAGGGTTTCGCCGGGAACGACTTTTTTCGCGGGACGGGCTAGGGAGGACCAGATGTCGGGGGCGAGTTGCTGCGTGAGGAGGACTTCAATGCGGCCGCTGGGGTCTGGCGAGTTGGCCTGCGTCTGTGGGGTGCGGGCGCGGGTGGCGTAGAGGCGCGCGGGAAGGACGCGGGAGTCGTTCAGGATAAGGAGGTCGCCGGGGCGGAGGAGCTGCGGGAGGCTGCTGAAGAGGTCGTCCTGGAGTGCACCGGTGGCTCGGTCGACGCGCAGCATGCGGCTGGAGCCGCGGATAGTGGGCGGATGCTGCGCGATGAGCTCTTCGGGAAGGTCGAAGTGGAAGTCGGAGACAAGCATGGCTTATTGGTGAGTGGTGAGTTGGACGGCTCGATCGAGGGTGGCTTGGACGGCAGACTGGAGTTCAGACGCGGTCTGGTGAGACGTGGGGACGTGCGCGGGCCAGGCTAGGACGACACGGGAGCATGGCTTCGGAATAAGGAAGCGGTCCCAGGTGGTGAGGGTCCAGGCGCGCTCGGGCAGGGCGGAAAAGGCTCCGATCCAGGGGGCGCCGGTGAGCTGCGCGAGTTGCACGGCGCCGGGCTGGGCGATCATGGCGGGCCCCCGCGGGCCGTCGACGGTGAGGGCGCAGATGTGGCCGGCGCGGTAGGCTTCGACCATCTGCTTCAGAGCGGTAGGGCCGCCGCGCGAGGAAGAGCCGCGAATCGCGCGGAAGCCGAGGCGCTCCACGGTGCGCGCGATCAGTTCGCCGTCGAAGCTGCGCGAGATGAGGATGGCGATGTTGCGGTGGCGGAAGCGGTGCGCGCAGACCAGCAGCGAGCGGTGCCAGAAAGCGTAGATGGTGGGCCCCGGAATCTGGTCGCCGGGGAGGCGCGGGGACGTCGCCGCTTCGAAGCGGTTTTCGAAGCGATCCTCGAAGCGATCTTCGTAGCGTAGGGTCGCCCCGAGCAGGCGGATCAGCAGCGCGGCCAGACGCGGGACGATCGCCAGGACGAGGCGCTGGCTGAAGGTGTAAGGCACGCACATTAGTTTATGACGGGCGTGGACCTTGAGACTTTGCGTCGCCATTCCCATCTAACATAGAGATATGACGAGCCACGAGATCTTCGACGTGCTGGTGATTGGAGCGGGGCCGACCGGGCTTGCGTGCGCAATCGACGCGCAACAGGCAGGATTCTCGGTGGTGATCGTGGATAAGGGCTGCCTGTGCAACTCGTTGTTTCACTATCCGGCGCACATGACGTTCTTTACGACGCCGGAGCTGCTCGAGATTGGGGGCATGCCGTTCTCAAGCCCGAACCAGAAGCCGAGCCGGAACGAGGCGCTCGAATACTACCGCAAGGTGGCAGAGCACTACCGCCTGAACGTGATGCAGTACCACACGGTCGACTCGGTCGCGGGCTTCGATGGTGAGTTTACGGTGAGCACGACGGACCGCTTCGGGCGCGCCGTCGAGCTAAGGGCGCGCAAGCTGATTGTGGCCACGGGTTACTACGATCTGCCGAACTACCTCGGCCTCCCAGGCGAGGAGCTGTCGAAGGTCAAGCACTACTATCATGAGCCGCATCCCTTCTTTGGGCTGAAGGTGCTGGTGATCGGCGGCAAGAATTCAGCGGCGATTGCGGCGCTCGACCTGTGGCGGCACGGGGCTCATGTGACGCTGGTGCATCGTGGGACGGAGATGCACAAGCATGTGAAGTACTGGATTTTGCCGGATATCAATAACCGGGTGAAAAACGGGGAGATTACGGCTTACTTTTCGTCGACGGTCGAGAAGATCGAAGAGGACTCCGTCACGCTGGCTACGCCGGATGGACCGGTGACGGTGGCCAACGACTTCGTTTTTGCCTTGACCGGCTACCATCCCGACTTCGGGTTTATCGAGCGCCTGGGAGTGCACCTGGACGAGTTAAACGATCGCTGCCCGATTGTGGACTCCGGTTCGCTTGAGTCGAACGTGCCGGGAATTTACCTGGCGGGCGTGATCGTGGCGGGGGAGCGGACCAACGAGATCTTTATCGAGAACGGGCGGTTTCACGGCAAGCTGATCGCGGATTCCCTGCGGTCGAAGCTGCTGGTGGCGCAGCCGGCTTAGGACAAAAGCAGATCCTCACGCTGTGCGGAAGGATGACAGCTCTCTACGTTGTCATCCTTTGCTCAAGGTGAAGGAGCTGCTTTCGGGTGCGCTTACGGCGTGATCGTGAACTCGAAGATGGTGCTGGTACGGTAGGTTTGGCCCGGGCGCAGGGTGGTGCTCGGGAAGCTTTTCTGGTTCGGTGAATCGGGGTAGTGCTGGGTCTCGAAGCAGAAGCCGTCGTTTTTGCCGTAGGGATGTCCGGCTGAATCCTTGAAAGTGCCGTCGAGCTTTTGTCCGACGTAGAACTGCACGCCTGGCTCGGTGGAGTAGACCTTGAGGACGCGGCCGCTGCCCGGATCGGTGACCGTGACGGCGGGTTTGGCCAAGGTGTGCGGAGGGTCCAGGACCCAGTTGTGATCGTAGCCTCCGCCGATCTTGAGTTGAGCGTTGTCCTCATTCACATGAGCTCCAATGGCGGTGGGCTTGCGGAAGTCAAAAGGAGTGCCGGCGACGGGGGCGAGCTCCCCGGTGGGGATCAGGCCTGCGTCAACAGGCGTATACCGGTCAGCGTTGATCTGCACGACTTCGTTCAGGATGTTGCTGGTGTGGCCGCTCAGGTTGAAGTAGCTGTGATTGGTCAGGTTGATGA
>CAXUEE010000277.1:0-3845 GCA_964249905.1 uncultured Acidobacteriaceae bacterium
CCGTGCTGCCAGGCCCACCCACAACCGGCCCAGCTGACCCGCTCCAGTAACTTGCACGAATGCGCATCCGTGAGCCTCCGGCCTACCGCCGAACCCGGCACCACCACCAACCTCCGGATTTCTGACGCGCCATCCCCGCATCAACCCACACCCCCTCCCCTGCTGCATCCCATCCTTCGGATCTGATCTCTGGCACCCGTGCGCCCGAACGAAGGCTCTTGGCCTTCCCTTCTCCACGCCGCACCAGCCCCAGGGGATCTCTCCATGCACAGCCGCAACCTCCTGCTCAGCGCACTGACGGCGCTCTGCCCGGCCTTCATTCACGCCCAGATGTCCCTGTCGATGCCCGACATGCCTCAAGCCACGACGCTCATCGCAACCGAGCTCCAGCACACCAGCTCCGGCACCTCCATCGAACCAGCTTCCACACCCATGCAGATGCTCATGCACCGCGAAGGCGGCTGGACGCTGATGCTGCACGGCTTGGCCTTCGCTGCCGACACCCAGCAGCAGGCCGCCAACGACCGCGGCGCCGATAAGGCGTTCTCTACCAACTGGATCATGCCTATGGCGCAGCGCCGCCTCGGCGCCCGCGGACAACTCACCTTGCGCACCATGCTCTCGCTCGAGCCCGCAACCATCACCGGCCGCTACTATCCCGAGCTCTTTCAGCAAGGCGAGACCGCCTACGGCAAGCCCATCGTCGACGGTCAACACCCGCACGACTTCGTCATGGAGTTAGCCGCGCTCTACGATCTCCACACCTCCGCGCACACGCTCCTCAGCCTCTACGCGGCGCCCGTCGGCGATCGCGCTATCGGCCCCACCGCCTACCCGCACCGCCAATCCGCCTCCGAAGACCCCATCGCCGCGCTCGGCCATCACCAGGAGGATTCCACCCACATCGCCTTCAACGTCCTCACCGCCGGCTTCACCTGGAAGTCGCTCCGCCTCGAGGCTTCGGGCTTCCACGGCGCAGAGCCGACCGAGCAGCGATGGGGCTTCCAACCCTCCCCAAACGGCCTTGCCATGGACAGCGCCTCGTCCCGCCTCACCTGGTCGCCCACCGCAAACCTCTCCGCGCAGTACAGCATAGCGCAGATCACCAGTCCCGAAGCGCTCGCGCCCGGCGAGAACCAGAGGCGCCAGACCGCTTCTGTAATGGTCAACCGCAGCTTCGGTGCGCACCAGGCGATGCCCGGCATGGCAATGCCCGGCGACGCACCCCCAGGCGGCAACTGGGCTACGACTGTACTTTGGGGGCAGACGCGCAACGAGACGACCGGCAACCTCGAAGACAGCTACCTGCTGGAGTCGCTGCTGCAGTTCCGCCGTCGCAACTACGTCTGGACGCGCATCGAAGCCGCAGCCCGAACCAACGAGTTACTGGACCTTCCCGCGTCGGCGCCGGAGACGACGCTCGGCCATGTTCAGGCATACACCTTTGGCTACGATCGGGATTACCATATCGGGAAGCATCTCCTTGCCGCCCCGGGAGCCCAGTTCACGGTGTATCGCACGCCCACTCCGCTGGTTTCGACCTATGGCCGCAATCCTTTTGGAGCTGCGGCGTTTGTTCGATTTCGTTTGGCGAAGTGAGGTGCGATCGACTCGCTCCCGCCCCGCCATCTTCGCGAAACAAGACTGAAAGCAGGTGCCTTATGTCCGGACCGTGCCATACGTTTGCTCCAAAGAGTGTGCAGAACTGCCGGACGATTTAGGCTTGAGCCATGAAGCTTTTTGTTGCGACTTCGAACCCCGGCAAGCTGCGGGACTTTGCCTTTGCTGCCCAGGCGCTTCCCGAATTTGAGATTCTGCCTCTTCCCGAACTGGCTGAGGTTCCGCCCCCCGAAGAGAACGCCGATTCCTTTTCCGGGAACGCCTTGATCAAGGCTCTTGCTTATAGTGCGGCCGCTCCGGGCAGGCTGGTGGTGGCGGATGATTCGGGGATCGCGGTGCGTTCGCTCGGTGGTGCGCCTGGCGTACGATCGGCGCGGTATGCCGACGACCAGGGCTACACCAGGGGAGCAACCACCGAGGAGCGCAACCTCAACTGCCTGCTCGAACAAGTTCCCCGCATGCGCTACCGCGACGCAAGCTATCTCTGTGCGCTGGCCGCGGTGCGCGATGGCGAGCTGATCGCGACGGCAACCGGCGAGCTCGAGGGTAGCCTGATCGACACGCCGCGCGGCGACGCCGGCTTCGGCTATGACCCGATGTTCGAGGTGCTGGAACTTGCGCAGACGATGGCAGAGGTCGATCAGGAGATCAGGCTGAAGCACTCGCATCGCGGACGGGCTTTGCTTCAATTACTGCAAAAGCTCGTTCCGCCGGACCAATCCGCCCATGACGTCGGGCGAACACTTCCTGGCGTGTAAGCTTCGCATGCTCCTCCCGTTGGTCAGCAGAAAATCATCTCCTTAACCTTCGGGAGCGCCACGCCAAGCTCCCTACCCCACGAGGTGCGAGCCGCCTGGCAGAAAGTCGCATGTTGCCTCTATCCAAAAATCGCACAAAGGTAACGCTAATCGCACAGATACCTTGACCCCTGCATTGCTGCGGCGGAATAATCACACTGCTATAAGGAGTTTGCATGGCCGCCGCCGCACCCGTCGCACCGCCTGATCTTCAGAAGCCTTCCGACCGCAAAGGTGTTATCCCCCTCCGCGCCGGCCAGGGCCATTCCTTCCTGTGGCGCCGGCTGCACTCGCTGTCGGGCATCATCCCCATCGGCGCGTTCCTGATCGAGCACATCCTCTCCAACTTCGAAACGTGGAACGGCCCGCTCGCCTACGCACAGCAGGTAAAGTTCCTCAACTCCCTGCCGCTGGTGCGTGTGCTCGAGTGGGGACTCATCTTCATTCCTCTCGCCTTCCACGCAGGTTATGGCGTCTGGATCAGCTTCCGCGGACGCGTCAACGTCAATGTTTATCCGTGGGCAAGCAACTGGATGTACATCATGCAGCGCGTCACCGGGCTCATCGCCTTCGCGTACATCATCCAGCACGTCATTCGCCAGCGCTTCCTCGGCGTGCAGTTACCGGAGCATCCCGGCGCCGCCTTCGCCAAGGTGCAGCACGAGCTTTCGAACCCCTGGATGCTGGCCATCTATGTGATCGCAATGGTCGCGACCACCTGGCACTTCGCCTATGGAATCTGGCTATTCTCGGTCAAGTGGGGTATCACGCCCGGCGACCGCGCGCGCAAGCGCTTCGGCTACGTCTGCGGAGCGATCGGCACCGCGCTCTGCTTCATGGGCCTCATCAGTATTTATGCCGTCGTCTACAAGTACCCGAACGCCCCGGCGGATGTGATGCCGGCTCAGCCTGCGGGAATCACACTTCCCGCGCCAAACGTCGCACCCCCAAACTCAACCAACCCTTCCCAGCCGGGTCAGGTTCGATAGATGTTTGCGCTCCGCGCCTCGCAGACCTGCTCGTGTCGCTCTAGTGCTGCTTGGCGGATGGTCCGACATTCGGGAACATGAATGGTTGCCGATAGGAATTGAGTTAGCCGTCAACTTACTGCTGCAGTACGCACTCGTTGTCTCGATAAAGAAGCAGAACCTCAGACTAATTAGCGAAAACGGAACAAAGAGATAAGCACATGGCAGCAACACCCCGCATCATCGTCGTAGGAGGAGGTCTCGCCGGCCTCTCGTCCGTCATCAAGATCGCCGAAGCCGGCGGCAAGGTCGACCTGTTCTCCATCGTTCCCGTCAAGCGCTCGCACTCGGTGTGCGCGCAGGGCGGCATCAACGCGGCAAAAGACCTCAAGGGCGAAGGCGACACCGTCCTCAAGCACTTCGACGACACCGTCTACGGCGGCGACTTCCTCGCCAACCA
>CAXUEE010000278.1:0-3839 GCA_964249905.1 uncultured Acidobacteriaceae bacterium
CCCCCCGCGCAAAGTTCGAGATCTCGTACTGCCCCACACTGCCGGTCTGAAGCCATTCAGCCGCCTCCGCATACCAGTCCGCCACAGCATCCTCCTTAGGCAGATTCGCTGCCCCGTACCGCACTCCCCCGGCCAGCTTCTCCCGTCCCAGCCGAGAATCCTCGTCCACCTCGAGCATGTACACACTCACATGCTCCACGCCCGACTCCACCGCCTGCATGACCGAATACCGCCAACTCTCCTCCGTCTGCCCCGGAAGCCCACAGATCAGATCCACTCCAACACGCGCAATTCCAGCCGCACTCATACGCGTAAGCTCCTCCCTGCAGGAAACTCCGGTATGCAGCCGTCCCACCGCCGCACACTCCGCATCGACAAAGCTCTGCACCCCGAAGCTCACCCGGTTCATCCCCTCACGCTGAAACGCCTCGAGCGTCTCCTCCGCCAACTGCCCAGGCGCGCACTCGACTGTAATCTCCGCGCCCGCAGTGACCTTGAACTCTCCGCGCAGCCCGGCAAATACCCGCCGCACCAGCTCCGGCGGCAAGAGCGAAGGCGTTCCACCCCCAAAGTAGACCGAATCCACCACCTCCGGCACCTCGACTCCCAGCTTCCGCGCCCACGCCCGGCTCCCTCTTATCTCCTCGATCAACCTCCCCACATACGCATCCATCCGCCCCGCCGCAAACACACCGGACGAGAAGTTACAGAAGCTGCACTTTGCCTTGCAAAACGGCACCGACAGATAAATCCCCAACCCCATACTCACCATTCTCTCCCGCCAGACAAACCCTCAAACCCGAATGTCCCTCCCTCGTTTCAGCTCTCAGAATTGATCCGCCTGATCAGAACGCGCCCAAACGCAATCCCAGGCTGTTCCACAAACCTCTCGGTCAGCATCGAGATGCTGATGGTCAAGACCAGCGAAGCCACACAAAGCGCAGCAAAGTACTCGCCATTTCGTAGTGGACTCCCTGCGTCCCAGCTAGTGTGGTAACCATCGAGATGTATGCCCAACAGCCGGAGACTGAAGCCGAGCGCTGCAAAGTGAACCAGGTAGCAGCTATAGCTCAGCCTTCCCACGCGGCATAGCGCCTTGTTGACGAACAACCCGAGCGACCCACCGGACAGACTGACGATCATCCCAGATAATCCCGCGGAAACATACATCATCTGAGGAACGAGAACCAAGCCGCTGCCTCGTAACGCTGAAACCGTCACCAGCAGCGAACCAAGGAGACCCCAAACGGCAGCTGCCTTCGATTGCAGCCGCTGCCTCAGCAAACGGTCGCGCGTCAGGTGATACACAAAGAAGCCAAGCACAAACACCGGTAGTTGAGCCGGAAGCCAATGCATCGAGAAGAACTGCCAAACATACTCCGTAATTCCAGGCCAGGGATGGCGGGTTAGTCGATACAGAACTCGCAGATAAACAACACTTGCCAGAAGTGCTCCACCCGCGGTTCGGAACGACTTGCCCAGATAACGAAATAAAACCGGGAAGAGCACATAGAAGTTCATCTCTACCGCAATCGACCATCCGCCCGGAACGATACTGTTGAAGGCGTATGGCGCCCATCCATGAACGAAGGCTGCAGTGGCCAGAAAATACGAGGGACGCACACCAAGTGGAGCGAACTGGCCCAGCCAGAACGACGGCATCACCCCAGGAAATACCCAATAGAAAACCATCGCAAGCCAGAAGAGTGGAGCAATCCGAAATACGCGGCGCAGGTAAAAACTCAGCAGCGGACGTCGATCCACCTTGCTTCTTGCTTCCATCGAGTAGCAGAGAGTGATCGCGCTCGCCAGGAAAAACAACTGCACCCCATAATCCCCGCCCGAGAGAACGTCGCGCCCTGGGAACGGCCCCACACACGTCGTCACATGACTTACGAGAACAGCCAGGAACGCAACGCCTCGCACCGCGTCGATGTAGGCGAAGTGACTTGGCGCTAGGGCAGTCCTACGCTCTGAAACGGCTGCCGATACACTCGTGGGCATGTCATTCATCCGTGTCTGGGCACAAGGGAGCCTTGATGATTCCGCGCCCCCTCTACTCTCTGCCTCGCGCTTCGTGCGAAACCAGGCGAAGCCCCAAACATGACCCACCGCCGTCCAATACTCCAGAACACCACCCAACCAGCAGCCAAACTCACTCCCCTGAAACCCCCATCCGGAAACCAGAATATCCTGCCCGATCAGCCGACCTGCTAAGCTAAGAAGCTGAAGTTAGGGCAACAAGTTACATTCCAACAGGGTCCCAGTTTCCGTCTCGCCGCAGCTCCCGTCCCTGCATTAGCTTACGATCCAATGGCCTTCGCCTGCACGGATGGCGGTAGCAAACGCGCCGCGCGCCCCTGATCCAGCTTCTGAGAAATGGGGCCACTTCAGCCGAGAAGCGTGTGTGCTTCATCCTCGCCGCGGTTTCAGCACATCATCAATGAAGAAGTTGCCACGGTGATCCACGCACGGTCTGGGGCGCATGTCAGTCTTCAGTATCTTCCGTCAGTCGATGCCTTGGTCCTCTCCGCGACTGCAGAAGCTGTGGAGCTGACCACCCCGTTGAGCTGAGGAGTAGACGAACAAAGCTGGAGGCCGAACCGCTGCCGCCGTCACCCCGCATCCCTTTGCCATCTTCCGAGCCCAACCCACACCCCATACCATCTAAAAGCCCAACAACGCCTGCGCGAGAAAGAGACAAAGAAGTCGACTCCCGAAAATTCCGCCAAATCCACCGCCCGCTCACAGGATGACGACGTCGTCGGCAAGGTCTACGACGGGCGCCTGATGCGCCGTCTGATCACCTACCTGCGCCCCTACAAGCTGCAGACCGCCGTCTCCGCCGCCTGCATCCTGCTGCGTTCGTTCACCGACGTCGCCGGCCCGCTCCTCGTCAAAATCGCCGTCGATACCTACATGACGCCTAACGCCCAGCCATCTTGGGCCTCGCGCCACCTCTCGCGCTCCCCCATCACCGGCATCACCGAGCTCGCCGGCCTTTTCTTCCTCACCCTCTTCCTCTCCTTCGCGCTCGACTTCGTCCAGACCTACCTCATGCAGTGGACCGGCCAGAAGATCATGTTCGACATGCGCCGCGAGATCTTCCGCCACATCCAGCTTCAGGACGTCGGCTTCTTCGACAAGAATCCCGTCGGTCGCCTCGTCACCCGTGTCACCTCCGACGTCGACGCTCTCAACGAAATGTTCACCTCCGGCGTCCTCGAGATCATCGGCAACGTCGTCATGCTCGCCTTCATCGTGGTCATCATGCTACGCATGAACTGGCCCGTCGCCCTGCTCACCCTCTCGACCATCCCGCTGATCGTGCTTGCGACTAACCTCTTCCGCAAGGCCGTCCGCACCAGCTATCGCTCACAACGCGCAGCCACCGCCAGGATCAACTCCTTCACCCAGGAGTACGTCTCCGGCATGAGCGTCGTGCAGCTCTTCAATCGCGAAAAACGTGCCTTCAACGACTTCTCCGCCGTCAACCTCGAAAACAAGGTCGCCTGGGCCGACGCCATCACCGCCTACGCCATCTACTACCCGGTCGTCGAGTTCCTCTCGTCCCTCGCCATCGCCTTCGTCCTCTGGCAAGGCGGCCTCGCCGTAATGCACAACCTCGGCTACCCCGAAGGTCACGGCCCCGGCATCTTCGGCACCGTCACCCTCGGCGTCCTCATCGCCTTCATCCAGTACGCCCAGCGCTTCTTCCGCCCCATCATGGAGCTCTCGGACAAGTTCAACATCCTCCAGGCCGCCATGGCCGCCGCCGAGCGCATCTTCAAACTCCTCGACCAGTCCCCCCACATCGTCTCGCCCGCCCACACCGAAAC
>CAXUEE010000279.1:0-3835 GCA_964249905.1 uncultured Acidobacteriaceae bacterium
GCTTAAGCGGCGTGTAGATGGCGACATAGCTGGTCGCCGTGAGCAGCGTGAGGGTGCCGGTGAGAATGTTGGATTCCGCGGTCAGGAGCAGGGTGCCGGCCACGATCGTAAAGAAGCCCAGAAACAATCCTTGCGGCAGGCCGATGCGTGCCGGTCGCGAGAGCTGTGCGACCATGGGCCGGCCGGCGGTGCGGCGCATGCGGCCGTCGGAGCGGCGCTCGAGTGCCTGGTTGAGAACGGACGAGCCGCCGGTAACGAGGGTGATGCCCAGGAGCGCAATTCCGGACTGCAGGTCAAAGGGACTGACGCCGGAACGCAGGCGGCCGAGATAAAGGCCCGCGGCGGCGGTAATCAGAACCATGAGCGAAACACGCGGTTTGAAGAGAGTGGCGTAGTCAGCCAAAAAGGATGAGCGGACAGCGTCGGCGGACGCTCTTGGTTTCGCGCGGAGCGTCGGGGCCGTGATTGCAGATTCTGCCACAGTAGAAGGATATCGCGTTCCCGCGAAGACCGCTGCTGAGTTTCGTGGAGGACTGAAGCAGGAAGAGGGAAAGCGAGCCGGATCGTGCGTCCGGAAGCTTTTCCGGAACCAAGCTCAATTAAATCGCCCACCAGGCTCATGCTTTGGCGGTCTCCTGCCGATAGGGGAAAGGTAAGCAGGCAGACATAAGAGGACGGAGACGTATGACATTCAAATTATTCCCAAGCCGGCAAGAGGAAAAGGCGCTGACGAAGGTGCGTGAGCGGGGTGACCGTATCATGCTCACCGTTTGTTGGCTTTTGTGGCTGGCGTGTCTCTGTTTTGGCTTTCTGCATGGCGAGTGGGCCGTTGGGCTCGGGGCCGGGAGTTTTCTGGCGGTGTTTGCCACGCTGATCAGGCGCAAGTTCGCGGGGTGCCTGGGGACGCGTCTGGCGATGGCGGTCATCTTCATGACGTATAGCGGATTGCTGATCCAGGAGGCACACGGCTTGATCGAGTCGCATTTCAGCATCTTCGCGCTGCTGGCGTTCCTGCTGTACTACCGTGACTGGAGACCTGTCGCTGTCGCCTCTCTCTGCATTGCGCTGCACCATCTTGCTTTGTGTGAGCTTCAGATGGCGGGGTACCCGATCTGGGTCTTTCCCATGGCGCACCGCTGCGAGATGGTTTGGGTGCATGCTGCCTATGTCTTGCTGGAAGCGGGCATGCTGATTTTCTTGGGAGAGGTGATCCGGCAGGAAGCGCTGGAGGCGGCAGCGATCTCGGCGTTCAGCACACGCCTCATGAAGACAGGTGTGATCGACTTGCGCGTTCAGGAAGGGGTAAAATCGGCTGCGCTCGAGCAGCTACTGAAAGCGCTGGACACGGCCGTGCGCCAGGCGGGAAAGGCGGCGCTTGGGATGAACGGGGTTTCGGGTGATGTAACGTCTGCGGCGCGCGAAATTCTGAACGCCGGACAGAAGCAGCACGCGAGTGCTGCGGGCGCCATGCATGTGGTGGAGCGCATGGCGGAGGCGGGCAAGGATGTCACCAAGCAGTGCCGCGAGGTGGCGGGTTTCGCGACAGATTCCGTGGGTGTGGTCGAGCGCGGGCGCAAGACGATGGAGGAGACCGGGGAGACGATCAGCAACCTGGTGAAGCTGGCAAGTGAGGTCGCCGCGGAGATGAAGGGTCTGCAAACAGAAAGCCGGCGCATTGAAGACATTATTTTGTTGATGTCCGACATCGCGCGCCAGACGGATCTCCTGGCTCTGAACGCAACCATCGAGGCGGCTGGCGCCGGGGAGGCCGGACGAGGCTTCCAGGTGGTCGCAAGAGAGATCCGCGAGCTTTCTTCCCGTACCCATGCTTCGCTCACTCAGGTGAAAGAGAGGGTAGATCAGGTGACAGAGCGGACCGCGCGCGTAGGCGCCATGACGGAGGCCTGCCGCACGCAGGCAAAGCATGGAGGGGAGCAGGTCAAAGGAGCCAACCTCAGCCTGATGCAGGTTATCCGTCAGCTTCCGGAGATCTCGCGGCGCGCCGACGAGATGATGGAGCAGGCCAAGGGATACGGAACCCTGGGCATGGATGCCATGCAGGAGATGCTGGGCATCGGCTCGGTGATCGGTATCAACGCCCTGAATTTAGAGCGGATCGATTCGCTGGGGCAGTCGCTTGAGAGAATGTCGTCGGACCTGGTGGAAAGCGTTCAGCTTTTCAAGACGCGGACAGCGTAAGCAGGAGCAAAGAACAGCGCAAGGAAACCGGATAGTACCCTACGTCATTCCGTGACGCTGACCTGGATATAGAAGTGCACGGTATCGACCGCGAAGTGATCAGGAGTGAGCGGGGTGTGCAGGACCTGCCATTCAGTGCTGGGGTGGAGAGTCTGAAAGTGGTTCGGATCGCCGGCCTGGATGGGCATAGCGAAGCTGGGCTCGTCAGCTTGCCATTTGTAGAGAACGGTATGAGTCCCGGAGTTCGGGGTATCGGGCAGCCAACTGACTTCGAGGGTCGGGATCGCTGCGTGGCGAAGGTACTGGTTGAAAAAGGGACGGAGGTCCTGGTGGAGGAAGGGCGCGGTGTGCTCGTTCCACCAGGCGACGACGTCCTCGGTCAGGATGTTCTGGTATTTGAAGTGCTGGTAGAAGTCGTGCAAAAGAGAGAACCAGCGGATATCGGCGGTGTGGAGACTGGCTGTGCGGTCGCGGCCGGGTTGAGCGAGTTCAAGCCACGAGCGAAGTGTGGCGATCATGAGGGCTCCCTTGAAGTACTGGTCTTGCGGGGGCTCGGCGGCGATGCCGCGTTCAGCGACGATCGGAGTGTGATCGTGGACCTTGGCTTTCAGGCCGTTGGTGTAGCGGAGGGCGTCGGCACGGCCATACTGGAATTCGACGAAGAGGGTTTCGAGGTAGGTGGTCCAGCCTTCGTGAATCCACATATCGGCGCGGTCGGCGGCCGTTATGGAGTTGCCGAACCACTCGTGGCCGGACTCGTGAATGATGATGAAGTCGAAGCGCGTGGAGATGCCGACCCCGGTCCAGTCGCGGTGAAGGTAACCGTTTTCGAAGCCGTTTCCGTACGCGATGGCGGACTGGTGCTCCATGCCGGCGTAGGGGACCTGGACGAGCTTGTAGCCGTCGCGGGCGAAGGGGTACTCGCCGAAGTAGTGCTCGAAGGTGTCAAGCATGTTCTTGGCTTGGGTGAACTGGGTGCGGGCTTTGTCAAGGTCTTCCGGCAGGGCGTAGAAGTCGAGCGTCAGGGGCGGGAAGGCGGGGTTGCGGTAGATGTCGGAGAAGTGCCGGTAGGCGCCGATGTTGAGGGCGACGCCGTAGGAGTTGATGGGGTAAGAGACATGCCAGTTCCACTCCGTGTAGCCGTCGTGAAGGTCGATCTGAGAGACGAAGCGGCCGTTCGAGACGTCGGTGAGTCCGTTGGGAACAGCAATGGAGAGGTCCATGCCCTCCTGGGGTTCGTCGCGCCACTGGTCTTTGCAGGGCCAGAAGATGGAGCAGCCGTCATCTTCATCGGCGGTGAAGATCCAGGTCCGGCCGGCGGGATCGGTCTCGAAGCTCATGCCCCCGAAGCGGCCTTTGGCGAGAGGTTTGCCGTGGTAGCGGACCTGGACCGTGTAGGTCTGGTCCTTGCGCAGGGTGAGTGGGAAGTCGAGGAAAAGCGAGCCGGAGTCGCGGACGAACGACACGGGCAGGTGGTCGAAGGTGATGGCGTCGATGGCGAGGGTTTCCGAGAGGTCGAGCTGGATGCGGGTGCCGTCTTGAAGCATGCGAAAACGGATGAGGTTGTCCCCGGAGATGGACTTCTCGGCGGGGTCGACGCGGAGCGTGAGGTGGTAGGAGAGCAAGTCGTTGTTGG
>CAXUEE010000280.1:0-816 GCA_964249905.1 uncultured Acidobacteriaceae bacterium
ATCCTGCTCGCCTACATGACCCACCGCGCCGGAGGCTTCGGCCCCATGCTCGCCGCGCCCTCCAAGTTCGCCTCCACCGGCGCCTTCCTCCACTTCTTCTTCCCCATGCTCACCGCCATGGTCGGCTACTGGGCCACGCTCTCGCTCAACATCCCCGACTTCACCCGTTACGCTAAATCCCAGGACGCCCAGATCCTCGGCCAGGCCTTCGGGCTCCCTGTAGCAATGACTCTGTACTCCTTCATCGGCATCGCCTGCACCTCCGCCTCCACCGTCGTCTTCGGCGAGCCCATCTGGTCCCCCATCACCCTCCTCGGCCGCTTCCACCAGCCCGCCATCGCCTCTCTCGCGCTCATCTCCATCCTCATCGCGACGCTCAACGTCAACATCGGCGCCAACGTCGTCAGCCCCTCCAACGACTTCTCGAACCTCGCCCCCCGCTACATCAGCTTCCGCACCGGAGGCCTCATCACCGGCTTCCTCGGCCTCGCCATGATGCCCTGGCGCCTCATGGCGAGCTTCGGCAGCTACATCTTCGGCTGGCTGGTCGGCTACTCCGGCCTGCTCGGCCCGGTCGCCGGCATCATGGTCGCGGACTACTTCCTGCTCCGCCACCGCCAGCTCGACGTCCCCGCCCTCTACCGCCGCAACGGCCTCTACGAGTACACGGAGGGCTTCAATCCCAAAGCCATCCTCGCCCTGGTCGTCGGCGTCTTCTTCTCGCTCATCGGCCTCTTCGTCCCCACCCTGCGCTTCCTCTACGACTACGCCTGGTTCGTCGGCTTCTTCATATCCGCGAGCATCTATTACTTACTA
>CAXUEE010000280.1:826-3803 GCA_964249905.1 uncultured Acidobacteriaceae bacterium
TGTCCGCAGCGATCTACTTGGCACTGATGAGTTCCCGAAGGAGAGCAGTTCCATGAAGATGTCTGACCTGTCGTCTGCGCCAACGGCAAGCGATAACAACGAAAGATAGTCGGGTCAATCTCACGTGGACCGCTGAAGTTGCTGAAAACCTGACTTTTCCGGATATTGTGAACAGGAACGTAAGCTCAGCGCAAGCTGGCGTGAGCCGCGTTTGTCGGTACTAACCCCGTCCACAACGCTTGAGTGAGCGATCGATGAGTGCATCGCCTGTTCTCGGCGGCTGTCGTTCGTTGGACCTGCTCAACGCCGCCAACGCAGCTATGAGGATCAATCTCGGTCGGTAGCCGAACCTAGCCCTGAAAAGGTTCTGGCCGAATGACCGGCAAACCACAATTTGCCTTTATGAAGCTTTGTTGCCTCAGAATTGAACGAGGGCGACAATGGTGATCACGCCATGAACGCTGACACCGGTTTCACTCTAACATCGCTGTTGGCCACCTATGGAACTATCCTGTCGAGCATCACGTTTGGCTGGACTCTCTATCGCGACCTGCGGGATCGTCGCAAAGTCACGTTCAATGTAGAAATCAGGAAGTTAGGGGTTAGATCTGACGGAGCAATGTTCTCGATAGCCCCAAGCAGCAACATCGAGGGGACAACGGAAGAAGTTTTCTTTGTGTTTTCAATGGTGAATGTCGGTCGTCGGCCTGTGCGCCTGAAAACGATCTTTACACAATACAAAAAACCAGTCGAGGGCAAAACCGGCCTCGTGTTCAGTGCGCGTGATTTGCCGAAGACCTTGGACGAGCATGAAGCTCACGATGAATACTGCGAATTTGACAAGCGCTTTCTGAGTAAGAACGTCAAGGCAATCTCGGTTTCGGATGTTGCTGGAAAAGAATGGAAACTATCGCGGCGACAACTGAAGAAGCTACGAGAAGACGGCAGCAAATACCTGTAAGGTGAGGCGAAGCATCCTCACGCTATCGAAACAGGCCGAGGGGATCGGCGTCGCGGTCCATCGTTATGTGTGCTTTAGCTGCGCCTCTGGGATCGGTCAAAATCAACTCTGTCGCATTTCCGAGCCACACCTTGAGACACTCCGCGGGAGGCTGCTTAGTCCATCGTTATGTGTGCTTTAGCTGCGCCTCTGGGATCGGTCAAAATCAACTCTGTCGCATTTCCGAGCCACACCTTGAGACACTCCGCGGGAGGCTGCTTAGTCGAACACTCTGTGTTCGGCCATAAGCCGCCCTCGATGTGCCCGTGAGCCGGGACGGTCGTTTCGCTGCTGGCAAGGCTGACGTGATCTCTACGCGTCGTTTTGCCGTCCGGTCCGCGAAGAATAGCGGAATAGTTGACAGCTCCCACCAAGGGTTCAACCTTCGCCGTATTGTTGGTGATGATACAACCTGACGTTACCTCCATCGTGGCCGGGGTAGTCGTCGAATATCCCGGCACAAGAGACTTAGCCCGATAGCAGCTCGCAGTGAGCGGCGCTCCTTTCAGGGCCTCACTCCATGCAAACTTTACAGGCGTAGCCGGGGACGATGCGGGCTCAGCTCCGCACATCGGAAGTTTCGCGTACTTGTCGGTGGCGCCGGTCGTTGGCTCAATGGTGCGGCAAAGAGTGCCGCTCAACGTGTCAAGGGCAACTTCCGGGTTGGCACCTGTCGGCGTGAACCTGTGACCCTGTGAGGCGTCAGAAGGCTCGGGCGTAACACTCTCGACCTTCTGCGGCGACGGGGAGGACTTGTCCGCCGTGCATCCTGCTAACCCTAGCAAGGTCGCAAATGTAAATATGAGAAGGCCAGGTTTGAGGCTGAAAGGCATGCGCCCAATCTTATCCTTTTCGGGACGGGCCGGAAATGAACTCGTCCGTATGATGCTGCACCTCGGAACTCTTGTGGCGACGAGGTACTCGCCGACACGAGTAAGAGTCAGTTGGTGCCAAACGCCGAGTCACTCATCCACCACGATTAGTACCGACATGTCGCCATATCGCTAGTGACCCGGTGAGTCACCCGCTGGGTTCGCAAACGGTGTCGTCGGCAAGTTCGGATGCTCCGAACATCAAACTGACACACTCTCAGGCGCCACGTGCAGTTGCACCCGAAGCGCCCAACCCTTGCTAGAATGCCCGCATGGCGACCTATCGCGTCGGGCCCGATGACTACGCCGGCTGGAACCCCACCGGCCGCAACTTCGCGCTCATCAGCGCCGCCGTCGGCGCAATCGGCCTCCTCTCATGGTTGTCGCTAAATCATCATCTCGGAGCCTTGAGGCCCAGTGCCGTATCCGATCAACTCCTTCTAAGCGGTCTCGTCTGGCTGGGAGTCGGAGGCTCCGCTCTCATGGCCATGGCCGCCGTCGGATCCATCCTGCTCTCCCTCAAATCACGCGGCACGGTGAGCGTGACCGCCGAAGGCATTTTCCGAACGATCAAATCCCGCACTCACTCTCTTGCCTGGTCTGAAATCGACGGCTTTGTCCCCATGCCTTACGGCGGCATCACCCTGATCGCCGCGTCCGCAGAAAACAACATCGTCATTCCGCGCTTCCTCGATGACTACCGCGCCTGCATCGCCGAAATCAAGAACCAGGGCATCCACGTTCTTCCCGCCAGCACTCTTCGGCAGAACCGAAAGACTTACTGGATGGATAGAGTACGAAGCGTCTCGTTCGTCGTTCTGTCCAGCCTGGCCATCAACTCCCACGAGTCCCCCCGCGTCCGTATCGCAAGCTTGAGCGGAGCGATTCTGCTCTTGGTATACGTGCCGCAACCTTCCTGGTCGAACCCCGATGCGATAAAGTCGCGATGGGCCATGTTCGGGATACTCTTTGCTGTCGCCCTCTTTGCACTTCTGCGCATGGCCCTCACCTGGTAGAACGAAAGGATTCCATGGTCACCATCCAAATGAACTACGAAGGAGACCTGCACTGCAAGGCAGTGCATGGACCCTCACGAACGGAACTG
>CAXUEE010000281.1:0-400 GCA_964249905.1 uncultured Acidobacteriaceae bacterium
CTATCGAGGGTTCGAATCCCTCACTCTCCGCCAGTTCCCAACATAAGTTGGCAGTTTCTTCTAGAAACTCAGCTTTACTCGCGTCCGGGCAGCGCTGCAGCGTTCCGGGCTTGGGGCGTCGGCGCACGGAAAAGCTCAGTCAGATCGCGCTCAAGCCGGGCAGCATCCGCCTCCACCTGCGCGTGAACCCGGGTCATGGGCAGAGCGGGTTTTTCCGCATCCGAATAGGTGAGAACGTTTCCATAATCGGCCCCGTGGGAGAGATCAACGTCCATGTAGACGTCGCGCACATGGACGGTCAACGCGGGATCGAGCCAGGTCGCGGCGGCCAGTTCATCCCAGGCATATTGCGCGCTATTGTCGTGACTGGCATACTGCAGCAGGTAACGGGCGGCGTTGC
>CAXUEE010000281.1:410-3795 GCA_964249905.1 uncultured Acidobacteriaceae bacterium
GAACCAGCCAGATTCCGGAGCGTACCCGAAAGCTGAGTTCCAAGCGAGGCATCGATGGTCGTTACCGTCACCTTCGCCCAGGGCGCGGTCAGCACGATGTGCGCAGCTTCGGGATCGAACCAAAAGTTGAACTCATGCCGCGGTGCGTTGGCCCACTCCGCCGCGTCCGTGTGCGGGTTCAGACTTCCTCCCATCAGCACGAGCTCTTCTGCCAGCTCGGCAAAATGTGGATCAAGCCGGATAGCAAGAGCGATGTTGGTGAGGGGTCCAGCGCCGTAGATGGTCACCTGGTGGGGATAGGCATGCACCATGCGAACCAGGAAGTGAGCCGCATCTTCTTCGGCCGGCCTGGTTGTGGGATTGCCTTCCTCGAGCGCCGGCACCTGGTCCCAGGGCTGCGTTCCTTGCGCATTCCAGGCGCCCATGTAGTTCGTCTTCCCGTAGCGCTGCGCATCGAGCAGCGTCGCTTCCCTGGTGCGGACGAGGGGAAAGGCTGCACCGGCATAAACGTGCACGTCGGTGCGGCCCATCAACTCCAGCAGCCGCAGAGCGTGGGCTACCTCCACATCCCGCCATGCATCCCCGGTCACCACCGTGATGCCGAGCAGCTTCGCCCGGGGTGACTGCAGCAAGACCAGCAGCGAGGCCATGTCCGATCCCCCCGGTCCGCTGGCATCCTGGTCTGCAATCACGTAGCGCGCCGCCGAAGTCTGGCCGTGTGCACCCGCTGGCGGCAGACCCATCGCTCCAGCCACGGTGACGCACAGCAGGAGTGTTCGCAGAACCGGCATCGATTTCCTCTCTGACCACCCAGCAGTGTCGAATCCAGTTTAGCCGTCAGAGCGAGTTTGGCTGAGGGGGAGATCGAAGCTCTAGCCGCACGCTTATTCTGCAACGCCTTAGGCTTTCGAATATTCGTATGCGTTCTGCAGGTCAAAGACAACGGACAGAGAAGGAAAGTAGCTCTAACCTTATGGAGAGATGGATGGCGACCAAGAAAGCAGCAGCCAAGCAGGCAACGGCCGAGAAGGCAGCCGCGAAAAAAGCAACAGGCACAAAAGGAACAGCGAAGAAGAGTTCTGACGAGAAGTCGCCCAGCCGGCGGTCCGTGTCGCTTCCCAAGGAAGGGAAAGACCCCAAGGGCGGACTGACGGCGGCAGGACGGCGCGTTTACAACGAGGCGACAGGTGGGCATCTGCGGCCGGGTGTGAAGGGGGTGGAGGATACTCCAGAGAAGAAGATCCGTAAGGGATCGTTTTTGACGCGGCACTTCACCACGCCTCCTGGTCCTGTTGTGAAAGATGTAAAGCCAACTCGCCAGGCGCTGCAGGCTGCGGCCTGGGGTGAGCCGGTGCCGAAGACCGAAGCCGACGAGAAGAAGCTCGCAGAGAAGGGCAGAAAGCTGCTGGCGGAAGCCAAAGCAGAACGAGCCTTGAAGAAGCCGTCTCAGTAAACTGGCTGTGTGCATATCAACGTGCTGTACTTTGCCGTATTGAAAGATTTTTTCGGCGCCGAGCGAGACAGGGTAGAGCTTGCCAACGGCGCTTCGGTCGCCACGCTGCTGACTAAGCTGCAAAGCCGCGATAGCGGCGTACCGGCTGTGTGGAAGACGATAGCGGTGGCGGTGAACGGCGAGTATGCCGGCATCGCGACGATGCTCCATGAGGGCGATGAGGTGGCGCTGCTGCCGCCGGTAAGCGGAGGCTTCCAGTGAGGGTGGAGATCCTGGATGCCGTCCTGCCGACGGCAGAGGTCCTGGAAGAGATCAAAGCGGGCAGCGATGGAGCTGTCTGTGTCTTCGTCGGAATCGTGCGCAACAACACGCGCGGACGGCAGACGCTCTATCTTGATTACGAGGCCTTCCGGGAGATGGCGCTGAAGCAGATGCAGAGCCTGGCGGCGGAGGCAGTGACGCGCTTTGGAGTACGGGAGGTGGCACTGCTGCACCGGCTGGGACGGCTGCAGGTGGGCGAGACGAGTGTACTGGTCGCGGTGGCGAGCGCACATCGAGGAGCGGCGTTCGAGGCTTGCCGTTGGCTGATCGATACGCTGAAGCAGCAGGTGCCGATCTGGAAGAAGGAGACGTTTGTGGATGGAGCGGTCTGGGCAGATGGGGAGCCGTTCCCGGAGAGAGTGTCGCTGAAGTGAGAACGGCAACAACAACCACAGCAGCGTTGACGCAGAGGACGCGAAGGAGAAGCACGCGGAGGGCGCAGAGAAGGACAAATGTCAGTGGGTAAGACTTTGGGCTGGAAAGTACGTCTATTTTGGTGCAGGGCGGATTGGGGAACGGTTGAGGGCTAGGTGGTTAGCGGCGTGGATCTGCGGATGCTGGATGGTGGTGTGCGGGGCGCAGGCGCCGATCGAGCGCAGGGTGCCGACCGATCCGGTGCCGACGTTGACACTGCAGTCCAGGCTGGTGACGGTGGCGGTCAATGCGGTGGACGCGAACGGAGCTCCGGTGGCGGGGCTCGAAAAGGCAGATTTCCGGCTGCTTGAGGATGGCAAGGACCAGAAGATTGCGTTTTTTGAGAAGGAGTCGGCGACGCCGTTGTCCATAGTTCTGGCCATTGATGGCAGCGAGAGCACGATGCGCAATGAGCGGCTGGAGAAGGAGTCCGCCAAGCGTTTTGTGCGGGCGCTGTTGCGCGATCAGGACGAGCTCGACCTGATGGAGTTCGCGGATACGGTTCGCGAAGTCGTCTCCTTCACCCCGGACAAGACCCGCATCGAGAACGGTCTGGGCGAGTTGCAGCGCGGAGACGCGACGGCGATGTATGACGCGATCTACTTGGCAAGCCAGAGACTGGGTGAGACGAGCGCGGCCAACGGACGTCGGCGGGTGCTGGTGCTGATCACCGACGGCGGCGACACGGCGCATGGAGTGCAGTACCAGCAGGCCCTCGAGCAGGCGCAGAAGGCCGGTGTGATGGTGTACGCGCTGATCGTCATTCCGATCTATGCCGACGCGGGGCGCAATACGGGCGGCGAGCATGCGCTCATTCAGCTGACTAACGATACCGGGGGTAAGTACTACTACATTGAGACGGCGAAAGATCTAAGCCCGGCCTTCGCGAAGGTTTCGGACGACCTGCGGACGCAGTATGTGCTCGGGTATTACGCTCCGGAGCGGACCGTGAAGAGCCGGTCGGATGGGTATCGGGCGTTGAAGGTGGAGGTGGCTGACCCGGCAGACAAAGGCAGAATCAACCTGCGCTACCGGACCGGGTACTATGCCAGTAAGTAGTGCGTGGAGGCTGGGGTGGCGGAGTTTGTGTTCGCAGGGGCGGCGGAGGAGATTGCACGGGAGGCCGGCGCGCTGCTGCGTGGGTTTTACGAACGCGGTGTGGCCATGGAGTACAAGGGCGACGTCGACCTGGTGACG
>CAXUEE010000282.1:0-215 GCA_964249905.1 uncultured Acidobacteriaceae bacterium
TACGGGACCTTTGTGGGCCTTGCTGTGCTGGGGGCCGTGGCCCTAGGAGCGACCTGGGCCGGGGTAGTCGAGCTGCTGGCGCAGAGGCATGTGCTGCCAATCTTTGTGCTGTCGCAGCTGGGCCTGCTGGTAAATCTGCTGACCCGCTTCTGGCAGCGCGGCGCGGAAACGGTGCTGGCGGGTGACAACCGTCTGGCGGACACGGCAGTCTTAAC
>CAXUEE010000282.1:225-3766 GCA_964249905.1 uncultured Acidobacteriaceae bacterium
GTGCAGTTCGGCCGGGTCGCGGGCCAGGATCCGGGCCACGTCGACGGCCACGTTGCCCACGCCGATCACCGCGACCGACTCGGCGTCCAGGGAGAACGCGCTGGCATTCATGTCCGGGTGGCCGCAGTACCAGTTCACGAAGTCGGTGGCGGCGTAGCTGCCCGGCAGGTCCTCGCCTGGGATCCCGAGCCGCCGGTCCCGTCGCTGCCGGAGCCGGATCCTGGCGTGTTCCACCATGAACCAGCTGCAACGACCGACGGCACAGAGTAGTTTTCCGCGACAGGCGGCGGTAGAATTGTTACAGCCGTATGAATTTATATATTCTCCGCCATGCCAGTGCGGGCACTCGCCGTGCCAATCCGGTCCTTGACGTGCGACGTCCGCTTGATAAAGAAGGAAAAGAGCAGTGCTTGCGCCTGGCGCATGTCTTGAATGCCTTGAAGGTGAACTTTGACCTGGTGATCTCGAGCCCGTTGAAGCGGTCGGTTCAGACGGCACAGTTTGTGGCAACTGAAACAGGCTATGAGGCGCAAATACAGATCTCCGAGGCGCTCGCTCCAGAGGCTACCTTTCCGGAGTTCCGGCAAATGCTGCAGGAGTCGGATGGACGAGAAAACGTGCTGGTCGTGGGGCACAATCCGAATCTGCAGGGCTTTGTGGGATCGCTTTTGGCGCCGCCGGTGCCGGACAGTGATGCAGCGCTTCGTGTCCCGGTGGTGCGCCTGAGGAAGAGTTCTCTGGCGCGTGTTGCGATGGGCCGAGGACCGGCGACTCTGTCGAGTTTGCTCGATCCGCGGTTGGTGCGCGCGCTTTATTCGACTTCGACCAGAAGGGTTCTGCGGAAAACTTCCAAGAAGTAAGCGGCTTCCTTCTTCACCGCCCAGGCTTCGAGTTCGGCGCCGCCGCGACCGGGCAGGATTTCGATGACCACCCGCTTGGGGTAGACGCGGGTGCGTAGACCGACGACGGCGCTGGCCCGGTCCTGGTTGAGCGCGACGGCGAGGCGCAGGAGCACGACGGCCCGGGCCACGCATAATTGTTCTTCGGCGGAAAGCAGGCGCATGGAGCGGTCGAGCGGATCGGGGCGGGTTTTGCCCTGGTAGCGGGCGATGTTGGCGACGATGAGGCGCTGCCCGGGTGAGAAGCCGAAGATCTCGGAGTTGGCGATGATGTATTGGGCATGGCGGTGATGGCCCTGGTGGCTCATGAACTTGCCGACCTCGACCATCATGGCCGCAGCCTGCACCCAGAGGCGGTACTCCGGCGGGAGCTGATGCACTTTGGCCAGGACGTCGAAGAGTTCGACAGCGTGAGCGCGGACGGGCTCGGCCTTTTTCTCGTCGATGCCGTAGCGCTTGCAGACGGCGAGGACGCCAACCCAGCGCTCCTGCTCAATCTGGCGGTGGACGGCCGCGCGAAGATCGACTTCGCCAAGCATCTGCGCAAGCATGCCGTCGCGGAGGCCGAGAGCCGAGTAGCGGAACCCTTTCAGGTGGAAGCGTTCCAGCAGCGTGGCGTAAACCTCGGCTCCGCCGACGATGATCTCGGCGCGTTTGGGACCGATGCCGGGAACCGCCTCGCGCTCCGGATTCGTCATCGTGAGGAGCCGGTTAGCGAGCTGGCGAACATCCGCGGTGGAGGCTTCGAGAGGTCCGAGCCGCAGCTTGCGGGGCGGGACGAGTTTTCCGGTGGCGGACTTACGTGCGGGCTTGGCGGGATGGCCGGACCTGGAGATCAGGGCGGCACTGGCCTCGGCGAGCGCCGCCGCGGTGCCTGAGGTGGCGATGACGAGCGGGACCTGAGGCCGACCCAGTTTTTTTTCTCCCCGATGCAGCTCGCGATCGATGTACTGGCGGAGGCGGCCCGTGTCTTCCTCCGTAGGCGGATCGTTGCGAAGAAACTCCTGCTGGAGGCGGACGGCGCCGAGCGGAAGGGAGACCATCTCCTGGATGCGTCCGTTGTCGGAGAGCGTGATCTCGCAGCTGCCGCCGCCGAGATCGATCAGCAGGCACTTGCTCCGGGCTCCGGGTTCGAGAGTGACGACGCCGAGATGGATGAGGCGGCCTTCCTCAAGGCCGGAGATGACTTCGACATCCCACCCGGTGGAGGATTTGACCCACTCGGTAAAGACGCCGGCGTTGCGTGCGTCGCGCATGGCACTGGTGGCGACGATGCGGACCTTGTCGCAGACGTGGAGCTGGACGGCCTTGTGAAAGCGCTTGAGAGCCTTGATGGTGCCGGCCATGGCCTCGGGCGAGATGACGCCGGTCTGGAAGACGCTCTCGCCGAGGCGAGTGACTTCGCGGTCTTCATGCAGGGTTTTGAGGCGGTGCTGGACGACGGAGGCGATCTTGAGGCGGGAGGAGTTTGAGCCAATGTCGATGGCGGCAAAGGTGGGCATGCTGGGGTTGGTGCCTCCGGGCGCAGGGGCTTACTAGCAAGATACATGGAGGGAATGAATGGAATCAGGGAGGACGCGGCCTGGCCAGGTGCGGAGGGGCAAGATGCAGGTCCGCTATGCTGTAACTGCGTCTCTCTGAATGACCACAAAGCCCCATTTTTCCATTCTGGCGACTTCGTTCGCGGGGGGTCCGCGACCCCGCAACGCGGCTATGATCCTTTCGGGATTGTGGCTGCTGTTGTACTTCGCGGCCTTGTTCGCGCCGCCGGTGCTGGATGATGCGGATGCGACGCATGCGAACGCAGCGCGGGCGATGGCGACGACGGGCGACCTGGTGACGCTGAAGATAGATGGGGTCCGCTATCTCGAGAAGGCACCCTTACCGTACTGGCTGGTGGCAGCGAGCTTCCGGATGTTTGGATACAACACCTTTGCGGCGCATCTGCCAGAGGCGCTGGCGGTGCTGCTGCTGATGCTCTTGGGGCATCGGTGGGCGAACCAGGCCTTCGGAGCGCGAACGGGCTTCTACACGGCAGTTGCGGTAATGACGTCGGTCGGGGTCTTTCTGTTTACCCGCATCCTGATTCCGGAGGTGTGGCTGGCCCTGTTTCTGGGCGCGGCGCTGTTTGCGTTTCTGAAGGCTTTGGGGCCGATCGCCGTGGAAGCCCACGTCTCCGAGGTGCGCTCTGCTGTACCGGGGGAGGTGAAGGAAAGGCCGGCGGTGGCGTGGTATGCCGGGCCGCTCTTCTACCCGTATGTGATGTGGGGATCGTTGGCGCTGGCGGTGCTGAGCAAGGGGCTGGTGGCGCTGGTGCTCTTTTTTGCGGCGGCAGGTCTCTTCCTGGGATGGACGAAGGAGCTGGAGGCATGGCGCAGGCTGCGGCCAGTCTCCGGTGTGGTGCTGTTTCTGGCGATCGCGGCTCCGTGGCATGTGTGTGCCGGCCTGCGGAACACAAGAGGAGCGGATGGGCATGGGTTCTGGTGGTTTTACTTCTGGAACGAGCATGTATTGCGCTTTCTGGGGCGGCGAGTGCCGGCGGACTACAACCGGCTGCCGGGGTGGGTGTACTGGGGGATGCATGGAGTGTGGCTGTTTCCGTGGATGCTGTTTTTGCCGCTGGGGGTAGGGGCGGTATGGAG
>CAXUEE010000283.1:0-507 GCA_964249905.1 uncultured Acidobacteriaceae bacterium
TCTGCGAGCGGAGGCCGCTGATGCGCAGTCTCTTTGAGCGCAATGTCTTCGATCGAGGTGCAGACGCGCATGCGGAGTGGCTTGGATACGTGCAGCCGGTCGGCATCGTCGTCTCAAGCGCCGCCCTGCTAGAGGCGGGCGTCCTGCTGAACCGCGACTTCGTCCCACTCCACCGCAGGTTCCTCGCGGCACGCGATGCTAAGAACGTAGACCAGGCAGACTCGTTGACCCTGTTCACGGACGTCCTCGGATGGCGGCAGGAGGACCTTGCCGCGCCGGACCCATCCCTGACCATCACGGTTCCGGGCTATGACGACCTGCTCTGCCCTGAGTACACTGTCCAGCTCGACGAGACCAAGCTCCTCATTTGTCTGAGCGACGGGAGCCAAATTCGCGAGTCCGACCTAGACGGTGACCGGCCCGCCGAGAAGCACCGCTGGAACGCTTCGCCGCAGCTCCGCTTTGAACGCCTTTTGCGTGAAACCGGCAATCCCATCGGCCTGCTCC
>CAXUEE010000283.1:517-1877 GCA_964249905.1 uncultured Acidobacteriaceae bacterium
CCTTTCCCCTTTCGCCATCCGGCTCGTGTATGCGCCCAAGGGTGAATCCAGCGGCCACATCACCTTCCCGTTCGACCAGATGGAGCAGGTCGCGGGCCGCCCCATCCTTGCAGCGATGCATATGCTGCTTTCTGCCGAGCAGCTTTTCAGCGTGCCCCGCGAGCAGCGCCTGCCTGCGCTCCTTGCCGCGAGCCGCCGCTACCAAAACGTCGTTTCCACCAAGCTTGCCGAGCAGGTGATTGAGGCCTTGTACGACCTCCTGCGCGGCTTCCAGGCGGCGCACGACCGAACCGGCTTTCTGGACGAAGCTCTCCGAAGCGACCCTAATCAGGTCTACGCGGGCCTGGTGACCGTCCTGCTTCGGCTCCTGTTTCTGCTGTATGCCGAGGATCGGGAACTTCTGCCTTCCTCGAAGCTCTTCCAGGATCACTACTCGCTTGGAGGCCTGTTCCGGCAACTCACCGAGGACGCAGCACGCTACCCGGACACCATGGACCAGCGCTACGGCGCGTGGGCGAGGCTCCTAGCATTGTTCCGCATCGTCCACGGCGGTACCCGGTATCCAGACATGCCGATTCCGGCGCGCAGGGGCTATCTCTTCAACCCTGAACGGTTCCCGTTTCTGGAGGGTCGCACGCGCACTGTCGAAAGCGAGCGGCCGCAACTGCCGCGGGTGCCGGACGGCGTTGTCCTCCGTGTTCTCCAGAAGCTGCTCATGCTCCACGGTGAGCGCCTGAGCTACCGCTCGCTCGACGTGGAGCAGATCGGCAGTGTGTACGAGTCCATCATGGGCTTCGAGCTGCACGTCGCTAGTGGCCCGTCTATCGCGATCAAAGCCGGGAAGCGCACCGGCGCGCCTGTCACAGTGGACCTCGGGCACCTGCTTCGCTTGCCCGGAGCAAAGCGCAACGAGTGGCTGCAAAAAACCGCCGACACCAAGCTCTCCGGCAAGGCCGAGCAGGCTCTCAAAAACGCAACGGCGATCGCGGAACTGCTCGCGGCTATGGACGGACGCATCGACCGCAAAGTGATGCCGGAAGCTGTACCCCTGCCTGCGGGCGCGATGATCTTTCAGCCCTCGCCGGAGCGCCGCCGCTCCGGCTCGCACTACACGCCGCGCGCCCTCACCGGGCCCATTGTGGAGGCAGCGCTTGCGCCCGTTCTTGCCCGGCTTGGCGCAGAACCTACACCGGAGGACATTCTTAAGCTGCGCATCTGCGATCCCGCGATGGGCTCGGGCGCATTTCTGGTGGAAAGCTGCCGTCAGCTCGGCGATGCGCTCCTCGCCGCCTGGCACCGTCATGGCGCGACGCCCGACATTCTCGCCGACGAGGATGAAATCCTCCATGCCCGGCGCCTG
>CAXUEE010000283.1:1887-2828 GCA_964249905.1 uncultured Acidobacteriaceae bacterium
CAGCCCATCTCCTGGCCCTTCGCCAGCGCCGCGTCGCAGGCGATCGTGCGCGGGTTGGGCGATGCGCTGGTAGCGGCGTTCTTCGCTGGCAAAAAGGCGAAGGACCGGCGCACTCGACGACTTACGCTCCTTCCAGACGTTATGGCAGCGTTTAACGCAAAGCCGGATGCCGCGGCAGGGGTGCGCCTCAACGAGGAAGCGGCGCGGCTGCGGACCCGTGAAAAGCCCATCACCCCGTTCCACTGGGAAATCGAGTTTCCCGAGGTCTTCGAACTAAACAGTGCGCTGCGACCTACGGGCGGCTTCGACGCGATTGTCGGCAACCCGCCGTTCGCGGGCAAAAACACGCTGATTGAGGGCTCGCCCGAGGGATACATCGACTTCCTCAAGCAGCAGCACCCGGAGTCGCATGGCAATGCGGACGTGGTGGCGCACTTCTTCCGCCGCGCCTACACGCTGCTTGCGCCCGAGGGATGCTTCGGGCTGATTGCGACCAACACCATCGGCCAGGGCGACACGCGGTCCACCGGCCTGCGCTGGATTTGTCTCCATGGCGGGACGATCTACCGCGCGCACAAGCGGCTCAAGTGGCCGGGCGAGGCAGCGGTGGTGGTCAGCGTGGTGCATATTGTGAAAGGCGAACTGCCGGGGCCGTACCTGCTGGGCGGCAGGAAGGTAGACCGCATCACCGCGTACCTGTTCCACGCCGGGGGCAGCGAGGACCCCAAACGCCTGGACGAGAATGCGGGCAAGAGCTTTATCGGCAGCTTCGTGCTGGGCATGGGCTTTACCTTCGACGACACCGACACCAAGGGCGTCGCGTCTTCGCTGGCCGACATGCGCGCGCTGATCGAGCGAAACCCGCGCAACGCGGAGCGTATCTTGCCGTATCTCGGCGGCGAGGAGGTCAACAACAGCCCTACGCACGCGCACCACCGGTA
>CAXUEE010000283.1:2838-3762 GCA_964249905.1 uncultured Acidobacteriaceae bacterium
GTCATTAACTTCGAGGACTTTCCGCTGTGCCGGATGGCGGATGGGGAGAGTTGGCTGAAGCTGGGCGAGGTCAGACAGCGCAGGCAGTTACGGGATGGGGTGGTTGCGCCGGATTACCCTGGCCCGGTCACGGAAGACTGGCCGGATTTGCTGGCGATTGTGCGCGAGCGGGTAAAGCCGGAGCGGGATGTACAGAATCGAGATGCTTTGCGGGAGCGGTGGTGGCATTACGCCGAAAAGCGACCGGGACTTACTCGCGCTGTGCAAACTATGCCGAGCGTGCTGATGACCTGTCAGACAAGCAGTCAGCGCTTTTTCTCCTTGGCAGAAACCGGTAGAGTTTTTGGACACAAGCTTGTCATCTTCGTTGACAACAGTTGGCAGACGGCAGCGATCTTGCAATCCAATCTTCACGTAATTTGGTCGGACTTTACCGGTTCCTCGATGAAGGACGATCCGGTATACACCCCATCCGACTGCTTCGAGACCTTCCCCTTCCCCGAGCACTACGAAGCAAACGAAGCCCTGGAACAAGCAGGCCGAGCCTACTACGAGTTCCGCGCCGCGCTGATGGTCCGCAACAACGAAGGGCTCACCAAGACCTACAACCGCTTCCACCGGCCGGACGAATACGCGCCCGAGATCGCCGAGCTGCGCCGCCTCCATGCCGCGATGGACCACGCCGTGCTCGCGGCTTACGGCTGGCACGACCTGCTTACAGATGATGAGCCCGTGTGCGAGTTCTTCTCCGAGTTCGACGAGGAAGATGATGATGAAGCGCCGACCAGAGGCCGCGCGAAACAGAAGAAATACCGGTATCGCTGGCCCGATGAGATCCACGACGAGGTGCTCGCCCTAAACGGGGAACGGACTGGGGAGCGCGCCGGCGTCGTGTCGGCACTCGCCGAGGATGGGATGCCGAAC
>CAXUEE010000284.1:0-3744 GCA_964249905.1 uncultured Acidobacteriaceae bacterium
CTGCCATCGTTGTCTCTCCTTGAAGCTCTTACACATGATGCCTGTTCCGCCCCTTTAGGTTCAAGGACGATCGCCGGCCTTAAGCCGCAGCCTCTTCCCGCTCCCTCGCGCGCCGGTACGTGGTCAACGCAAGCAGAGGGAAATAGTGCCGATAAAGGTGGTACGCCAGGTAAAATACCCGCGGAAACCCGGTCCCCGTGTACACCGACTCTCCATTGCCACGCTCCGCCGCCTCGTCCCAGGTACCCTCCGGACGTTGGCGATCGATCAGCCAGCGTACGCCCTTCGCCACCGAGTCACTCCGCGTATCCCCCGCGGCCAGCAATCCAAGCACCGCCCACGCCGTCTGCGATGGGGTGCTCGGCCCGATGCCGCGCGTGCCCGGATCGTCATAGCTGCCGCACGTCTCGCCCCAGCCGCCATCTCCGTTCTGCACCATGCGGATCCACTCCGCCGCCTGCTGGATCGCGGGCTCATGATTCCAGTACCCCATCGCCTCCAGGCCCCGCAGCACCAGGAACGTGCCGTAGAGGTAATTCACACCCCAGCGCCCAAACCAGCTTCCGTCCGGCTCCTGCTCCTTGAGCAGAAATTGAACCGCCCGCTCGACCCGCGGGTCGCGCCGTGTATACCCGTAGCTGGCCAGCATCTCCAGGATGCGACCCGTAATGTCAACCGTCGGAGGATCGATCATGGCATTGTGGTCGGCAAACGGAATCGACTCGAAGATCTTCTTGTTGTTGTCCTTGTCGAACGACGCCCAACCGCCGTTCTTGCACTGCATCGCAAACACCCACTCCACGGCGCGCGTCGTCACCTCGTGCTGGTACCGCTCGCGCGGGTTGTCGACCGACTTCAGCGCCAGGAGCACCTCGCCCGTATCGTCCACATCCGGCTGATGATCGTTGTTGAAGAAAAAGCACCAGCAGCTCGGATCGACATTTTTGACCGTGTGCGACCAGTCGCCCTTGTACCGAATCTCTTTCGAAAGCAGCCAGTCCGCCGCCTTCACCAGTCTCGCGTCGTTACGCGGCAACCCACACTCACCCAGCGTCGAAAGCACCTGCGCCGTATCCCACACCGGGGAAAACGCCGGCTGCATCCGAAAACTCGGCGTCGGATCGTCCGGAGTCCCCATCGGGCAATCGATGCCCAGCTTCTCAAATTCATCCATCGCCCGGATCACCTGCGGATCGTCCGCCGAGTAGCCCAGGTAACGCAGCGCCACAATCGCGTTCAGCATGGCAGGATAGATCGCGCCCAACCCATCCGAACGCTCAAAATGATCGAGCATCCAGCGCTCGGCCCGCTTCAGCGCCACTGCTCGCAGCGGCCGAATGTGCACGCGCTCCGCCAGGTGCGCTACGCGGTCCAGAAAAAGAAAGACGTTGCGCCAGGAAATAATGTGCTTCTTGTCCCAACGCAGCCGCAGATTGGCTCCAAGGCGCCCGCCGACAAACAGCTCGTCAATCCCCTGCTCCGGCGAAATCTTCTTAAATGGCTTCTTCGCGTAAATGATTGAGAGAGGCACGAGAATCGCGCGCGACCACGCACTGATCTCGTAGATATTGAAATAGCACCAGGTCGGAAACAGCACGATCTCCGGCGGCACCGCCGGGACCGCGTCATAGTCGTACTGGCCCAGCGCGCACAGGTAGATCTTGGTGAACGTATTGCACTCCACCACTCCGCCCAGCCGCAGCACCGACTCCCGCGCCTTCACCATGACAGGTTCATCGGCAGCATAGCCCATTAACTTGAGGGCTAGATACGCCTTTACCCCGTAGCTGACATTCGACGGCCCGCCGGGGTAGTTGCTCCAGCCCCCGTCCGGATTCTGCTGGCGAAGAATCTCATTCACCGCCCGCTCCATCTTGCCGCGGTCGCCCGTCCCCAGCAGCGTGTGCATGAAGATATAGTCGCTCTCGAGCATCGAGTCGGCCTCAAGCTCGCCGCACCAGTAGCCGTCCGGATGCTGCTCGCCCAGCAGCCATTCGGTGGCATGCTGAATGCCCTCCGAAATCCGCTCAAGCCCCAGGTCGAGGCGTCCAAATCGAGGCTGCACGCGCGAACCACCGCTCTGCGGATTGAAAGATTGTCCTGAACTCATCAACGGCAAACTCTCTCAAGAAGACGCATCTGCGCCCGGCTACGCACTGGGCTGGTCAGCCCTTTTCGGCGCCGATGCAATTGCCTGAACGATCTCCGGCGGCAGGCCGAAACGCACATTCTCCGGCATCACCTCGACCTCGTCCACGTCTCCGTACCCCTTGGACTGTAGATACTCCACAACGTCCTTCACCAGAACCTCAGGCGCCGAAGCCCCGGCCGTCACCGCCACCGTGTTCACGCCGTTCAGCCACTCCGGCTGAATCGCGTCCGCCGTGTCAATCAGGTAGGAGTTGGTATCCAGATTCTTCGAAACCTCCACCAGGCGGTTCGAGTTCGAGCTGTTCCGCGAACCCACCACCAAAACCAGATCCGCCCCATGCGCCACGTTCTTCACTGCCGTCTGCCGGTTCTCGGTCGCGTAACAGATATCCTGCGCATGCGGCCCCACGATGTTCGGGAACTTCGCCTTCAGCGCGTCGATCATCGATCGCGCCTCGTCCAGCGACAGCGTCGTCTGCGTCAGGTACGCCAGCTTGTCCGGATTCGGGACCACCAGCGCCTCGACCTCCTCCGGCGTCGAAACCACCTGCGTCACCTCCGGAGCCTCGCCCTGCGTGCCCTCAACCTCTTCGTGATCGCGATGCCCCACCAGCACCAGCGAATAGCCCTGTTTGGCGAACTTGATCGCCTCCACATGGACCTTGGTCACCAGAGGACAGGTCGCGTCGACCACCTTCAGCCCGCGCTCCCGAGCCCTTTGCCGCACCGCCGGCGAAACCCCATGCGCCGAATAGATGACCCGTGCACCTTCCGGTACCTCGTCCAGCTCATTGACGAAGATCGCGCCCTTTTTGGCTAGATCGTTCACCACATAACTGTTGTGCACAATCTCCTTGCGCACATAGATGGGCGCGCCAAACGTTTCCAGCGCAATCTGCACGATATCAATCGCCCGCACCACACCCGCGCAGAAACCTCGTGGCTTCAGCAGCAGGACCCGCTTGACAGGAGTCAGATGGGACGAAGTCTCTTCGAAAATAGGTTCAGCCGTGGATGCCGTCACACCTTAAAGTATACCGCGTTCATCCGAAAGAAACATTGCACTTGCACCAATCTGGGCAAGGCTGGGGGGCCCGCTGCCACCGCCTTGCCGCGAGCCCGTGCTCCTACAGCTCCTGCCCTCTGCAACCGGGATGGCCGCAGTCGCACTGCAGTGTCGTTACGCCCATTGCGTCTTCGCAAAACGTCGAACAATATTTCGATCCCTCAGCCGCCATGCACTGGCACGAGCCATGCGCACACTTCTTCTTCTCGTCCGCCATAGTCCCCTCCGCTTTCGTCCTGCTCCAGATGCGATGCCAAGCCAAACACGCGAGATGCTCATCGGCTCGCCGAGAGCAGATTCTCCGCATGCCGCAAACTCGTCTCCGTCAGCGTCGCCCCGCTCAGCATCCGCGCAATCTCGCGCACCCGCTCCTGATCCTCCATCCCCCGGATATTGGTCTGCGTCCGCCCCCGGCTCTCCGTCTTCTCAATCACAAAGTGATGATCCGCAAACGCCGCGATCTGCGGTAAATGCGTGATACACAGCACCTGCTGCGTCCGCGAGAGCGCCTTCAACTTCTGCCCCAC
>CAXUEE010000285.1:0-254 GCA_964249905.1 uncultured Acidobacteriaceae bacterium
GACTTAAGACTATTCCAAAGGGAGAGTCGGGCGCAAAGCCGGGCGTGGCGGCGGAGGTCCGCATCCAAGGACAGGGAGGACTTACGATGAGCAAGTTAGCACTGTACGGGCGTATGAAAGCAAAGCCAGGAAAAGAAGCCGAGGTTGAGGCTTTTCTGAAGCAGGGCGCGGCGATGGCGCAGGCGGAACAGGGAACCGTCGATTGGTTTGCGATTAAGGAAGATGACGGCGCGTACAGCATCTTCGACACTTTC
>CAXUEE010000285.1:436-3681 GCA_964249905.1 uncultured Acidobacteriaceae bacterium
GTCTTGGCACACCTGTGATGGAATACACCGCATCCAAGGCGCTGATGGCAAAGGCGAGCGAACTGTTTACGGAGCCGCCGCAGATCCATAAGATCTCCGTGCTGGCGGAGAAGTGATTGGGCGTTGTGCAGAGTAGATGGCAACTCGGACGGGTTGGCTGTCATCCAGATAAGATAGAGGTGCACTATGGCACAGGGAATGGATGCGACCAAGATTCCGGGACGGCCTTCGCATGAGGCGATTGAGTCGTCTGGGGAAGAGTCCGAAGAGAGCAGATTGAATAAGGATGCGATGGAGAGCGCGAAGCGGGCGGAGAACCGAATTACCTCGGATGAGACTAAGATTCCGGGCAGCAGTATCTTTACGAAGTAGGTTGTTGGGTTGTGAGAAGAAATCCCGCCTTGGTGGCGGGATTCTTTTTTGGTGCTTGGGGTGAGAACAGCCAACGGCAAAGATGAAATGCAGGGGTCCTTCACTCCGTTCAGGATGACGTGATCTGTGTGCTGGTACGAGTTTTAGCGGGCGAAGAGGTCTTTGACCTGCTGGAAGACGACGTCGCGGCTTACGTCGGAGATAGCTTCAATCAGAGGGAGCTGCTTGGGGCAGGCGGCGACGCAATTTTGTGCCATGCCGCACTCCTGGACGCCACCGTCTCCGGCGAGGGCGCGGAGACGCTCGGTTTTGAGGACGGCACCGGCAGGGTCCATGTTGAAAAGCTTCACTTGGGCGATGGTGGCGGCGCCGACGAAGTTGGTGGAGTCGTTGAACTGCGGGCAGACCTCCATGCAGATGGTGCAGGAGATGCAGTTGGAGAGCGGGTAGCGCTCCTCCTGGATTTGGGGGAACTGGCGGGGGGCGGCGCCGAGGTCGTAGGTCCCGTCAATGGGGACCCAGGCCTTGACGGCCTTGAGGTTCTGGAAAAGGACAGAACGGTCTACCGCGAGGTCACGGATGACGGGGAACTTCGACAGCGGAGCGAGGGTGATGGGCTCGTCCCCTTTACGCAGCTTGTCGACCAAGGCGGAGCACGCCATACGGGCTTTGCCGTTGATGAGCATGGCGCAGGACCCGCAAATCTCTTCGAGGCAGTTGGCGTCGTAGGCGATAGCTGTGGTTTGCTGGCCGTCGGCGGTGATGGGTTCGGCGGCGATCTCACCCAGCACGGAAGTGATGTTCATGCCGGGGCGGTAAGGAATCTCGAACTTCTCCGTGCGGGCCGGAGAGTCAGGCGTGGCCTGGCGCTTGATCTCGACTTTGATGGTGCGGGTGTTGGTACGTACAGCGGCGGCGTGGCTGGTCGGTGCTGGCAAAGTGGCTGTGGCCATGGTGTAGCCCTCTTCGTTCTTGGCTTCTGAAGGCGCAAGCGCATTCAGGATTTAGGTATGTGCTTCACCATGGCTGACGAGGAGCGGAACAGCTACCGCCTCTTCGCCTCAGTTGCTATGGCGATGCCTTCTTCCTTGCTGATGGGTAGGCGACCCTTTGCTGCGAGTGTTGCCTGTTTGGTTTTCAGATTGCGGATGTAAACGAAGATGAAAACAAGGACAGCGATGAAGATGATTCCGCCGCCGATGTAAATAGCCAAGGTGAGTTTCGGATCGATTTGCATAGTGCGCTATACGATGGCGATTGACGCGTTAAGGATATGTCGGCTGTTGGACTACGCTGAGGTGTAGACGCGGGGGCGGGGTTTGATCCACTGCGTGTCTACATCCTCGTAAGTGATTTGGGGAGCCTGGTCGACGAAGGCAGCCTTGGTGGTTTTTAGGAACTGCTCGTCGTTGCGAGTGGGGAAGTCGGGTTTGTAGTGGGCACCGCGGGATTCGTCGCGCTGGCGGGCTCCCTGGACGATGACGCGGGCGAGTTCGAGCATGTTATAGAGCTGGCGGGTGAAGGCGAAGCTGGTGTTGGCCCACTGGCCCTTGTCGGAGAGGTTAATGTTCTGGTAGCGGGCGAGGAGTTCGACGAGCTTGGCGTCGGCTTCGTCGAGGCCGGCGTTGTAGCGGACGATGGTGGCGTGCTTGGTCATGGTTTCGCCGAGTTCACGCCAGAGCTTGAAGGGGTTCTCGGTGCCGGTGGAGGCGAGGAGGACCTGGTTCTTGTCGAGCTGGCGCTTGAGCTCAGCAGCGTGGCCTCCGTCTCCGGTTTGAGGCTTAAGGGCTTTCGCGTAATTGACGGCGTTGGGGCCGGCGAGGAGGCCGGCGTAGATGCAGGAGAGCAGCGAGTTGGCGCCGAGGCGATTGGCTCCGTGGATCGAGTAGTCGGCCTCTCCGGCGGCGAAGATGCCGGGGATGTTGGTCTGCTGTTCGAGGTCGACCCAGAGGCCGCCCATGGTGTAGTGGACGCCGGGGAAGATCTTCATGGGGACTTCCCGCGGGTCGTCGCCGACGAACTTCTCGTAAATTTCGAGGATGCCCTCGAGCTTGTTGAGGCGGACGGCGGGGAGGTGGGTGAGGTCGAGATAGACCATGGGCTGGCCGTCGATGCCCATGTTGTCTTCATAGACGATTTTGAAGATTTCGCGGGTGGCGATGTCGCGGGGGACGAGGTTGCCGTACTTGGGGTAGCGTTCTTCGAGGAAATAGTAACGGTCGGCTTCGGGGATGGAACGGGCTGTGCGCTTCTCGGTGCGATCCCGCGGGACCCAGACGCGGCCGCCTTCGCCGCGGGCGGACTCAGACATGAGGCGGAGCTTGTCTTCGCCGGGGATGGCGGTGGGATGGACCTGGATGAACTCGCCGTTGGCGTAGAAGGCGCCCTGCTGGTAAAGGGCGGACTGGGCGGAGCCGGTGCACACGACGGAGTTAGTGGACTTGCCGAAGATGGCTCCGTTGCCGCCTGTACAAATAATGATCGCGTCTGCCGGGAACGTCCGGACTTCCATGGTGCGGAGATCCATGGCCGAGATGCCGCGGCAGACGCCGGAGTCATCGACGACGGCGGAGAGGAACTCCCAGCCTTCGTACTTGGTGACGCGGCCTTCGGACTCGTGGCGGCGGACCTGTTCATCGAGGCCGTAGAGAAGTTGCTGGCCGGTCGTGGCTCCGGCGAAGGCAGTGCGCTGGTAGAGTGTGCCTCCGAAGCGGCGGAAGTCGAGCAGGCCCTCGGGGGTGCGATTGAAGGGAACGCCGTAGCGGTCGAGCAGGTCGATGATGGCGGGACCCTGCGCGGTCATCTGCTTGACGGGGGTCTGGTTGGCGAGAAAGTCGCCGCCGTACACGGTGTCGTCGAAGTGCTCCCAAGTG
>CAXUEE010000286.1:0-942 GCA_964249905.1 uncultured Acidobacteriaceae bacterium
TCCTTCAATCGCCACTCGCTGCATTCGCGCCCACGCCAGCGGATACGTGATCACGACCAACCCCGCCGCAACCGCCGTCCCAACGTACGCATACCCCGCCAGCTCCCATGCAAATGCCGGCGCCGCATTACCCCGCATCAGCGTCTCGTACACCCCCAGGAACCAATAGGGCGCAAACCACCGCGCACGCCCCAGCGGTTCGCTCAGGATCGCCTTCAAGTCATCGCCGTACCGCCCATAGTGCACCAGCAGCAACACCAATCCGACCACCGCCAGCATCTGCAGCAACGGTGAAGCCACCCTGAACCGCCTTGGATCCAGCACGCACAACATCACCCCGCCGAGCGCCAGCAGGGCCAGCGACGCAAACAGTCCAGCCAGCCCGGTCGCCACGAAATGGGCAAACATCTGCCGATAAAGCGCACCCAGCGTCCCCTTCGTAACCGCCGGCAAAATCACCGCCCCCAACACATTCGCACTCAATAGAAACAGCGCCAGGAACGCCAACAGTGCCGCCGCCTTACTCATCAGCAACTGCCTCGACTTCAACGAAAGCGGCGTCAGCACCAGAAAGTCGAGCCGATCCGGAAACAGCATCTCCCACTCCACCACCGTCACCGCGCCCATCGCCACAAACGAATACAGCACAAAGAAATACTGATCCTCGATCGCGCCCCAAAGCGTTCTCTGCGGATACGCGTTCTGCAGGAAGAACGCGATCATCAGCCCCGGCGCCGCTACGATCGCAAGCGCCCGCACCACCGTCGTCAGCGTCTCCCCCTGCACGTGCACCGTGTCGTTATCGAAGAACCGCCGAAAAAAATGCCGGACCAGCGTCCGCATCACCGAGTTCCTGTTCATGCCCGCACCCCCATCGCCGCCACCAGCTCCTTCGCCACATCGGTCGTATCCACCTGCCGCACCAACTGCGCAAATACCTCC
>CAXUEE010000286.1:952-1931 GCA_964249905.1 uncultured Acidobacteriaceae bacterium
CGCGTCAGCTCCGCCGGCGAAGCATCTGCCACCACCCTCCCCTTCGACAGCACAATCACCCGGTCGCACACTCGCTCCACCACCTCGAGCACATGCGAGATGTACAGAATCGCCTTCCCCTCGCGCGACAGCAGCACCAACAGATCCTTGAACAGCCGTGCCGAAACGGCATCGAGGCCCGAAAGCGGCTCGTCAAATACCAGCAGAGCCGGATCATGCAGCAGCGCCGCCGCCAGCAGCACCCTCTGTTTCATCCCCTTGCTGTACTCGCTTATCGGCATGTACTGCGCCTTCTCGAGCGAGAGCAGCTCCAGCAACCGTCTCCCCTTGCGCTCAATCAACCCATCGGACATCCCCCGCAGCCGCCCGACCAGTTCGAGATACTCCAGCCCCGACAAGTGCGTATAAACCTGCGCCTCCTCCGGCACGTACCCCAGCCGCGCCCGAAACCCAGCCAGATCGTCATGGATGTCCCACCCATGAAAGAGCACCTTGCCCTTCGTCGGCTTCGTCATCCCGATCACCATCTTCACCGTCGTCGACTTGCCCGACCCATTCGGCCCCAGGTAACCCAGCACCTCACCCTCCCGTAAGGTGAAGCTCACACCCTCAACCGCCGGAATACTCCGATAACTTTTCGAAACGTCCCGCAACTCAAGCATCTCTCTACCCCTATGTAGCAAACTACTCTTCACAATCGAATGCTAGCATACTACATAGCCACCACACACGCCTTCTTCAAACTGAAAACTGAAAACTGAAAACTGAAAACTGAAAAGTCATCGTTCAAAATGAACAATCCTGGATCGAACCTCTCCAATGCCCCCACGCCTCTCCCATTCCGCCGCCCTCATCCTCAAGGCGCTCAGCCTCGGCTTCCGCTTCGGCCTCGACATCATGGACGTCACGGGACTCCCCTCCGGAACCGTCTATCCAGCGCTCCGCCGGCTTGAACGCGACGCCCTCGTCACCTCCCATT
>CAXUEE010000286.1:1941-3486 GCA_964249905.1 uncultured Acidobacteriaceae bacterium
GGCCGGACGCCCCGCCCGCCGCTACTACGAAGTCACGCCGGAAGGCACCACCGCCGCCCACGCCGCCACCGAACGCTATCCTCTGCTCGCACGCCTTCTCCCGGAGAAACTTGCATGAGCCCACTTCCTCGCAACGACGAACTCCTCCTCACCACGGTCAAGTACGCGGTTCCGCCAGCCGACCGCGAAGAGTGGCTCCGCACCTGGCACTCCGAACTCTGGCACCTGCATCACGGCAGGCGCACCCGCACCAAACCCGCCGCGACCCTTGCCCTCGGCCTCACGCGCGACGCCCTCTGGCTCCGCACCGAAGCTATCAAGCGTGCCTTCGCGGGCACCGCAACCCTTTGCCTGGCGTCGCTCACCTCGGCCTGCCTGGTCTCAGCCCTTGCGGCGCTTCTGCTCAGCGGCAGCTCGCAGCAATTGGTCGCCGAACTCGCCGCTCCGTGGCATCGCTTCCTCTGCGAAGGCATTTTGGTCGCCCTCGTCACCTTCGGCACCGCCTCCCGCCGCCACGTCGACCAAACCCCCGGCGCTCTTCTGCGACTTCGCCGCCAGACATTCTTTCTCCTCAAGGCTTCGCTCATCCTCCTGCTGGCCTTCCTCGTCAGTGCCGATCTCTATCTGCCCTTACACGCCAGCTTCCCCCTCGCGCTTGAGGTCAGCCAGACCTTCTTCGCCGCTATCTTCTCAATCACCGGCCTTCGCTGGGCCTTTCAGGATCAGGACACCCGCTGCAAGCACTGCCTGCAGGCTCTCCAATCCCCCGCCCGCATCGGCCGTCCGTCGCACAATCTGCTGGAATGGAACGGTACCGAGCAGGTCTGCCGCCACGGGCACGGCCGCCTCAGCCTCCCCGAGATGGAGACCAGCTGGTGCCGCGCCGGCCAGTGGCTCGACCCTCACCAGGCCGCCTGACCTCAACAAACCTCACATGATCAGCACGCAACGCCTGCATGCGACGCGGTACAATTCAGTTATCCGCGCGGTAAACCACAATGCGAAAGTGGCGAAATTGGCAGACGCACCAGACTTAGGATCTGGCGGAGCAATCCGTGGGGGTTCAAGTCCCCCCTTTCGCACCAACTATCAAACTTCCGAAGTAGAGACCATGAGCCAGAACAATCCGAACGACGCCACACCGCAGCCGGAGATCCGCCTCAACAAGACCGACGACTATCGCGAAGCCTATGCCAACTCGGTCCAGGTCCGCATGTCGGTGTGGGACTTCCAGCTTGTCTTCGGCACCATGCAGCAGTCTTCCGCCACCGAGGTCGACCTCAATAACTTTCAGGCCGTCTACCTCAGCCCCCAGCAGGCAAAGGCTCTTTGGAACGTGCTTGGCCACAATCTCGCCCAGTACGAACAGACCTTCGGCAAGCTCGTCCTCGAGCCCGTCCCGCCCGCCGCCGCGCCCGCGACGCCCATCATCCCGGTACCGGGTTCTTCCGTCAACTAGACCGGAATGCCGACGCGTCTCACCCAAGTCGCCGCTCCACCTGATCGTCCGCTCCCGCTCTACATCCTCTATCCGCTCTTCTTCGT
>CAXUEE010000287.1:0-2856 GCA_964249905.1 uncultured Acidobacteriaceae bacterium
CCTTAGAGCCAGCCCTTTGTACGAGCGATCCGGGCGGCGTCGATCCGGTTCGCGGCACCCAGCTTGCTCGACGCCTCCGATAGATAGTTGCGCACTGTGCCTTCCGAGAGGCGGAACTCGGCGGCGATTTCAGCCGAGGAGCGTCCTTCGCCGGCCAGGCGCAGGATCTGCCGCTCGCGCTCCGTCAACGGGTCAGCCTCGGCCCACGCTTCCGCGGCCAGCTCGGGGTCAAACATGCGTTTACCGGCATGGACCTGCCGCACCGCGTTGGCGAGCTCCGCCGAGGGGCGGTCCTTGAGCAGGTAGCCTTTCGCGCCGGCGTCAAGCGCGCGCCGCAGGTATCCGGGCCGCGCGAAGGTGGTCAGGATGATGGTGCGCAGCTGCGGATAGCGGTCGCGCACCTCGGCGGCAAGCGAAAGTCCGCTCAGCTCGGGCATTTCGACGTCGGTCACGAGCACATCCGGCTGGAGCTTCCCGATCAGCGACAGCGCTTCCCTGCCGTTGGCGGCGCAGCCGCACACGGTGATGTCCGGCTCAAGCTCAAGCAGCGCGGCGAGGGCGCCGAGCAGCATTGCCTGGTCTTCTGCAACGAGCACGCGGATGGGTGTCGGGGTAGGCATGCGCCTTCATCGTACCGCCCGGGAGTGGGCAGCTTCAGCAAAGGCCGTAACTCGTACGCTGATGTATCTGCTTGTTTGTTGAGGACCGCCTGCTTCTGAACAGCTGACAGCTGGGGTAGACACCATGCCAAGCGCACCTCTCGGGCACAATTGCGACGTGACGAGGAAGATCTGCCTGCCAGGGCACTTGATCGCTCTTTCGGCGCCGCTTCCGCGTTTGCGGTGTCTATGTCCTTATGGTTCGCTCTTCCATCTTCGTGGCACTCATGGCTCCCTCCCTGTGCGTCGCTCAGGTGACAGGTACCTTTTCAGTCGATAAGTCCACCTTCGCTCCTGGAGAGCCTGTATTTCTGAACCTGAATCTCCTGAACCAAGGATCGGAGCCTGAAGAAGTAATTACATCTGATCCCTATTCTTTCTGCTCCGGGTACCAGATCCAAGTCTCTTCCCAGGGATCTCCGCACGTCGCCTGTTCGCAGGGCTATGCCGTTAGCTGCCTGGCAGGAGCTATCACACTTGCGCCCCATGCATCCCGTACGGAGCGCATTCTTCTCAATTACGCTGATAATTCTGGAGGGAATCTAAACCCTCCGGTCAAGTTAGCAGGAAACTATACCGTAGATGCGCTTCGCACTATTGACTATGCGCCTCTCAGTCCTGATTCGCACCTATTCGAGAGTCACAGCAGCAGCCAAGTCCACCAAGTGTTTGATCTCCGTGTGGACGAAACGCTTGAAGCGTCTCCTTCTCTGTACGCCCCGTTTGTTGAACAGCTTCGCTCGGAGGATACTCAGGTCCGAAGAGAAGCGGCACGCACACTTGCTACCCTCGCACCGCCCGCACTGGAGCCTTTGCTGCTGACGTTTGCTACGTCAAAAGACGATGTGCTGAAGCAGTTTGCCCCGCTGGCTCTTGCTAACCTGTCCACTCCAGAAAGCCTTTCTGCTCTTGCAGACATGCTTGCCCACTCTGAAGCCGACACGTATGAGTCTGTAAGTGCAGCCGAGTACCTTGGCAGGACGCACCATCCCAAATGGCTTCCACTTCTCCTTGACGCTGCTGACCGACTCGGGGCTATGTATCTCCTCTATGCTGCCCAAAGCGGAGGTGACGCGGCGATCCCTGCGCTCATCAATCGGCTAAATGCGGCTGGACCGGACGCTCGAAGCAGCGCCATCTTCGCGCTTGGAGACACAGGGAGCCGGGCGGCTATCCCACTGCTCATCAGCTTGTTGAAACCGTCCCTCTTTCCCGGCGGAAAGATATTGACAGATGAGGCAGCGAGTGCAGATGCTGCCCTTCAGCAACTCACCCACCATTATGTCCAAGAGTCCTCACCGGAGCTCTGGGTAGCCTTGGCGCGGCAACGCTGGCAGCAGTGGTGGCTCAACTCGGGGCAAAATGCAAAGGTGTATAGGCCTGGTGAATGCGTGGCAGATACTCAACTGCCTTAGATTCCCTCACGATCTTCAGTTAGCCGTCTCGCCCGAGAGTGAGGTTCCACAGCCTTGGCATCGCTCTCTTCCGTGAGAGTACCGCCCAGCCAGAACCAGCAAACCGCCTACACCTCATCCCCCCACAGCTTGATCCCGCCCAGCAGCCCGTCCTGGTTTGAGACCAGGCTGACATGGTCAGGCAGCGTGAACGAGACGAGCTTGGCGTTGCCGCCGCCGATGTACAGCCAATCCCAGTTGAACGTGTGCGCAGTTTGCTCAATCGCTTTTGCGAGCAGCTTGTTCCACTTCTTAGGGCCGATCTCCTTGAAGCCGCGCCGGCCCAGGTAGTCCTCGTAGGTTTTGCCTTTGCGGAACGGATGGTGGCCAAGCTCAAGGCCGGGGCTCAGGTGGCCGCGCGTAAACAGGGCCGAGCCCATGCCGGTGCCGAGCGTCATGACGAGCTCCACCCCCTCGCCGCGAATGGCCCCGTAGCCTTGCACGGCGGCGTCATTGGCAACGCGGACCGGCTTGCCCCAGCGCCGTTCGCACTCGCCTTTCAGGTCGTAGCCCACCCAGTCGGGGTGCAGGTTGGCCGCGGTCAGGGTGTGCCCGCTCTTGATAACGCCCGGGAAGCCGACCGAAACGCGGTCCACAGGCGGGATCTGCGTGCGCAGCCTCTCCAGCACCTCCATCACACGCGCCGGCGTCGGCTTTACCGGGGTTTCTGAGCGGACGCGTTCGGTGACAGGTTTCGCGTCGTTGTCGAGCGCCATCATCTTCAGACCGGTGCCGCCGATATC
>CAXUEE010000288.1:0-2536 GCA_964249905.1 uncultured Acidobacteriaceae bacterium
GCGCGGCGCGTTCGCTTTCTGCGCGGGGCGGATGCTGGCGGCGGTCGATGTGTTCGAGATTCTGCTGAAGGGCAAGGGCGGGCATGCCGGGATGCCGCACGGGACCTGCGACATGATTCCGGCGGCGGCGCAGCTGGTGCTGGCGCTGCAGACGCTGGTGAGCCGGGAGAGCGATCCGATGCTGGCGGCGGTGGTCAGCGTGACGAATGTGCAGGCGGGCACCGGCGCGGACAACGTGATTCCAGATATGGCGCGGCTGACGGGGACGGTGCGGACATTTCACGCGGGTGTGCGGGATCACATCGAGAAGCGTATGCAGGAGATGGCAGCCAGTACCGCGGTGATGTTTCGGGGAACAAGCGAGTTTGTGTATACGCGGCTGATGGATGCGACGGTGAACGATCCGGCGGCGACGACCTACTGTGAGGCTGCGGCGGCGGCGATTGTGGGCGCGGAGCAGGTGAAGACGATGCCGCCGATCACGGGTGGGGAGGATTTTGGCGCGTTTCTGCAGGTGCGTCCGGGAGCGTTTATGGCGATCGGGCAGACGGAGACGGAGGTGGTGGGGAGTCCGCACAATGCGGGGCTGCATACGCCGCAGTATGACTTCAATGATGCGATTTTGCCGTTGGCGGCGGAATACTTTGCGGAGCTGGCGGAGCGGCGACTGCCGGTGGATTAGAGCCTCGCCAACGCTAATAGTTCTGAACCAAACGTTTTCATGAATGAGGGTGCTTATGGGTCTGCTGAATGCTAATGAAGAGCAGGAAGCCAGTTCAAACCAAGATCTAGTCCAGCATTCCCTCTTTGCCTTGCGCTCCTCATTGATATCCTCCTTGCTCTTCTGGCCTGGATATTTCTCGGGTTTGCGATGTTCACTGCACAGGGAGGATTTGGCTGGTATTACGCTATTGGTGGGTTGCTGGCCTTAGTCTTTCTTGCCACGTTGTTCTGGTGTGCAGGTACTGCACTGACTTGGATTTTGCGGTGGCTCGCTCGCTAAAGGCTGTCCGCTCACAGGGGCCACTTCCAGTTGTTGATTTCGGGGCGGTCGATGCCGTGTTCGTCGGCGTAGTTGATGGAGTCGATGATCTGGTCCTTGAGCCACTCTTTGGTGTGGGCGGCGGTGGATTGCAGCGAGGGGACGCGGTCGATGACGTCGATCGCGAGATGGAACCGGTCGACCTCGTTGATGATCGCGAGCTGCAAGGGCGTGTTGATGTTGCCCTTTTCGTTGTAGCCGTGGACGTGGAGGTTCTCGTGGTTGTGGCGGCGATAGGTGAGCTTGTGGATGAGCGACGGGTAGGCGTGGAAGTTGAAGATGACGGGCTTGTCGAGGGTAAAGAGCGAGTCGAACTCGCGGGAGGATAAGCCGTGCGGATGGTCGTGCTCGTTCATGAGGCGGAACAGGTCGACGACGTTGACGAAACGGATCTTCAGGCCCGGGCAGCGCTCGCGCAGGATGGCGACGGCGGCGAGCGACTCGGCGGTGGGGATGTCTCCGGCGCAGGCCATGACAACGTCAGGCTCGGCACCCTGGTCGTTTGAGGCGAAGTTCCAGATGCCGATGCCCTTGGTGCAGTGATTCGCGGCTTCCGGCATAGAGAGGTACTGGAGGTGCTGGGCTTTGTCGGCGACGATTACGTTGATGTAATCGGTCGAGCGCAGGCAGTGGTCGGCAACCGAAAGCAGGCAGTTCGCATCAGGCGGAAGATAGATGCGGGTGACTTCAGGGCTCTTGTTGGTGACGAGGTCGAGGAAGCCAGGGTCCTGGTGAGTGAAGCCGTTGTGATCCTGGCGCCAGACCAGCGAGCTGATGAGCAGGTTGATGGAGGAGATGGGGGCGCGCCAGCGGAGCTCGAGCTTCGATTTCTCGAGCCACTTCGCGTGCTGGTTGAACATGGAATCGATGATGTGGATGAAGGCTTCGTAGGAGTTGAGCAGGCCGTGGCGGCCGGTGAGGACGTAGCCCTCGAACCAGCCTTCAAGGGTGGTCTCGGAAAGCATCTCCATGACGCGGCCGAGGGGGGCGATTTCGGTGCCGTCGGCGTCTTCGGGCAGGAGAGGTTCTTCCCAGGTCTTTTTGCTTACTTTGTAGATCTCCTGGAGCTTGTTGGAGGCGGTTTCGTCGGGGCCGAAGACGCGGAAGCTGGTTATGTTTCGCCCCATAACTTCGCCCAAGAATTTGCCTAGCGTTTCGGTTGATGAGACGCTGATCTGGCCGGGCTGCTGGACGTCGATGGCGCTGGCGCGGAAATCGGGCAGGTCGAGCGGCTTGCGCAAGAGGCCGCCGTTCGCGTGGGGGTTGCCGGTGATGCGGTGAAGGCCTTTCGGGGGTAGTTCCTTGAGCTCCGGGACGAGCGTGCCGGCTGAGTCAAAGAGCTCTTCGGGCTTGTAGCTGCGCATCCAGGCTTCGAGCTTGGCAAGATTTTCGGGGTTCGTCTTAGGGTCGAGGATGGGAATCTGGTGAGCGCGCCAGAAGCCCTCGACTTTGTGGCCGTCGACCTCCTTGGGGCCGGTCCAGCCCTTGGGGCTG